>NZ_JCAUAQ010000005.1:0-269977 GCF_059692035.1 Paenibacillus sp. J22P143
TAGGCACTTCTCCCGCCAGTTCGAGCGCTGGCGGGATCTTTAAGAGCGGCTGACCGCTCTTATTTCCGCGTTTCACGCGGATTAAGGCGGAATAAGAGTGGTTCACCACTCTTATTAGGCACTTCTCCCGCCAGTTCGAGCGCTGGCGGGATCTTTAAGAGCGGCTGACCGCTCTTATTTCCGCGTTTCACGCGGATTAAGGCGGAATAAGAGTGGTTCACCACTCATATTAGGCACTCCTCCCGCCAGTTCGAGCACTGGCGGGCACAAAAAAGCTCCCGCCTTCACCGGTTTGCACCGAGGGAAGACGAGAGCTATTTCACACTCGCAGATTACTCTGCGATATACGAACAAATATAGTCGCTTACAGTTTTCACTTCGAGCTTGAATTTCGTGTTCGCTGGCACGGTGAATTCACCTTGGCCATTGATCGTGATCCACTCGCTGCTGCCTGGAAGCAATACGTTCAGCTCACCAGCTTGAATTTCCATGATTTCTTTTACATCTGTTCCGAATTCGTATTCACCTGGAAGCAGAATACCAAGCGTTTTCTTCGTGCCGTCTGCGAATTGTACAGTGCGGCTCGTTACTTTTCCATCGAAATAAACATTGGCTTTCGTAAGTACGGTTACATTTTCAAAGCTGGACATGATTAATATTTCCCCCTCTAAAGTGACTACGAATAAGTGTAAGCCGAGGCTCAGACAAGCTGAGCCCCTGCAAATTGATTAGCCTAACAATGCTTTCACGCGTGCTGCTACGTTCTCTGGAGAGAAGCCGTATTCTTTCAAAACCGTATCCCCTGGCGCGGATGCTCCGAAAGTGGAGATTCCAAGGATTGAACCTTCGTCACCTGTGTAACGCTCCCAGCCAAGTGGGTATGCCATCTCAACAGCAAGACGCTTCTTCACGCCTGGTAAGATAACGGAATCTTTGTATTCTTTGGATTGTTTCTCGAACAATTCCAAGCTCGGTAGGCTGACAACGCGTACGTTGATGCCTTCAGCTTGCAGCAATTTTTGCGCCGCGACAGCTAGTTGAACTTCGGAACCTGTTGCCAAGATTTGAGCATCCGGGTTACCGTTAGCAGCGTCGGATACCACGTATCCGCCTTTGCTTAGGTTCGCTTTGGCTCCTTCAACTGTACCTGGAAGGATCGGCAAGTTTTGACGAGTCAAGACAAGCGCTACTGGTCCTTTGGCTTGGGAAATCGCGTAACGCCAAGCTTCGGAAGTCTCGTTACCGTCTGCAGGACGGATCACTGTGATGCCCGGAATAACGCGAAGCGCCGGCAATTGCTCGATCGGCTCATGCGTTGGTCCATCTTCACCAACCGCGATGCTATCATGCGTTAAAACGTAAATAACTGGAAGCTGCATAAGCGCTGCTAGACGGATGGATGCACGCAGGTAGTCTGAGAATACGAAGAAAGTTGCTCCGTATACTTTGACTCCGCCATGAAGAGCCATACCGTTCATCGCTGTACCCATACCGAACTCACGAACCCCGAACCATACGTTGCGTCCAGCATAGTTGCTAGCGCTGTAGTTGGATTCGCCTTTGATCATCGTGTTGTTCGAGCTCGCTAGATCCGCGGAACCCCCGATGAGTTGTGGCAATTTGCCTGCAACAGCGTTGATCGCATTACCAGAAGCAACACGAGTCGCCATAGGCTTGTCTTCTGTCGTGTATTTCGGAAGATCTGCATCCCAACCAGCTGGCAGTTCGCCACTTACAGCAGCGCTGAATTGGTTGCCAAGCTCTGGGTAGGCTTTTATGTAGTCATTCAAAAGATTGCTCCAAGCTTCTTCAGCTGCAGTACCTTCTTTTTGAATTTCTGCGTAGTGTGCACGTACTTCGTCCGGAACATGGAAATCCGGCTCTTCCGGCCAGCCGTATGCTTGCTTCGTCAATTTCACTTCGTCGCCGCCAAGTGGTGAACCGTGCGGTCCAACGTGTCCGCCTTTACCACCTTTGTTCGGGGACCCGAAACCGATTGTCGTTTTCACTTCTATCAACGTAGGACGCGTCGTATCAGCTTTCGCTTCTGCAATTGCTTTGGAGATCGCAGCAAGGTCGTTTTGCTCTTCTACGCGCAATACTTGCCAACCGTAAGCTTCGAAACGTGCTTGCACGTTTTCAGAGAATGCCATATTCAATTCGCCATCAAGCGAAATATCATTGGAATCGTACATCATGATCAATTTGCCCAATTTCAAGTGAGCTGCAAGGGAAACCGCTTCGGAAGAAACGCCCTCCATCATATCGCCATCGCCGCAAATCGCGTACGTGTAGTGATCGATTACTGGGTAGTTCTCTTTGTTGTAAGTCTCTCTCAAGTGAGCTTCAGCCATCGCCATACCCACTGCCATACCTACACCTTGTCCAAGTGGACCCGTTGTAGCATCTACACCTGCCGTGTGACCGTACTCTGGGTGACCAGGGGTTTTGCTTCCCCATTGACGGAAGTTCTTGATCTCTTCCATTGGAAGATCATATCCACATAAGTGCAACAAGCTGTATAAAAGCATGGAGCCGTGTCCTGCAGACAGTACAAAGCGGTCACGGTTCACCCATTTTGGATTCGAAGGATTGTGTTTCATATGCTGTTTCCATAGCACGTAAGCCATTGGTGCAGCTCCCATTACCATACCTGGGTGGCCTGATTTCGCTTTTTCGACCGCGTCGATACCGAGTGTACGGATCGTGTCGACGGCTAATTGTTCAATTGTCTTATTTGTTGCAGTCATTCGAGTATTCCCTCCATTATTACTATATTGTCGTCTGTTCGTACTTGTACATACAAGTGACGATTCTCGCTTGCATTATTGTACCATTTGCTTTAAGGCTTTGCCACAATAACCCGTTAAAATGTTATACTTTTCGCCTATATATAAATAGGCTGCACCCATAAATGGATACAACCCAATTCACTTTAATTAAACACAACCGTCTTATTATTATGCACGATAATTCGATCTTCTACGTGCCAAGCTACTGCTCGTGCAAGTACGATCCGCTCGATATGGCGACCGATTCGTTTCAAATCTTCGACATTATCTCGGTGACTAACGCGCTGAACGTCTTGCTCAATAATAGGTCCACCGTCTAACTCGTCAGTCACATAGTGCGCCGTAGCTCCTATAATTTTCACCCCGCGGTTATGCGCTTGGGCATAAGGCTTTCCACCTACGAACGCAGGTAGGAAGGAGTGGTGGATATTGATGATGCGATTCGCATAATGTGTGATGAAGGATGGTGAAACAATCTGCATATAGCGAGCAAGCACAATAGCATCGACGCCATCGCCAATCACTTCTAGCTGGCGCTGCTCCGCCTCCGCTTTGGTAGCCGCGGTAACAGGGATGTGATGAAAAGGAATCCCGAACGGCTCAACCAGTGATCGCATGTCATCGTGATTAGAGATCACCATCGCGATGTCGGCGTTGAGATCCCCTGCACGCCAATGCCATAATAGCTCAAGCAACGCATGGTCTTCCTTCGATACGAAGATCGCAATCCGCTTCTTCTGACTTGCCAAGGAAAGGCTCCAGTTCATCGAAAACTTATCTGCAACGATTGAGAAATCACTTCTTAACATCTCGACTCGACTCGCTAACTCCGCCAAATCGAACTCAATTCGGATGAAAAACATGCCGCCCTCTGGATCCATCGTGTATTGATCAGATTGCACAATATTCGCACCGTATTCAAATAAAAATTGCGATACGGCTGCAACAATTCCCGGCTGATCCGGGCAAGAAATTAGCATTCTTGCTCTATTCAACAATTCGCTCTCCCGGCGAATTGAGTTATTCGTGGTTCCCGCTTCCATGTTTATCCCCCTAGCGATTTCTGTCTGAGCGAAGGCTAAGCCTTCTTCAGGATGTCATTCCCAGCAAGCCAGACAATCAGACGTTGATTGATTTGTTCTTCGCTAAGATCAGCGAAAAGTTGCTCCTCATGAAGAATATCGTACAAGCGCTCCAACGGCTCGCGTCCGTCTGCTTTCTTCGCTTTGGCATCATTTTTGAGCAGTTCCCATGTTTTGAGAACGAAATCACGGAAGTGAATATCCTTTTTGTTCATCAAAAAGTCAATTCGCTCCACGTGATCCAGAAATTCACCACCGAAACGTCCACTTAATTTACCGGACAGCAACGCAATTTCCACTTCATACATCGGACGCTGGGTTTTGTCTTCTTTCCCAATCCAAGGCGTCTCAAGAATCATCGGCAAATGCTGCAGCTTCTCATGATTCGCGATGTTGTTCATCGCCTCAAAACCGATCCAACCTGAACCGAGCGGCGCATGGCGATCTTTGCTTGCTCCACGCGGGTTTTTACTGTCATTCAAGTGGATAACGCCTAACTTTTCCAAACCAATCGTACGATCAAAATGATGGAGAACCCCGTCCAAATCATTCACAATATCATAACCGGCATCATGAATATGACAAGTATCCATACAAACTGTCAGCTTGTTGTTGAACTCTACGCGCTCCATAATTTCCGCGATTTCTTCAAAGCTGCGGCCGATCTCTGTCCCCTTGCCTGCCATTGTTTCCAAGGCAATGTTAACATTCGTATCTTTGACGCCAGCAAGCACTTCATTCAAACCATCTGCAATTCTGTCAATCCCATAGTCCGCATCCTTGTCCGTGTAAGCACCTGGATGAAGTACAATATTACGTACCCCAATATAATCCGTGCGACGGATTTCTTCTTGAAGGAAACGCACTGCGAGTTCAAAGGTATCATCCTTATAAGAACCCAAATTGATAATGTACGGCGCATGGACAACGATTTCATTCATCGCGTGCTTGTCCATCAAAGCTTTGCCTTCTTCAATATACTGTTCTTCAATCGGTTTACGGCGCGTATTCTGCGGTGCGCCTGTGTATATCATAAACGTAGATGATCCGTAGGAAACGGCTTCTTCTGCTGCATTTAGTAAGCCTTTATCTGAGAACGAAACGTGTGATCCAATTTTAGGCATGGTCATAACTCCTTTATTAGTAGCTGCTACCCTCCTATTTTACTCGTATTGTCGCAAGAAATCTAGAAATAAGGTATAATTCTTACTATCTATTTGAAGCAAATTAGTGAGGTGACAAATAAATGGCGAATGATTTTTTCATGTGGTTCATCATTTTCTGGGTATGCGTGCTGCTATTCTTCATGTCGGTAGGCGGATATTTCATGTTTCGCAAGTTTCTCAAGGTACTCCCGAAAGAGGATGGCAAATCCAAGCTCGATTGGCAGAATCATTACGTGGACAACTCACGGCATCTCTGGACAGCGGATTCCAAAGCATTCCTCGACCAGTTAGTTTCACCTGTACCGACAGCTTTCCGTGATATTGCCAAGCATTCGATTGCCGCGCGAATTGGACAAGTTGCTTTAGAGGCTAATGCAGAGGAAGTTACAAGGGAGCATTGCATTGAGGGGTATATCCTAGCAACGCCGAAGCGCGATTATAGGAGTTTGACGAGTTTTCTGGAGAAGCAGGAGATTGATTATAGTGCATATAAGCATTTGTTGAGTTAGTGAATGAAACACGTCCTCTTTTTTGAAGAGGGCGTGTTTTCATGAATGAGCGCGCTAAAAGGAGATTTCTTTAGGAACTGTATCAACAGTTCATTTATCATATTACTATTAAGCTAGTTTATAAGGCTCTAAGAATTTGGGCAGGTAACTCAGCTTCTTCCACAACGAAAGGAATCTCTTTGGCAAGCTTAGCCTGCAGCTCTTTCCTATTCAGCCAACAGTTATCTATCATCTGAATGAATGACTCGGGCTCAATTTCCGAGATATCTACCACATAATCATGTAAATCAAGCATTTCCATAATGCCTCTTGTTTTGTGTTCATAATTTATAGCTACAGTAGGTATATGATTGGAGAGCGCAAAAATATTGGAGTGCATTCTAGTTCCGACAAACATATCCATTTTAGAATATAAATATTTCAATTCCCGCGGATGGAAATCAAACTCCAGCAATTCAGCAATTTGAGCGTCTACACCTTCTAGAACTTCTCTGCTAATGATTCTATCATCATTAAAAGCATTGGGCCCCAGCACTTGAGGCATTAACAATACCTTCGCCATATACTTCTGATGAAGATACTGAATCGCAGATCTTATGCTTTCCATATATTTGGACTTGTATGCTTGGGTATCTTTCACTTCTGGAAAATTCCAGTCCCTAACCGTGAAGCCAATTATGGGGCCATCATGTGACTCCTTGATTCCATCTATAATTCTATCTATACGCGGAGAAATAATTTCACGCATAGAGAAAGCGGAATCAGGAACTAATACTACGTTCTTATTCCTACATCCGATTTTCTCAAGCCATCGTTTGGAAACCGCTTCTCTCAGAAAGATTCTGTCCACTTTATCGAGAATTTCCTTAGCCAACATTTGCATATACTTATTGTAAAAAGGGCCAATGGATTGTGAATAAATAACAACTGGCTTGCCATAGTTAAAAGCCGTTTTAATTTGAACCAAATGCTGCATAAGCGCTACACTAAATCGATGTGAAAGTAAAAATCCCCCTCCACAACTTACAACCACATCAGCCCATTCATAATCATCAGACTTTATTTTTCTTAGATTCTTCAAATACGGTAACAGCTTTAACACCGATCCAATCTTTTCTATCTTCGAAGTATCCGGGTCAATAGAGACGTTATCGACACATGATGTAACTGGTTCTTCATAGAATTCATTGTCGATTTCCGGAAATCTGCTATGAATTCGAATACTGCATTCCATATTGTGTTTTTTTATTGCGTCAATCATCGAAAGAACAATTCCTGCATCTCCTTTATTCTTGGAAGAATGGGCATTAATAATTAAGATATTCATCCGAGTTTCATCTCCTTTTTTCTATTCAATGCTAGCTTCTTCATTAAGACTACAATGTCTTTTTCTTTCATGACAATTAATAGAACTATAAAAATGAAGTAGGCAAACAGTGTATATAGGCTCAATCCAATTAATGCGTAATATTTATTCTCTAGTAATAAGCTGCCGAATACATGGACCATTTTGAGTGAATAGAGTGCTATTCCACATCCCCCCATGGCCACAGTTAGTTTAATCACTTTGGTGATAAAATCCTTCGACCATATGGAGGTTAGCTTCTTTTTAAGTAAGATCGTCATAATAATAGCTATGATGATAAAAGAAATACTTGCTGATAAACCGATCCCTATTACCCCCATGCTTTTCACTAAGAAATAACTGAGTACACTATTTATCAATGCTCCAGAAATCATCGTATACGTTGGTGTTTTCGTATCTCCGTAACTATAGAAAGCTCTCAATGTCACCTCTCTAAATCCTATTGCGATGATCCCTAAGGAATAAGCCCAAAAAATAGTGGAAGTCATATTCGTAGCATTCGAATCGAAGCTCCCTCTTTCTAAGAGCGTTTGTACGATGACATGACTGAACGACATAAATATGACGGTAAGAGGCATAAGAAGAATAAACAATGAAAACAAACTATTTTGAGTAAGTGTTATCACTTTTTCGTAATCTTTGTTATGCGAAAGCCGTGACAGTTCAGGAAAGGTAAGTGTAATGACAGGAGTAATACATATACCTGTCGCTATGCCTCTTAAATTAAATGCATAGGATAATGCCGTAATTGCCCCCTCAGATATTCCTGAAGCCAATATCCGATCTACGACAGAATTAAATTGCGTGAAGCCAGAGCTAATCAAGATGGGATACAGCAATAGTAAGAATTTCTTAGAGCTTGTATGCCAAACCTCCACATTTTTAACGACTTTATACTTATGACGCCTGATCAGTACGTAAAGAATGACAAGCTGTAGTACATAAGAGACCAGGATTGTAATAGCGACACCTACAATACCGTACTTATCTGCGAATAACCAAAGATAAGCAATAATAATGAGGTTATTAGGAAGAATGCTAGCAGCTGAAGCAATATAATCATGAAAGGTATTCAACATTAGGGTATAGATTTGAATAGCTATGACAATAAACACTAGAGGGAATAATATTTTCACAAGTGTTACAGCCATGTTTTCTGCTTCCTCTGTTAAGCCAGGCGCAAGAAAATAAATGAAGTGATGCGTAAATACGATCACAATCGTATAAGCCACAATAAAAATAGAGAAGAACATGAATAGGACATTATTCGTGAATAAGTTTGATTTCTTTTTATCAGAAGCAAAATTAACGAATAAGGGAAGAAAAACGCTGCTAAGTGTGATAGAAAACGTAATGGCTAACATACATGGCGTTAATGCAACATAATAAGCATCCGCAAGAGAAGAAGTTCCATAATTTTTGGCTATCAGTATTTCTCTTGTAAATCCAAGTAACTTACTTACCATTGTAACCAAAAATAAGACTAACCCGGTTTTAAACAGGACTCGAGTCATAGGAATACTTCCTTCTGGTATATAATTGTACGCTCGAATGGCTAGTTTGTAAGACTTCTTCTTTTTCCATCTGAGAGGCAGCCATCCCCATGACAGCAAAAATAAAAATATATTGTGGAGAGCCATTATATATTTGTTCACCCAATGATTCAATCAAACTCTGAATAAGGATGAATAAGGAAAAGAGTAGAAACACTTTCCCATTCTTGCTGACACTGGCGTCATGCAATTTCACATAAATACCTCTCATGACATAGATGAAGAAAGTAATGAATAGGATCGTTCCCAATATACCAACTTCCCCAATGAGGGATGGCCAGTACGTATCTGTAGCCCATTTCGGATCATCTGGGCTCAAACCGTATACGCGTTGTAGATCGTATTCATAATAAACAGGACTATAGTCCACTCTGGCAATCCAACTACCAAATCTTCCAAAGCCTTCACCTAGAGGAAAATCATGTAGACCAATTGTAAATCCAGTGTGATACAAGGCCTTACGGGCCGATTCCATGTAGTCTACAGAAATGTATCTGTCGATGGTTAACGTGGTCAGATTTTGTATCACATCTCCAAAAAACAAAAAGATGACTATACCTAAGAACGCAAGCGCTAACGTGTATACGCGTTTCTTCATGGCAACTAAAGTTAAAATAACTACTATAGCCAGCAACACCTTAAATCGCAGTGAAAGAAACGCGAACACGAAGAAAACAATCGTATAGACAAGTGATTTCTTTTGTTTTCGAACTAGATAATTGGCCAAATAATACAAGCCTATAAATACCATAAACCAGCCGTATGTTCCCGGATGAATGAAAATGGATTGAACACTTACTAAATTAGATCTGGCATCTACTAGATTATTCGTATGCAAGAAATTACGAAAACGCTCTTGAAACAAGAAATCAACAATCGCAAAAATCGCTGCTATACCACCAAGCACCTTGAAAAGACGTATCATTTTCTGAATATTCATTTCGTTGATTTTTAGGTTTTTAAAAATAAAAAATAATAGAAATCCCTTTATCGTTAATAATCCTCCTGCTAATGTCGTACTTATTGGTACTTGATGAAGGGCACTAGACAGTAGTCCAAAAAATAGAACACCCATCATGACTAACGCCAAGATCAGTGTACTTTTCTTAATTCTAAAATTGGATTTAACAAGGATGATACATATGCCGCCTATGACGAATAATTCATCTACATAAGACAAATAGCTACCTAACGTGCTGTTAATATTGACATTGATAAGATCCTGGACAAACATGAATAAAAAAAAGCACAAGGTACATCTCATAGTCAAGCTCATTATGGATCAGTCCTTTTAGATGCTATTTGTTATTTAAAAATGAGTCTTTGGTAGATGTGAGCTAATTCATTCATTAACATATTGATATCAAATCTAGAATGAATCAGTTTCCTGTTCTTTTCTCCCATGTAAACAATCGTATTTCTGTCATTGATTAGCAATTCTAATGATTTGGTTAATCCCTTAATGTCACCGGGCTCAATGAGATAACCGTTTTCCCCATTTTTGATAAGCTCCGGTATTCCCCCTACGTAAGTTGAAATGACTGGCAACGAAAAGTTCATGGCTTCTAAGATGGCCATCGGCAGCCCTTCATTGTACGAGGGCAACACTAGCAAATCTACTTTTCTCAGCAGTTCTTCCTTTTCATCGAGATTAATCCAACCTAGCACCTCGACCATGTCTTCGATGTTATATTCTTTCAATTTAGTTGTGACTTCAGTAATTTCCCCATCCCCAGCTAATAGGAATTTACTTCGAACCCCTTGTTCTTTCAACTTTTTTATGGAGATAAGCAAATCATACGTTCCTTTTCGCTCCCCTAGTCTCCCAAGAAACAGACAAGTCGGAGTCGAATTCGTCCTGCTTATTTCTTCCTCCATTTTAAAAACACCATTGTAAAGAATTTCTATTCGCTGATTAGGTACAATGGTAGAGAAATAATGATGCCATTCTTTCGACAAGACCACTAATACATCAACGGCGTTGAGAATGAACTGACAATATTTTTTTTGAAAAATATTGGCATTGTAAAAATCATCGAAGCTGGCTGCATGTATATGCAGGATTACGGGTAATCTAGCTATTTTACCAATCATCACCAAAATCGATTTTCTATAAAAGCTCCCACCATTTGACATATGAATGTGAATGATATCTGGCCTATTCCATACTAACTGAAATAAGTAACGAAACAGTCCCCTTATAAAAATGTGCAAGCGAGCGAATACGCTCCCTGAAATATACGTTTCGACCCTGATTAGATCATATCTTTCGGCGAGAACAGATTGTTCCATATTTCTAATTACAGTAACGATTCCACCCATATCCTTTAACGATGAACCTACAACGAGTATTTTAGATTTCATCTTATTCCCCTCTTATTATAAGGTTTGTATATAAGCCTTAATTGCGTAAAGGAGGTTTGATTCCTCTTGTATGTATTTGGTGAAATGCAGATCGTCGATCTGAGTAAGAAGTGCCCTTAATTGATCCACATTTTCAGCAACTTTGATATAGCCTTTCTCTTGAAAAGCTGTTGAAATTTCAAATTGATGATCATCTACATGCTCGCCAAATGATTTCTGTCTAGGCATGACAATTATTTTCTTCTCATACTTGAGCGCATTTAGAATAGAACCGATGCCACCATGCGTAATACATACATCGCACCCGCTTGATAATCGATCGATCTCTTCTGGATTGTAAAAGTCGGAATACGTGTAATTCCTGGGCTTATAATCGGAATATCCAATCTGAGCGATGACGGAATCTGTAATTACTCCCTCTTCTACTAATTGACCTACTGAACTTAACAATCGATTGAATTGAAATCTCTGTGTACCTACCGTTATGAAAATCAATATAAGCTCCCCCTGTACATTCCTTCAGGATAAACTTCACTTAATTGCTCCCATTGGATATAGAATTGATCTGCAATTCTATAAATCAGCTTACCAGTTACACTTGCCGTATATACCTTGGCAAAGCTTTCAATATATACAATTTTTGACCCGAAAATTTTCCCTAGCAAACAGAGCCCTAGTACAGCACCTGCTCCGGTAGTTATAATAACCTTGGGCCGTTCTTTAACTAAGATATACATGGACATAAACAGATTAATGAGCAAATGCATAAGGATGAGTAGATTCTTTCTTTCCTGCTGAGCAAAAAAATATACCCTTTCTTCGTTTTCTAAGTTTCTACTCATCTCACTTAACTCCGTAATAATAAAGTAGTTATGTTCGGCAACTGCCGGAATTAACTTCCTCAATTCACCCAAGTGTCCTCCAGTAGAACTAGCTAAACAAATTTTCATGTTCATTCTCTCCTTTTTGTGGAAACAAGCGAAGATAACTGGGTAATGTACCCCCAGTTACCCTCACGCTAATGGATGTATTCGGACGCTATTTAGTATGCATTTTTAGAACCGAGCAAGGCACCAAATGTTCTGAAAATAATTTTCAATTCAAATACAAAGCTACGTTCACGAATATACCTCAAATCCAATTCCACCATTTCCTCAAACCCAATATCATTCCTACCACTAACCTGCCATAACCCTGTACAGCCAGGAGTAACTTGCAAACGTTGCTTGTGGTATGTGCTGTATTGCTCAACTTCACGAATAACTGGCGGCCTGGGCCCTACTAAGCTCATATCGCCTTTCAACACATTCCATAATTGTGGAAGTTCATCCATGCTTGTTTTTCGCATTAACTTCCCTACTCTAGTAATGCGGGGGTCCTCCTTCATTTTAAACATAAGACCCTCAACTTCATTTTGATCGAGTAGATCTTCCAGCAGCTCTTCCGCATTCGATACCATCGATCTAAACTTATACATGTTGAACACTTTCTCATCTTTTCCTACCCGCTGCTGATGAAAGAAAATGTGTCCTTTTGGATCTTCTAATTTAATTCGTATAGCTAGCACAATGAACAAGGGTAAACAAAAGAGCAATCCGAAACTCGCACCCACAATATCCAATAATCGTTTAGCAAATAAATAGTAAACCATCGAACTATCTGCGTTTTTCCATTTTGTTCTTGGATAGTATTGGTTTGTCTCTATCACCGATGTATCGTTGGATAAATTGGACATTCGTTCCCCTCCTAACCAATTGCACGAGGTGACTTTTCACGTTTCAGAACTTCATTAAGCGCCTGTAAAAGTGGTACTCTTAACTCATTATTTCGGAGAGCGAAATCTAAGGAAGTAAGGATAAAGCCTAGTTTTTCACCCACATCATACCGAATCCCGTTAAAATGATAGGCATACACATTCTGTGTTTCATTCAGTTTGGAAATGGCATCTGTCAACTGAATCTCTCCGCCGGCCCCTCGCTCCTGGAGGTCGAGAAATTCAAATATTTCAGGTGTAAGAATGTAACGTCCCATTATGGCAAGCTTGGAAGGCGCTGTCCCTGGCAGTGGCTTCTCCACAAGATTTCGAACCTGATATAATTTCCCATTCCGATTAATAGGATCTATGATCCCATAACGTTTGGTTTCTTCCTCAGAAACAGGCTGCACCCCTATGACCGAACATTGTGTCCTTTCATATTGATTCATCAACTGTTTGAGACAAGGTACGTCCGCCGTTACAATATCATCGCCTAGCAACACAGCAAAAGGCTCGTTACCAATAAATCGACGCGCACACCAAACTGCATGACCTAGCCCTTTGGCTTCCTTTTGACGAATATAATGAATGTCTACTTTCGCGGGCCTGAGAATTTCCTCCAGTAGCTCTAACTTCCCTTTCTCCGCTAAGCTGTATTCTAATTCAAAGGCATTGTCAAAATGGTCTTCGATGGCACGCTTTCCTTTACCCGTAACAATAATAATGTCCTCAATCCCTGATTCGATCGCTTCCTCCACGATGTACTGTATCGTAGGTTTATCTACGATTGGCAGCATTTCTTTAGGCATTGCTTTGGTTGCCGGCAAAAATCGGGTTCCTAAACCAGCTGCAGGAATAATGGCTTTTCTTACGGTTCTCTCCATCGTACTCCTCCTAAAATAGTTCTTTATCTACTAGTTCTCTCTCTAGGAATGCCTTAAAAAAACGAAGCATGTTGTTTTACAGATGAAAACAACATGCCTCGAGTTTCTAATAAAGAAATGATAGGGCATTCAACCCCGCCTCACTCCACACCACCGACGCTTAACGTCTAAGGCACTAAGCCCACGGCATGAACGAGTGTCTTCCTTGATAAGGGTATAGTAGACATGACCCACTGCTCATTGAATGCAGCTTCTTTATTCCTTCTGACCGTAGTAATAGTAGTAAGCCGCATCTCTTTTCTTATAATGCTTATTGTTGAGCACGACACCTAGGATCTTGGCTTGCACTCTATCCAAGTTATCAATCGCTTTCTTAGCCACATCCCGTTTGACTTTACCTTCCCGAATCACCATCACGACGCCATCACATTTCGTCGCTAGAATTTGCGCATCTGTTACCGCTAATATGGGCGGGGAATCAATAAGAATGACATCGAATTTAGTACCCATATCCGCTAAGAAGGAAGTCATTTTCTGAGACATGAGCAATTCTGAAGGATTCGGAGGAACTGGACCTGATGGAATTAAGAATAAATTCTCAATGAGCGTTTCTAAAACTATTTCATCTACATGTGAGCGATTCACAATGGCATTCGTTAATCCATATCGATTGGAAACACCGAAATAATGATGGAGCGTTGGTTTCCTTAAATCGGCATCAATAATTAGTACTTTCTTTCCTTCCTGTGCATAAGCGACTGATAAATTAGCAACTGTCGTTGATTTACCCTCACCAGGCTGTGAGGAAGTGATGAGTAACGTCTTAATCTTGCGATCAATGGAAGAGAACTGAATGTTTGTTCGTAAGGTCCGATACGATTCGGATACTTGAGATTTGGGGAGAAGTTCTGTGATCAGTGGATGTTTATTGATTGGCGTTCGCATATACCGTATCCCCTACCATTCGTTGTGATTTAGATTGTACTTTGCCTTGCAACTCTTCCGGTTTCACATTGGCAATCGTTGAAAGTATAGGTAAGCCTAAGTACACTTCAATGTCTCTTTCTGACTTGATGGAATCATCTAGATAATCTATAAGGAACACAATACCAATAGAAAGCATGAGTGAAACGACGAACGCAATCGCGATATTTACTTTTATATTGGGGGAAACTGGGGCCATATGATCTGCTGGCTTCGCTTCATTGAGAATAATGACGTTATCTACTTTCAGAATGGAAGGAATCGTATTCTTGAATACCTCAGCAACTGCATTTACCGTCCGTGATGCCTTATCCAAGGATAAACTCTTGATCGTTAGGGTCATAACTTGGGTATCTACTGTTGAGTTCACGCTAATCATGTCGACTAATTCGCGACTAGTTAGACCAAGCTCCGGATATTTCTCCACGACTTTATCGAGAATCGCAGGCGTTTGAATAATTTCCTTGTAGGTTTTGATCAGCAAGGCATTCGTTCGTAAAGAATCATAGTCGATGCTATCTTTGCCTAGACTTTCACTTGATTTATTTACAATGATCTTAGAGCTCGCTTCGTATTGTGGTGCAATCAAGTAATAACTCACAATACCCGTTACGATACTGGATAGAAGCACGATGAAACCAATTAGCCATAACTTCTTCTGAACAATAAGCAAGTATTGTTTTAATTCAATTTCCATGGTGACCTCCACTAAGTAATTTGATGTACTGAATTATTAACCATTGTTAAATAAATAGAGAATAAACATCATTCGAACGACCACAACCTCCGCTGGTAGCGAGTAGGCTCACCATAAATCGTTTCATTACGCACAACGCAAGCAGCGTTACGCTTGTAACTCTCTACAACATCGTGGCCCAAATGTTTATGCAAGTAGGCAAATGCATCGACTATACGATTCTTTCTATTCCTCACATTATGAGCGTCAGATGCGATGAGGTGAGCTACATTCATTTTACATAACTGAATAGCGAACTTTTGAATTTACGCCCAAACAGCCCTATAATGGATTGCGAAGTAATCTGGCATAAGCAGCCTTGCTCAACGAGTTGATGGAGAAGGCGAGGATTGCTCATGAAATCAATATTCCTTTCGGGATGCGCAAGGATAACCGTAAGACCTAGTAAGTGTACTTCATACAACAACTCTTTGTAGATCCTTACCTCTTGACCCGGAAGAACGTGGACCGGAATCCGTCGCCTCTCGAGTTCCGTATTGAGTTCATTCACTGCATGGTCGACAACCGATGCGGGATTCTCGTGTCGACCATCACCATGATGCGGGGTAGCTATAATTGTATAAATCCCCTCATCAGCAGCATTTTTAGCCATCGCAATGGCTTCTTCTAGACTTTCGGCACCATCATCAAGGCCAGGAAGAATATGACAATGGGTATCAATCAACATGACATATCCACCAGTCTTGCTCTCTCTACAGGCATGGAATTGACATATCCCTGTACAGCTTTCTTAAAATTGAGCCTGCATTTACTTTCCCAAGTTCTTAAGGATTGCAACAGGATTGCACCGAGAGATTGTTCTTCCTCCAACCACTCCACACGATACAGATATCCATTCTCTACTTGGCTACTTTCACGAATGATGCCACATAGAGATATTTCTTCGTTATGAAACTTAAATTGAAAATACCAAATTACATTTTCATCAATAGGTAGGCTTAAATAAGTAATAAAGTCCATTCTCCACAGGCTAATACCGATTACTTTGAAAGGTGCACTCTTGGTGGCCATCTGTCTGTGATTGATCTGCTTAATGTTCATCAACCCATAACAGGGATATTGCAAAAGAATTTCTTCCTTGTAACCTTCAGCAAAGCTTGTAGTCATCTTTTTTCCTCCTAAATGTTACATAGTGTATCATTATGGACCCGACTACAGACTTTCATTTTACGTGAATGGAACTTACTGCCTGAGAAACCACTGGAGTATTTAACATGAAACGTGGGTGTGTAGAATCTAATTTCCCGTAAGGCAATTAGGATTTCCACTTGTGGTAGAGGAGACTTCCGCTTGAGTAGCAAGGGGTTCATGCTTAGATTGGCTTTCACTCCACAATATAAATTGCTTCATATCCAATCCCAAATGTCTTAAAACATCTTTGATGTCAAGTGATACCGGCTTATCTTTTGCCATAAAAGAACACCACCCTCAACGATGTAATGTTTTCTGACATAATTTCGATAATATATCCCCAATTTATGATACATATTGTATCTTGTCAAGGGCTTTTTGCAAATTTCAGCGTTCGCTAGATCAAAAATCAAGAGCTTTTCTCTCATGAAAGTAACATCGTTTGTTTTCAAAGTTATGCCAATATCCCATTGGATATGATAAGAATCAAGCAACTATTTGAAAAGCAATCTTGTAAGCGCACCCAATTCTGATAGAATTCTTTATGGCAAGGACTATTTCTTTTTTTTGAAAATTGCCTTGTTGTTAGATACATTTCGTATCTACACATACGTACTTAACTCGTAAAATTCACCGTTTAATGCTAATCCTTAAGTAACGTGTTGCTGATTTGTTTAACCTGATCCATATCAGGAATCCAGAAGTACAAACGTGATTGCACCAAAGGATCCATCTCATAGCCACTATGTCCTGGAATCTGTTTCGTTGTAAAATCCGCTGCTGTCATCCCCTTAAAAAGCCAAGCTAAGCTAATGAGATCGCTGTCTCTGAAATTGGTATCGACGATATCCTTCCTAACTTTGCTTAACAAGCTTGCAATTTCACCAATATGCTCCGGCCTTAATATTTCCTGTGCCACATTTTTTAGAATCTGTGATTGCTCGTTTTGCCTGCCGAAGTCACCATCCGAGAATGCGTATCGCTCCCGTGCTAAGCTCAAGGCCAATTTACCATCGATATGCTGCCGTCCTTTGGCTAACGTCGTTTGCGAATGTAATAAATATACGTCATTGGTGACCTCGACATCCACACCTCCAATGGTATCGATGAAATCTTCGAAGCCTTTAAAGTTAGTTTTTAAATAATAATTTATCGGGACATTTAAGAAATCACTAACGGTTTGAAGCGCTTCTTGTGTTCCCGCTTCGTTGCCTCCTTTCATCTCACCAACAATATGTGCGTGATTGATTTTGGTGTAACCGACACCCTCCACCTGAACTCGGCTATCTCGGGGTATAGAGACAATGTTCACCTTGCGGCTCTCCGGGATGATATGTAAAACCATGATGACATCTGACCTCGAATTTTCGTCTCCTCTTGCATCCGTCCCTAGGAGGAGGACATTAAAAGCTTTGATCGTTTTTGCTTGCGTTGCTGATGGCGAAGATTGTAGCGTAGTTTGAGATGTAGATTGAGGTGTAGATTGAGGTGTTGGTTCTGTTGTGGTCTTCTGTTCAACTGCTGCTGGCTTACTCAAAACAGGCAATTCGGTTTGATCAAAATGATGACTCGGCTCATACTTCCAATAAATCCTCCCTCCGACACCTAGGAATCCAACAAAGAGAAAGCCTGCAGTGTACACTACCCAACGACGCATGTAGTCACTCCCTTTAACTTTATCCATTTATTAGATACGTATTGTATCATTGCAAAGTTAGAAATACAAGTACGTTACTCGTAACCAATAAATCAGAGAGTGAAACAAACAATAAGCCACGTCTCTTATGCCTCAAAGAGAACGTGGCCTATTAGTGAATACAAGTCCATTTCAAGTCTCTCATGTTGATCCCGCCTTATCCATTCAAATCCAACTTGCAGTAGCCATTCCTTCGATAAAGCTTGGAATGTACACGGCATTCATCATTTCACACTTCATGCAATGAGCCAGGGGAATTGTTGTCTGATAGTAGCCTGTCTTAAAGATCTTCTTTGCATTACACCTATCCATTAATTCGTTACATTCGATACAAAAGACCTTTTCAAAATTAATCATGACTTCTCACCCCTTGATATATGACTAAATGTCGCAACCTGTTACAATATGTATTTATCATTCATTATATGATACATTTCGTATCTTTTCAAGATGAGGAATCATTTTAATACATTTTGTATCTAGTCAAATGAATCTATGCTTTGATATAATTATCTCCTGGTATATTTCGTTCATGATAGTGGATATAATAATTGAAGTAATTACGAACAGTGAGGACTGATCAAGCTGAAGTATGGAGATCGTATTGCACTCTTACGTGAAAAAAGAGGACTAACCCAAGAGGATTTATCAATCAAAATAGGGATTTCCAGAGCATCCCTGTCTCACTACGAGACCAATCGCCGCGAACCCGATTATGAAACTATTAATAAGATTGCTAACTTTTTCAATGTTTCTATCGACTATTTGCTAGGGCGTACGAACCTTCAACAGACCGTCTTGGATGAAGATATGCGTGACTTTGTCGAAAATCTGGATTTAACAGATGAAGGCATCTTACAAAAGTTTTCATTAACTGTAGATGGAAAGCGATTATCTGCTGAGGAAGCTAGACGATTCATTGCTTTTGTTAGGGCTGAGCGTTCGTTAGAATAATCACTAACTGCTTACAACGCTCAGCCTTCCATTAATTGTTGACACCGATATACTTTAAAGTCACTGATGGTGCTGACTGATTAAACAAATCTCTAAGTACAGAGACATTTTTCGTTTTGAGGTAGTAATGATAGCCATAGGTCTTCCGAAGGGTATGCGTGCCTATATCTGTTAAGCCTACCTGCTTTGCAGCTTGATTAAGAATCCGATACACACGAATTCGCTTGATAGGGTAACCGGTGCGTTGGGAAGGAAATAAGTAATTGTCTTCATCCATATATTGGACATATTCCTTAATATAAGCCTTCAGCTGCGAAGAAAGCTGGAATGTCTTTACTTTCCCCGTTTTCTCCTCTCTTACGCTCACAACATTTCGATCCATCACATCTTTCACTTTTAAATAGAGAATATCACTCAGATGGAGTCCTGAATTAATTCCAATTGTGAAAAGAAGCCAGTCACGAACGGATTGTTCCTTCAATACTTCCTGAATCTGCTCAATCTTTTCTTGTTCTCTAATGGGTTGAACAACTTGCATCCTTTGCACCTCACCATACTTTAATTAGTTCCACAGGATATGTTACGTTATGTATCTGTCGATGGGTAAATATATCATTTTTTTGACACACCACTCCCTTTATAACTATTATGTTACATATTGTATCATAAATTTAAGAAATGATCTATGCCTTTCGCTGTTCTCAAACCCGAAAATTCAAAGTATAATTCTTAATAAAGAACTTTTCTGTTATACTACCATACTATTCAAGAAAGGAGGTTGCGCCATCCATGTTCAAGAAAATGCTAAGAATACCGCTTATTGTCATGCTGCTGACTACCATTCTATTTCCTGCATCAGCCTTTGCTTCAGGCTATGATAACGGAAATTCACAGAAGAATAGTCTACTATCCCAATTTATGAATAATTTAAGTAAAGTTTTCAGTTCAAATACATATGGCAACAATAGTAACAGCAATGACAATGACAAGGACAAAGGCAAAGGCAAAGATAATGACAAGGACAAAGGCAAAGATAATGACAAGGACAAAGGCAAGGATAATGACAAGGACAAAGACAACAACAATCACAACAATAACGACTGGGACGATGATGATTGGGAAGATTGTTGGGATGATTTCGATTTCGAAGATATTGAATGCGAAGATTCCTACGATATTTGGAAAAAATGGTTCTGCTATTAATTAGATAGAAAAACTCCGCTGTTGAAATCTCCCAGCAGCGGAGTTTTTGCGTTTATGTGATCTTTGTCTCGAGAACAAATACAGTGATTTCAGGTCGACAATTAAATCGAATGGGAAATAGTGTTGTACCTATACCGCGATTAGTGTACACATGGAACTCACTATCTTCGAAGCTGTATAAGCCAATCGAGTACTTCTGGCCTAGATCTGGCGTAAATACGCTGCCGTAAAATGGAATACGAATCTGTCCACCATGACTGTGACCCGAAAGCTGTAAATCGACAGGATATCTCCAAGCCATATCGGCAAAATCCGGCTCATGTGCAAGTAAGAGAACGAACTCATCTTGTTCGATATCTCGCAGCGCGTGGGGTAAATTAGGTTTACCCTGGAACATTTCATCTATGCCCACGATATGAATGCTATCGTCACCTCGGCTGATTGTTCGGCTATCATTGATTAGCACATTGAAACCAGATTGTTCCAGCACATCCGTTATTCGTTCTGCATCCATACGCATATCATGATTGCCTAATACTGCAAATTTCCCATGTGTAGCCTGGAGTCGAGATAGAATTGGGATAACGTCATTCGTTATTTCTCCTTGACTGGAATCAAATAAATCACCAGTAAAGACAAGGATGTCAGGCGCTTGTCGCTGCAGCAGCTCAACCAGTTTAGATAAATGAGATAAACCATAATACTTGCTAATATGCGTATCGCTAAACTGTACGATTCGCATACCTGCAAACGAAGTTGGGTAGCGCTTGTATGATAATTTTACCGTTGTTGTCTCAATCCAATTCCGCTCACCAAAAATACCATATGCACCACTCATCCCCACTAACATCCCTAAGGAGCCAACAGTCAATAGACTATGCTTGAGGAATGACCTGCGACTTAAGGGTGTATCGTCCATGCTGCATCCCCTTCTTTAATAGGTCTAAAGACATCTCTATTCTACAAAATAAAGGAAAAACTCCATCTCAAGTAATGATACAGTTTGTATAATTTTAATGTAAGTGGGATTGATTTCGGAGAAAAAACATGCGATAATACTTGTAACGATACGAAGCGTATCTTACACAGGAAGTTTTGGAGGGGTCGGTTGTGAACATGCTAAAGCAGATGGATATAGAAGAATATGATGTAGAGTGGATCAATCTCATCATGAGCGCGCGTAAGATGGGACTTACTATGGAAGATATCCGCGCATTCCTAAGAAGCCCCCTCCACCCTAAGAAACAAATACTGAACACGAATGAAAATGATCCTTGTATGTCCCCATAGATTCGCAAAGCAACGTTAGTTATTCATCGTTAGGTCGCTTCATTCTCCATTTGTTAAAATCTAAAAACTCCCGAAATTGCTGCTTATCTACACCAGACGTCATTGCTTCTTTAATGATTTCATACCATTCCTCATCTAACTCTCGTTCACCTACAACGATTTCTTCCTGATCATCAATAAGTCGGTCAACAGGCACCTTTAATACAGCTGCAATCTTTTCTAGGAACTGAATAGAAGGATTCTTCTGGATATCTCGCTCCAGGCTGCTAATATAGGATTTAGCCACGCCTGCCCGTTCAGCTAATTCGGTGAGAGACAAGCCCTTCTCTTTCCTTAATTGTTGTACTCGTTTACCTATCATATTAGATCTTCCCTTATTTAAATGTAGTAGTTGCTTCTATTAGTATAACAGAATTCCTTGTAAAGAACAAATATTGTTCCTAATAAAGAACAAAACTAGCCCCCTGAGGGGCTAGTTTTTACTTACCTACCTTTAATTAATATTTTAGGATTTTATTTGTGCAATTTAATAAAAATACTGTTCATTGGGGCTGGGTTTCTTACTACATCGCTATTTTTATCAAATACTGGTGATAAATATTCATTCTGATTATGATTACCTAAGGCTTCATACTTTGAGGCTACAGTAGTGTCCCAAACTGAATATTGCGTGAAGTGCACAATCAGTAATCCTTGGGGTTTGATCAACTCATTGAACTCTAAAATCTGTCGCTCAAACTTTTCAAAGGGATAGATTTTTTTTAGACTACTGATGCCTTTTTCTGCAATGTAATGGGGCTTTCGTTGCAAAACTGCCATGCAAAAAATTGCATCGAAATCTCCATACTTTTGAATTTCACTAAGTTTAGAATATACAAAGGTAATTTTCTCGTCTACAGGAAGCTTTCTGCATATTTCAAGGTTGCTTTTGTTAATATCTGCACCTATTATGTGCGCAGTAGGAAAATATTTACGAAGGGTTAAAACTTCTTCTCCTGTCGAGCACCCGTAAGAAAGTATCTTTAGATCTTGTTTACCATTAAAATAGTCGCGACATGCTGAGAAAATTCTAGGATACCGATCCATATAGGTAAAGGTTGTCGTTTGATGAACATTCATAGAGTTTAACAATTGCAAAAAAAGGATAGAGCGAAAATTCGCATCGACACACACGCGTATCGTAGTTTTGGATGCATTCCATAAAACATACAAGATGGATACTCCAAATCTAATGATTGGACTTTTGGAAGATCGATGTTCCTTAACCATCTTCTTCGCAGTTCCAAAAATTTGCATACCTATTTTAGCATTCATATGCCCAAGTCCCTTCAAAACTAAGTCACATTATCATTATGCCATTTCATAAACTCTATTAAAATTTTCAACTCATGGATTCGTTCCTTTTTGATTCCTGACTTTTTTAAATCTGCAACAAAATCCAACCACTCCTGATCATGTTGCTGTGTAGCTTCCACTTCAACAGCAATTTTTAAGAGTATTTTCAAATCAACCTTGAGAACCAAGGCGATTTTCTCTATCACATGAATGGAAGGATTCTGCTTTAAATTCCGCTCAATGTTACTTAAATATGACTTGGAAATACCTGTCCGTTCCGAAAGCTCGGACAACGTATACCCCCTTTGCTTACGAATACTCGATATGTTGTGTCCAATCATCGTTATCATCACTCCACAGTGACACTTTTGGCAAGATTTCTAGGCTTATCAATGTCACAGCCTCGATATTTGGCTGCGTAATACGCGATTAATTGTAAGGGAATAACGGAAACCAAGGGAGTTAGAAGCTCATGAACGGCAGGCAGAACAATCTGATCACTTCTCTCCTCTATTCCTTCCATGCTAATCATACAAACATTAGCGCCACGTGCCCTCATTTCTTGTACATTGCTTCGAACATTCGCGCGAATATGAGACTGCGTGATGAGTGCAATGGCTGGCGTCCCCTCCTCCACTAAAGCAATTGTGCCATGCTTGAGCTCTCCACCTGCAAACCCTTCCGCTTGAATGTAGGAAATCTCCTTTAGCTTTAACGCGCCTTCCAAAGCAACATAATAATCTACCCCTCGACCGATAAAAAAACAATTCCGCGAGGAAGTGAGATATTGCCAAACGACCTCTTCCATCATCTCTTTCTTATTAATTAAGATTTCCGTCGCGTTCGCGGCGATGCTCAACTCATGGAAAGGATTGATGTCCTGCAGCTGCTCCCTGCCTTTCCCTCTTACACTATCGAAGGCGAATAAGGCTAATACGGCAATTTGTGCCGTGTAGGCCTTAGTTGAAGCCACCGCAATCTCCGGCCCTGCATGTGTCAGCAACGTATAGTCTGCTTCGCGAGATAACGTTGAGCCTGGTACATTCGTTATCGTCACACTCGGATAGCCCATCTGTTTAATCGCTACCAATACCCCCCTGCTATCTGCTGTCTCACCACTCTGCGAAATAAAGATAAACAGTGGATTTGCAGAGAGAATGGGCCTATTATACAGAAACTCGCTGGCGATATGCGTTTCAACGGGAATTTCTGCAATTTTCTCGATCAGTTGCTTACCGACCAATCCTGCATGGTAACTAGTCCCGCAAGCAATGATATAGATACGATCCGCCATTTTCACGCGTTCACGCAACTGCGGGTCAATTCGCATTCCGCCTTGGCTATCCTGATATTTGGAAATCACCTTGCGTATCACCAATGGTTGTTCATCGATTTCCTTCAACATATAGTGCGGGTATAGACCTTTCTCCATATCGCTGGCATCCAGCTTTACTTGAAAAGGTCTTCTTTGAATGATTTCTCCATTCAAATTTTTGATTGTTTTGGCGTGCTGGCGAAGAATAACCATCTCTTCATCCATCAATTCGCTGTCGTTTAAAATCGCAATCCCCGAAGAATCATACCCTCGATTTTCTAGCTTTTCTAATCCTTTTACCAAAATTCCCTTCGCGTCCTGACTCCCGATATATCCCACAATTCCGCACATTCGTATAGCCTCCTCATCCATGATTCTTAATAAAGAACAACAAGACAGTATTTAGTTATACCTGAATAGATTTATCTATTTACTCATACGTTTGTACAGAAGGGGGGATCATGACATGACCTCATTTGGGATCAACGTATGGAAAAAGGTGATACATGCGTACCATAAATTCATGCATGACTACAATTATATCCTCTATCGAGACTGTCTTGACATACAAATGAAAATAACTTTATTCCAGAAAATAATTCATCATCGCGCCAAAATGGACAAAAATAAGTAGGCAAGCTCAATTTTACGCACTAATACTCTTGGCTTTAAGTATAGATTTCTGAATACAAGCAATGACTCGATCTTGCTCTTCTTCCGTCATACTAGAACCCGATGGCAGGCATAAGCCTGATTGGAATAATCGCTCCGACACATTGTCATTTTCACTATGCGGGTAATATGCTACCCCATCAAAGAGAGGCTGCATATGCAGCGGCTTCCAAACTGGACGAGCCTCAATATTCTCTTCCGCCAGGAGATTTATTAATGACTCAACTGTCACACCGGCCTCCTTGGCATCGATTATCAATGCTGTCAGCCATCTATTAGATCGCGTATCCGCCAACTCCGGCATAAATTGAATACCAGGCAAATGAGCCAATTCATGATAATAGCGTGCAAATACAACACGTCTAGCGATAACTCTCTCTTCCAAAACAGCGAGCTGCGCCCGGCCAATCCCTGCCAACACGTTACTCATACGATAGTTATAGCCGATCTGACTATGCTGATAATGAGGAGCATAGTCTCGAGCCTGTGTGGCTAGAAAGCGCGCTTTGTTCAGCCCCTCAATATCGTTAGAGACCAGCATTCCTCCGCCTGATGTGGAGATAATCTTATTGCCATTGAAGGAATAGACGCCAAACTTGCCAAATGATCCGCTTGCTCTTCCTTTATAGGTCGATCCTAAGGATTCTGCCGCGTCTTCAACGATTGGCACCTGAAATGATTTGCATAGGGCTGAGATTTCGTCCATTTTGGCACTTTGACCATATAAATTAACGACAATGACCGCTTTAGGCAATTTCCCACTACGAGCTGCATCATTCAAAGCACGTTCCAAAGCCTGCGGGGACATATTCCACGTTTCTGGCTCTGAATCGATAAAAATAGGCGTTGCTCCTAAATAGACAATTGGATTGGCACTAGCCACAAAAGTTAAACTTGAACAAAAGACGGTATCCCCTTCTGTAACCTCCAATAACCGCAACGCAAGGTGAATGGCTGCTGTTCCCGAACTAACTGCTGCCGCATCAACAAGACCCGCATAAGTTGCTAGCTCTTTCTCGAAGGCATCGACATGCGGGCCTAGCGGAGCGATCCAATTTGTATCAAAGGCGTCATGGATATACGCTAATTCATTACCACTCATATGCGGGGGGGACAGATAGATTCTTTTTTTGTTGGTAAACATGAGATGAACCACACCTTTCATTCAATTCTTTTGGTTAATTAGTATCGCTGGGGTTCCTACGGCTGTCCGGTACGAGGGAATATCATGGATAACCGTTGCTCCCGCTCCTACCATAGCCCATTCGCCAACCTGTTTGCCAGGGATGATTGTCGCTCCTGCCCCTAACATGCTTCCTTCCTTGATAACAACAGCGCCAGTCAACGTTGCCCTAGGTGCAATGTGAACATAATCCTCAATCCGACAATCATGCTCGACGATTGCCCCTGTATTAATAATGGCATGGTGACCAATATGTGCGTCTGCATTAATAACCGTGTTAGCCATAATGACTGTTCCATGACCTAGGGACGCACTTGAGCTAATGACTGCTGTCTCATGGATTAGGGTTGCAAAGTGCTCATGGGGTATGCCTAGATACGCAATGATTGACTTTCTTCGTTCGTTATTGCCAATGGCAACAACCCATTTCAACTCATTTCCGAGACCAAGTAGTTGATGTGCTGAGGAAATTGGCCCCTGATACAAACCATTGTTCGAAATGAGGGCATCATACTTATCATCTAAAATAGCGACGATTTCATTGGCTTTGTTTACTCGAATTATTTCTCTAATTACCTTGCTGTGACCACCTTCACCAATCACGACAAACTGCACAACCTATCACTTCTTTTCACGAAAGATTAGATCCAGAGAATTTCTCCATCGTCACATGATTCCCATGACTGACACCTTCGGACTTCAGTACTTTGCCGACCGTTAATACTAGTATTTTGAGATCCAACATAAAGCTTCTATTCTCTACATACCAAATGTCGAACTTGAATTTTTCTTCCCATGAAATCGCATTTCTGCCATGCACTTGCGCCCACCCCGTAATACCGGGCCGGACTAAATGACGCTTTGCCTGTTCTTCTGAATAGAGGGATAAATAATCCATTAGTAACGGCCTAGGCCCAACTAGACTTAAATCCCCTTTGATCACATTGATCAATTGTAATAATTCATCCAGACTGAATTTCCTAAGAAAACGACCAAAGGGAGTCAATCTCATTGCATCAGGCAATAAGTTTCCTTCGTTATCTCTGGCATCCGTCATGGAGCGCAGCTTTAGTAGATTAATCGGCTTTTCATGTAAGCCTGGTCTTTGCTGTTTAAAGATGACTGGCGATCCTAGTTTCAGTCTAATCAGAAGGGCAACGATACCAATAATCGGTAGAAATACTAGTAATAACGAGATAGCGACAATCACATCAAACAATCTTTTCATAAATGATCTACTCCTAACTCCTACATCACAATAAGTCGTGGATTGTGAACCCCGTCAAAGGTGTCCGTTTCTTCCTGATAACCATTGGGGTTATTGGACTGCCAACGCCAAGCATCGAGACACATCTCATCAATACCTTTATCAGCAACCCATCCCAATTCTCTTGCTGCCTTGGTTGGATCTGAGTAGCATATACCGATATCTCCCGGCCTTCGAGTTGCTATCTTATAAGGAATACGCATGCCAGTTACACGCTCGAAAGTAGTAACCATCTCGAGGACACTGAATCCGTGACCCGTTCCCAGATTGTAAGCCTCTACCCCTGCGTTTGTCATAACCTTCTCAAGTGCCTTCAAGTGTCCACGTGCTAGATCCACTACATGGATATAATCTCTTACACCTGTACCATCGACGGTTTCATAATCATGGCCATAAATTTGCAACTCGTTTAATTCACCTATCGCTACTTTCGTGATATAAGGCATCAGATTGTTAGGGATCCCATTCGGGTCCTCTCCTAATCGACCACTTTCATGAGCGCCTATTGGGTTAAAATAACGCAGTAGCGCAATACTCCATGTTGGATCAGATACGTACAGATCTCTCAATATTTCTTCGATCATGAGTTTCGTACGTCCATAGGCATTGGTTGCTCCAAGCGGCGCATTCTCAGCGATCGGTACACGTTCCGACGTTCCGTAAACCGTAGCGGATGAACTAAACACAATCTTATTCACTGCAAATTCTTGCATAATTTCGCATAGGACAATTGAACCCGAGATATTATTATGATAATAACGTAGAGGTACAGAAACGGATTCGCCAACGGCTTTAAGCCCAGCAAGATGAATCACGGCTTCAATACTGTGGTTCCGGAAGATGCTCTCCATATCCGGTCGATTGTTCAAACTGATGGGATAGAACTCGAATTCTTTGCCTGTAAGCTCCGTTACTCGCAGCAAAGATTCAGCACTGCTATTACTTAGATTATCTACGACGACGATGTCATACCCCGCATTCAATAACTCCACACATGTATGACTTCCAATGTAGCCTGCTCCACCTGTTACGAGAATTGCCATCGCGATCTCCCCCTACCTCTTACTTAAAATTTTAAATAATCACTTGTATAAATAATGTTTAACGTGACCACATTTTCAAAATAAAAATAGATCAGATAAAACCCCAACACTAAATAGTACATCAATTTCTGTTGTCTTCTGGCAAATAAGATAATCACCCACGACATCAGAATGACATTATATAAACCAAAGTAGATCGTAAATCTAGCGAAAATCCAATTTTGAGTTGCAACAGCCATCACGACAAAATTCAACAGAGACATGTTGACGACATAGTCACCATAGGGGAATATTTCCCGGAGCTTATTTCTTCCTAAGTAGGCGAATACTAAAGGAACGGCCCCAATGAACACCCGAATAATGCTAGCTCCACCTTCTTGAAAGTTCTGGTACTCACTATAATGCGTATCCGCAATAGCTGTAAAAATGGCTTCAGATATGAAGCTGTAGCCAATAATTAAAATCACAGCTAGCGTTAAGAGAATGATCGTAGATGAGGTCCAAGCTTTTCTTCTCACAATGAAATAGATAGGAATAAGGATGAGAGCACTACCATGAAATAAAGATGCGAAGGCAACCACTAAAAAATACTTCTTCCAATTTCCTTCGAATAAAAATTTCGTAGCAGCGAAAACAATGGCTGAAGCCAGAAATTGCCGAACGCCGTTCATTGATACAATGTATAGTCCTGATGTGATGTAAATGAAGATACTTAATTCGAATAATTTGGAATACTTATACAGGACATAAACAATGAGTACATTCGTCACTAAAGCTGTTATAAAAATTAATAACTGAGGATCATTGGTAAATGATTTCAATATCATTTGTAGAATACCGAAGCCAATATCCTTATCTGCCTTCACTTCTTCCCAAGTAAAGTCACTTAATTTGTAGGAATACATATAGAAGAAAGTATCTCCTATGTTGTTACGCAATCCAGCAATTAAGACGAACGTCACCATTACAATAGCCGTCAGCCACTGATTAGGCTTCATCCATAACTGACCCGAGCTTACAGACACAGGTTTTGCTATTTGCCTCGAAAAGTAGGATGCAATATATACAACGACCAAGTTAAGCCATAATATAGCCATGTAAAGTTCCTTCCGAATAGCTTAAGAGATTCTTGTTTTTCTACTCACATACCAATAGAGAATAAAGCCTAACGGAATCGCTAGGAAAGTTAGGAGTTTGGCAGGCGTCTCTTTCATGTACCTACGATTACCCGAGATAATACTGCTAGATACATAATGAATACACTGTTTAAATTTAAATGATAAAGAAGCAAAGGGAAGCTTCATAAGCTCCTTACGGTAGAAGGCAAATCCGTTTGGATTCTTGGAGTACTGCTTCAACATGTTCAATGAGGACCCATCTGGCAAATATTCAACACAACAGAGAACTTCGTTTAAGAGAAGCATTTTATACTGTTGATCCAGCTTAAAATACTTATAAGCTAGGCCAACATATTTTTCATTTTCAAATATGGGATAGGGGTTAGTACGTATCAACTCTGTTCGATATACTAACTTCTTGTCACCTTTCACTCCGTGCTTACTATACAGCTCAAAAAGTGTCGATCGCTGAAGTGTTTCTGGAAGTTTGGTGCCAATAACCCGCCCATCCGTAAAGGAATCCAGCCCAATAATACCGCTAACCCGCTCGCTGCCATGTTTCTTCCAGAAAGTGAGAATGTGTTCTACAGCATCTGGCGGCATGTAGTCATCCGAATCAATACATACATTCAGTTCTGTATCAATCATTTGATAGGCTGTATTGTGGGCGCCATGCATACCTTGGTTATCCTGTCGGTGGTATCGGATCTGAACCACGTTCTCCTCGATCCACCCTGCAACGACCTGTTGCGTATCATCTGTAGAGCCATCGTCTATAATGAGCCATACGAAATCATTAGAAGTTTGCTTTTTCAAGCTCTCATAACAAACCGGAAGACAATACGCACGATTATATGTAGGAGTAAAAATAGTAAGTTTTTTCATCTCATCACCTCACGATGCCTAGATAAAAACCTTCTGTCCAAGCCGCTGTATTGCGAATATCATACCCCTGGTCAGATAAGGAAAAAGTAGGGATCTGTCTAGACTTGTTTCTTACCATCACTTGCTTCATGTGATGGACCCAAATCTCTTTATCCGCCAGCGGTAATCTCTCTACCAATCGAATCCCCATATCCACTTCCTGCGTAATCTCATCCGAGATCATACAAGGCAAGCCTGCACCTTGCGCTTCGATGAGAGTCACAGGCAAACCCTCATGTAAGGATGGAAATACAAACATATCAAGTCCCTGGAGTAAGCGGGCGATGTCGCTTCGCACGCCAAGGAATTTGACTTTATGCTGCAAATCAAGAGTATTTACTTTTCTCTCGATCTCTTCTCGCAATGGTCCGTCACCTGCCAATACAAGAATCGTATCTGGTTTCTCTCGATTCAATTGGGCAAACACGTCCAGGAGAAAGGTGTGATTCTTCTGATAGTTGAATCTGCCGACATGCCCCAGTACGAAAGACTCCGGTGAAATCTGAAGCTCTCGTCTTATTTCTTCCCTTACAAAGGGTGAATATGCAAATTGCTCACTCTCGATCCCATTCTTCATCAGCACAACTTTGTTTCGCTGGTTAGTGAATAACCACTGTGCTGCTTTATTGGAGCAAGCCAGAAAATGAGTGGCACAGGAAGCGATAAATGTACCTGCAAGCCATTTATAAGCTTTAACCGCTAAGCCACCCTCACTGCTTGTATTGTGACTATGTGCTATACGAATGGGAATATCAGCCTTTTTGGCTGAACGCAACACAAAACCGCTCATTTTATCCATATGAGCATGAACAATCCTGTAGTTCGCATGATTGACAAAGAATTGATCTAATGCTTGGATATATTTCGCATGTCCAATATCCGACACATAGGGGATTCTATGAATAATCCCTCCCATCTCGGTAATCTCTGAATCATAGGCACCTGCTTTACAAGTAAGAAAATCAAATTGAATTTTCGTACGATCTACATTTCGATATAAATTCATTAGAAGGGTCTCTGCTCCACCCCTATTCATATTTACAACGATATGTAGAATTCTTATTGGATCGCCCACATGACCTCCACCTTTTCGTCCATAAATCGAGAATATATCGCACTTTTCTCATGTAATACTTGCTCTATTGCGTATTTAGCCTCAACCATCTCTCTGCCTCTAGAGCCTAAATTATTTCTTAAGTTCTTATCACGAGCTAAGAGCAGGAGCATCTCTGCCATGCCTTCGTGATCATTAGAGGAGGTTAGCCAACCGTTATCGCCGTCTTGCACAAGTTCTCTGTGACCTCTGTTGTCACTTGCAACAACAGGGAGACCGCAGGCCATCGCTTCCATAATGTTCACCGGTAATCCTTCGCGAAGACTGGATGCAACAGCGATATCACACATAGGTAACAAGCGATCGATATCTTTACGATAGCCTAGAAAATCCACTTGATTCTCTACTTGAAGTTCCTTAGCAAGCTCTTGACATTGCACTTGTAGTGCTCCTTCTCCAGCGAGCAGCAACCTGACATGAGGAGCATCATGCCGAATCAAGGCTAAAGCTCTTATTAGCTGCTGCTGATTCTTATTCTGATTAAATTCTGCCGCATAAAATAAAAGAATATCCTCTGGTTGATAGCCCATAGATATTTTCCTTTCAACTTTATGCAATTCGTCAATCTGTTGAAATCGTTCTGTATTAACACCAACCCCATGCACGTGTTCTATCCGGTTAGCATGGAATCCATGTTTCACAGCAAGCTTGTAATCTTCCTCATTAATCGTAATTAAACAGTCCGTCAAATAAGATAAGAATTTCTCTAGCGGATAATAAGCTAACCAACTAAACAAGGGGGCGCCTTGGCAAAAATGAAAGCCATGCGCGGTATAAATGACCTTCGTCCCCTTCTTACGAGCAGACCGTGCGGCAAAACGAGCCAATACGCCTCCCATTGGCGTATGACAATGGATGATATCATAATTGTTCGCAGCAAGTATTGACTTCAATGCGATATAAGCATCAAGATTTCTACGATTGAGAGGCGATCTCTGTATCGGAATGTCAAACTTCGCATCAACATAGGGAAGCTCTATATTCCCGCTAGCAGCAACATGGACCTCGAAGCCTTGATCCTTGAACCATTTCAAGTAAGGCAAGTGAAAGGCCCTGAAGTGATAATCAACCGTTGCGCAAAACAAAACTTTTCTAGACATCGTGTCATCACCTATTTAATTAATTCTTTCTCCATGAGTTCGGAAAGATATTTCAATAGTCCGTATCTTAAATCTTTACGCTGCAACGCGTATTCGATCGTCGTTTGAATGAATCCCATTTTCTCCCCAACATCATAACGGGTACCTTCAAATTCGTACGCATACACCGATTCAATCCGATTTAGTTGTGCGATCGCATCGGTTAATTGGATCTCGCCTCCTGCTCCTGGTTGCTGGTTATTGAGGATCTCGAAAATTCTTGGTGTTAGAATATAACGTCCCATGATCGCTAAATTGGAAGGTGCTAACTCTTTAAATGGTTTTTCAACAAGATGATTAACGCTATGTAGGCGTTTCTCCAACTCAAAGCCATCCACTATCCCGTATCGGGATACCTCTTCATCAGGTACGTGCTTCACGCCAATAATGGAAGCATCGTGGTGCTCATATTGTTCCATCAATTGCTGCAAGCAAGGCTTATCCGCTCGAACAATGTCATCCCCGAGCAATACAGCGAATGGCTCATTGCCAATAAACTTGCGTGCACACCAGATCGCATGCCCTAAGCCCTTAGGCTCCTTCTGGCGAATATAATGAATATCTACATTAGAAGACTTTTTCACTTCCGATAGCAGCTCGAACTTCTGCTTCTCTAATAAATTTTGCTCAAGCTCGAAGGAGTTATCAAAGTGATCCTCAATCGCTCTTTTGCCTTTACCCGTCACAATGATAATATCTTCAATACCCGATTCAACAGCTTCCTCAACGATATATTGAATAGTCGGTTTATCAACAATGGGTAGCATTTCTTTCGGCATTGCTTTGGTTGCGGGTAGGAATCTTGTCCCTAGACCAGCAGCTGGAATAATTGCTTTTCTAACTTTCATAAGTGAATGCTCCCTTTCAGCCTACAGATGATAGTTTCTTTGATAACAGAAGAACATTGCTGTTTCCAATATTGAGCAAATGCTCTCTTAAGCTATCTTTATCTAACGTGTTGTAAATAGAAATGATCTCTTTGATTTCTTCCATATATAGATCCGCTGTTTTACCTATATAAATCTTCGGATATACTTGTTGTTCTTCAATTTCATCAGCCTTCAAAAGCTCCTCATAAAGCTTCTCTCCAGGCCGCATGCCGGTAAATTCAATACCGATATCTTCCACCGAGTTACCCGAAAGCTTAATTAAATTTTTAGCCAAATCAACAATTTTTACAGGTTCACCCATATCGAGGACAAAAATCTCTCCTCCCTTGGCTAATGCGCCAGCTTGCATAACGAGCCGAGAGGCTTCCGGTATCGTCATGAAGTAGCGAATCATATCCGGATGGGTAACAGATACAGGACCGCCTTTTTCAATTTGATGCTTGAACCTTGGAATGACACTGCCTCTGCTTCCCAAGACATTGCCGAATCGAACGGCTACGAACTTCGTAGCACTACTTTTATCCATGTCTTGAATAATCATTTCGGCCATACGCTTCGTGGCTCCCATGACGCTAGTTGGATTCACGGCTTTATCCGTTGAGATCATGACAAAGGTATTCACTTCATACTTACTCGCTGCAATCGCAACATTCATCGTTCCCATCACGTTGTTCTTAACCGCTTCTTCGGGATTGCGTTCCATCAGCGGTACATGCTTATGAGCTGCCGCATGGTACACGACATCAGGGCGATGTCGGTTCATAATAGCCATCATTTTACGAGAGTCCTGAATATCAGCAATTTCAGTAATAAATTCCGTTTGTGCGTATTCGCTTATATCCTTCAATTCCATTTCGATGGAGTAGATACTGTTCTCCCCGTGCCCTAATAAGATGAGCTTGCTAGGCTGAAACTTAGAAACCTGACGGCAAATTTCAGAGCCAATAGAGCCTCCTGCTCCCGTTACCAAGACCACCTTGTGGGTGACAAACTCAGAAATACTTGCGATATCGAGCTCAATCGGCTCCCTACCCAATAGATCCTCAACATGAACATCCATGAATTGATTGACCGAAAGTTTGCCCGTAACAAGATCCTCTAGCATAGGCAAGGTTTGTGTTTTGGCCGTTGTTTTGGCACATTCTTGGAAAATCACATTCAGATCTTTCCTTCCTAAGGAAGGAATCGCGATAATAATGTTGTCTATGCCTAGCTCGTCGACTGTCTTCTCAATTCGACTAATGCCTCCAACAACGGGAATTCCCATAATATCTAGGTTATGAATACGCACATTATCATCAATAAACGCAACCGGCAGAAGCTCAGTTTCGCTATTCTTAATTAGCTGTCTTGCAACCATAGTACCTGCGGATCCAGCGCCAATAATCAGCGTTCGCTTCTTATTGTCTGACTTCTTAATCAACGTGCCGCGTAGTAATCGCCAACAGAAGCGAGAGCCGCCGATTAACAAAATATGCAGCATCCATGTAACAGCAAGCAACCGGAAGTAGACATCCTGAACAATGACCTGTTGAACACACGCAACCGTAATAATGGTGAATGTAACGGATTTTAAAACAATTAGTAACTCGCCTATACTCGCGTATTCCCAGGCTTTTTTATAGAGTTTGTACTGGAGTGCAAATACATGATGACTTACTAATAAGGCAATTGAACTTACAACTAGTGGTAAAGTGATGACCCGTAAATCCGCGCTTAATAGAAATCGACTAAAGAAAATTGAGGTTAATACAATAAAGGAGTCTGCTATTATTAAAAGTGACAACCGTTGGCTATATGACAGATAAATCCACCCTTTCTTTAAAGTTCTTAAGTATAGGGCCTTTGGGAAAAGACCTTATAATTAAACCCTTTAAGCAATAGGGCATCTAACCCTGCCTCGCACCACACTTTCGACGACTCGCGTCTAAGGTCTGTACAACCCACAGCATGATCGAGTGCCTCCGTTGATAACGGTAAGGAGGCATCACCGGGAGAGATTCACGATCACGAATAGTTCTCTATAAAGAACGATGGTGTGCATCTCTGCCTGCAACATAATTTAAAGAACGTTTTCTTTATTAACATTCTTTATAAAGAACATTTTTGGTAAAAAAATAGACTTGAAAAATAGATCTCTTGAATTACTTTAATTGTAGTTCTTTATAAAGAACGTGTCAATAACAAAATATTTGATACCTACACTTTGTATGAACAGAAATAAAGAAAAGTACTCACTTGCCAATGCGTTATTAATAGCTTCCCAAACGCGTAATTGCGATAATGTATCTCTAGCAAATGTTTTAATGTTAATAAGTTTATCGCCAGTCTCAATATTTCCATGATACTTTTGGGTACACTTGAATCTCCCTTAATAATGTTCAGGCTGCATTTAACATTATCTGTAATTTAGTTAATCACAAGTTGATAGAGTTACTAATAAATATCGCTTTCAATATATTCATCACTGTCAATAAATCTTATCTAATCCTCCTTTGCTTGATCAATCCCGATATTATGGGTGAGCTCAATCCCTCATTCTCTTAATAAACTTAGTATCGCTTATATTCCCCTATGAAAAACAGGTGATTAGTGATGCTATTTAATTTACCATTTATATGTATTTCAGGAACGAAAGTCAGTCAATATGAATATATAAATTCTAGATAGTGTTATAACATGTAATTTGTATTTTGAACACAAACTTAAGATTGATTTACTAATATTGTAGTTTTATAGTAAATATTATGAGAAGGGGGACAAAAATGTGTCTATTGAAGATGATAGTTCTGGAATGCCTTGTATCAACGTCTTTGGTTGTTTGAATTTAGTCGATAATCCTCCAATAGAAGGAGACGTTTTAAAATTTATAGGTGGGGTATGGATGCCATCGGCAGCAAATGGTGATATTATTCCTCAGGAAGTTACGAATATAGAAGTAATCAATCTCACACAAACAACATTAGATTTAACATGGGTAAAGTCAAACGGAACTAGAAGTTATGATATCGAAAAAAATGGCGCTTTCCTAGTCAACACGAGATCCAATCATTGCCATATAACTGAATTGGTATCAGGAATTCAATACAATTTTACAATTATAGCTAAAAACAACGCTGGCTCGTCGAGTGGGACAAGTGTCAATGTAACCACTTTACAGTCTATACCACAGCCAGTTACCAATTTAAAGCCTATTGGTGTATCAGACACATCGTTAACTTTATCATGGACAGCTTCATGGGGTGCCACAAGCTATGATATTCTTAAAAATGGAGAGTTTTTGACGAATGTCATACCTACATCTTTTGTTGTAACTGGATTAATTGAAGGAACTACGTACAATTTTTCAGTTAAAGCAAAAAATAACGCTGGAACATCGAGTAGCGAAATCATAAATGTTGCAACCACGAATAGTGCAATAGCGAATCATCTAGTGTTCAATGTAGATTTTAGTGGAAAAACAGGGTCTAAATCAAATATAGTTTATGATACTATAAATAATCTTGCATGCACCTTGTATGGTGTTGCTCATGATGGCACTGATGGATGGTTAGAGAATAGAGGATTATTTCTTAATACAAATGATTATGTTAGTATACCTTCTAACACTGGGGTTATTTACAACTCTATAGATTTTAATAAAACTGGAGCAACTTTCCAATATGTAGCTTATAATGTTGCTGGTGTTCTATTTAGAACTGAGCCAGCTAACCTTAGATCGTATATTAGTAGTAATACAACAAGTGCTAACACAACTATTAAGTACACGGCTACAAACGGGGCTGATAAGTTAAATGCTGGCGGATCCACATATTATATTCCTTCCGTTGGGTCAAATAAACTTTTGAAAGACACCCTGCTTGGTTCAGATGAACTTAATGTGATTGCTGTAAGAATTCATCCAGATGGTAAGTATGATATGGTTGTAAATGGATTTCCAGCAGTGACTATAAGTAAGCCACCTGATTTTATCAAACATGTCGATATGTTATCGACCTCCCCATTGTACTTGCGAAGAGATCAAACTGAAATAAATGGAAAAAGTACAACCGTAATAAGAGCATTTGCAATATTTAATAAAGTATTATCTAACGAGGAAGCTTTGCAAAATTATAAGAACTTTAAAGATGTAGAAGCGTTACGGAGGGTATCTATTTATCCATCATCAGTATCCATTGAGTCAGGAGGAAGTCAATCTTTAGCAGTTTTTGCTAGTCCGAATTATTATTCACCTTTGTTATCTAATAAATTTGAAAGTGGAAATGATGGTTTTGTTAACATTAATTCAAATGGTTTACTAACTGGTATTAATGCTGGAGAGACTAATATATCTGTAACTTCAACTTATCAAAACCAGCAATTTGTTAATAATATAACCGTTAAAGTGGGTAGTACAAATACACCACCCCCTACTTCAGCTAGAACAGTAACTGGAATATCAATTAACAGACAAACTGATAATTTAAAGGTAGGGGAAAGCTTTGCAGCTATGGCTACCACTCTTCCTTTTGATGTTTTAAATGATAATATAGTTGTTTGGGCATCCTCTAATCCTAATGTTTGTACTGTGAACTTTGGCGTTTTAGACGCTATTTCGGCTGGTACAAGTACTATAACTGCTTATGATGGTACTAAAACTTATTCAAAAAGTTTTACTCTAACTGTTTCCGCACCTGTAACATTAACTGAGGGGCAGAATTATAATGTTGTATTGAAAAATCATGGAATATCATCAGACAATACAAATTCAATGAGTACAACCAATGGTATACAAGAGGCATTGAACTTCGCATCAAGTAACGGTTTTAAGAAAATAGTGTTTCCTCAAGGAATTTATCTCGTAACTCCAGATGCAAGAACAATACTGCTACCAACAGAAATGACTATTGATTTTAGTAATTCTATAATAAATATCGAACCCAACTTAAAGACTACTAGTACAGGCTATACAATGTTTTTAATGGACTATGTATCCAATACGAAGCTAATTAATGTTAAGATCTATGGAGAATCAGACTATACGACTGTAGCAGATTCTAAAGAGCGCTGTGTATCCATAGAAATGAAAGAAGCTTATAATTCAGGATTGGAAAATTGCGTAATAAGTAAATCGCCAGGATTCAATATGATAACTAGTGTGAGATTAACTAAAGCTGGTACAAATTGGACAAATATTAGTAAGGATAATTTTGAAGCAGGGAGTATAAGCGCAAATGGTGATATCGATAATACCGTAACTACCAACACTTTTAGAAGTAAAACCTATTTGAATATATCATCATTAGGCGACTATTACTTATTAGGTTATACACAAGGATATTTTGGTTATGATTATCTAAGATCAAGATTGTATAGTATATTTTTCTATGATGCTAATAAAACTTTTATTAATGCCCAAATAAATAACCTACAATTTTATAACTATGATAAACCTGTTCATGCTAAATTTGCTAAAATCGTCATTTATCAAGAAGTGGCTCCAACATCTCAAAATATTGATTTTAGTGCAGTTGCATTTATAAGAACCTGTGGAATGCCTATAAAATGTTTTATTAGAAATTGCACATTTGAAGATAATTCTAGCTGTGGTCTTGCAATGTGTGGAGGACAAGGATGGATTCTGGAGGGCAACCACTTTGCTAGAAATGGAAAGCGTATGCCAGCTTGTGATATTGACTGGGAAGATGGCTGGGAAACCATGGTAGGTGATATTGTTAGGTACAATTCATTTAATTCAAATCTTGGTGTATCTGTAGCGGCGGGATGTAGTTTGGCATTATACGGCAATACTTTTGATCACTCAACTCTGACAATGTGGGGAAGAAGTCAAAACTGGAGGATATACAATAACTCCTTTAATGAAAAAGGAGGAGGACAAAGCACTATAAGTTTATCTTCTCAAGCTGAATCGTATTTTTCAAGAAACATATTAAAAAGTATCGTTTATTCAAAATCTCTAAACCACGCAGGAGCTAATTATAAAATTCGTGATGAAAACAATACTTTGATTTAATAGCCGTTTTATGAGCTAAACAAACAGTTAAATAATACTTCAATTGCTTAAGAAGAAAAATGTAAAGATAGAAAGAGTCATCTTCTTCAAACAGATGGCTCTTTTTGTTGAATCAGGTCGCCAAACCTTCGCGACTTTGATATTTGTAGCCTTGATTTTTTGTTTTACTGCAACAAGGTCAGCTAATTGCTCCATTCGACTGTTCACCTTACAACCCCCTTGAGTCTAAGAGTGCCTATTACTTTCTGTATGCAACCACATTCTCCTCACGAGAAGCGAACACCACTCCAGTACCGTCTTCTATCGTTGCAATGATTTGATTTCTATATATTGATTCATTTATTATTGTACTATTTAAGTTGTCTATAGCCCCATCCTCAATGAATTTATTATATTCCAAATTCAAATGTCCAATATCAACTATTTGAAACCCTTCCCTTGAGATATCGGCTGCTAATACAGTTGCATTAGGCCCCAGTGACGCTAAGATTAAATCATATTCTTTGGCGTATTTCAAAACACACTGCCTAATTGAGTCGTAGACCGACCACGCATTTTTTGAAGTTCATATAATTCTACCTATATTATTAGAATTTGAAAACAATGAATTATCAACTCCTAATTTGCTATTATTCCCTTCAACAATGAGTATTCTTTTCCCTTCCCACAAGTTTGTTAATCTTTTAAACCATACTTTGCTCAGATCTTTCTTTAAACTTGCATCATGTGCTAGGATTGTAGAATTTGTAATCGTAACATCATTTCCGATCTCGATTAAAAATGCATGTCCCTCATCGATTGTTGAATTTAAAATATAAACTTTTTCTCCGATTATTATTCCATTATCATTAAGCGTTCAATTTGTGTCCTTATATCACGTTTCAACACTTTAACTTTAATAAACCACTTAATTTTTTCTATCATTCTACTTCTCACCTCCCAAGTTCACATACCTCATTTCTTTGTATTCAGTCTGATTACTTTCGATATATTCTGATCTTGGTCAAGAATTGCCTGAGGAAACATTTCCACTGGGTCCTCGTTTAAGTCCTTTTTGCAAGTTACCCAAAATCTGTTCAATAATTCCAAGAACATATTTAAACTCCTCAGTCTTATAAAAAAGAGCTACATAGATTACATTGGGAATAATTAAACAAACAAGGGCTCTAAGTACTAATGTAATTAAAGTATTCGATTCGAATAAATTACTTAATAAACTTGTTAGTAGACAAGTCCCTAACCCTACAGCTGCATAGTAAAAATAACTTAAAAAATATCTAATAACAGGCTTGTTAAACACTTTCTTATAAACGAAATAAGGTGTCGTCCAAAATGGAACAAGCAACGCACTAAGTAGTGTTCCTATGAAAACACCAACTAACCCTATGTATTGAACCAGTACAATTGAAAAGACAAGATTTACAGCAGCCTGACATAATGGAACATACCGATCCTCGTGAAAGATTCCTGCTGTAGTTTTCACGGTACTGATAGAGTTTCTCATACCTCTTTCATAAAAAGTAACCATTAATACAATCAAAACCATTTTTCCCATAATATACTCTGGACCAATCCATAGTTTAATTAAAGGTTCCAAGATTATATACAAAAATATAGTAAAAAGAGAATAAAGCCAAAAGTTTAGTAACATAGTTACTTTATATACACTGAAAATTTTATCCTTGCTTTCTTTCGCCACTAGGTTTCCTACACTATGATAGATATTATTGAAAATCTGATTAATAAAAGTCCGACAAATGTCAATTATCATATAATAATTAGAATATAGTCCAACCGCGGCAACATTTACATAGTAAGATATGATTATATTATCGGTGCCAAAAACTAAGTACGAGCCTATATTTTGTAATACGATGGCTTTGATATTTTTCTTTATATTGCTTTTAGTAATTGCATCAATTTTAGTTGATACTTTTTCCTTCAAATATGGGTACAATTTGTTGACGATAACTGACAAAATAATACTGTTTGAGATCGTTATGAAACTATCAATGAATAGATATAAAATATAGTTTTGTGTAGAGTAAAGGATTCCAATCTTAAGGCATGTTGATAATACGGATGAGACCGAAAATATCCCTGTAATCACATAACCCTTTTGACACACATTTAAGAAGGAGTTTTTATGTTGAAACAAATAAGGCGACACAGTATTTATTACGAATACTAAGTAAATCAGATGAATATGTTCAACATTCGTATCTTTAACGAAATAATTAAGAAAAGGCATGACAGATATGCCCATCAAAAACACAATTAAAGCTATAATAAGATATGCCTTTTTATACAATTTCATAAGCATTTTGATTTTTTCTTTATCATTCTCTGCAACAGGTTTATACAAATTATAGATGATACTAGATCCTATTCCAGCCTCCGCTAACGAGAGCATGGCTAGAATATTTGTGAACAGTCCATTTATCCCTAAATATTCCATTCCCATTGTATGTATAAACACTGTACGGGAAAAAAAACTCAGAAACGTTATAATAAGTTGATTTCCTAGTCCTACAGAAATATTAATAATTGAATTTTTTGTCCTCATAGTTTTCTCCATTAAAACTTATTCAATATTATTTTCTTGCAATTCACTAAAAATACTGCCAAAATTAAAGTAACGGGTTGAATATCTAGGAACTTAGCTGCTTGAATCATACCCATTTTGGACTTAACAAAGTTATAATATAAATTATAATTAGCTAGTCTACCTATTAGATCATAATTATAAAACTGGATTTGCTGCTTAATATAAGTTGCTGTACCTTTTGGATTTTCGGAAAATATTTTTTCTATATTTTTAGTTAAGCCATCATTCAGATAGTCACATATATATATAGTTTTATTAAACCATCTAATTTTAAAGCCATCATGGGCCATTCTATCCCAAACTGTAGCTTCTGTAATAAATTTTTCCCCTTCAAATTCATCGAATTTATAGTGTTTTAAAATATGAGTATAATAAACCTCAGCCTTATCTCCTGTAATGTTGTAATTTTTCCGTTCAAGTGAAGTTGCATCAATATATTCCCCTTTAAATGTTGTTCCCCAGAATTCATCCTTACACTTTCCTTTATTTCCAGAAACACCACAAAATAATTCTTTATTTACCAGTGTTTTTTCCCATTCCAGAATGCTCTCTAAAGCATCTTCTGTAAGATGATCATCAGAATCAACAATAAAAAAAAGTTCACCTTTAGCTAATTCAGTTGCCTTATTAATAGCTCTATGTTTACCTCCGTTCTCGACTTTATAATATCTAATTGGGAAGGCAGCATTAGTTGTTGTCCATTTATCGAATAGTTCGTTTGTATGATCATTTGAACCATCGTCAATGACTAACCATTCAAAATTTGTATATGTTTGTTCTTGTAACGATTTATATAATTTTTCAATGATAAATGCTCGATTATAAGCAGGAGTAAACACAGTTATTTTCATTGTAGTCCCCCTATACGCTTGTAAAGATTAATAGATCTAATACAAAAGCCTTGGGTAAAGGGCAAAATATTAAATAACATTGAATATACCCCTATATCTTTCGTATCACCTTGTGAAAAATCTACAGCACCGTCTCTTCTTGTAGCCTTCATTAAATAACTGATAGCCTTTTTAGAATGATCTAAACACACATTTGAAATCTCATCTATCTTCGACGCATTTAACAAGAACCAACTTAACGTAGCTGTAGTTGAAGAATCCGCTCTAGATTCACCTCTTGTTACAGTCCAATTCCAGCTTCCGTTATTTTGTTGAAAGCTCATTACAGCTTGCGCAAATTTTTTAACGCAATCTCCTAATACATCCTTATAGTTGTTATTTTCCGGCAATTCATTCCATGCATCTATTAAGCCTATAGCAAACCACCCAAGCCCTCTTCCCCAACCGTAAATTCCAAGAGGTTCCTTATTTTCAATTTTATAAGCATGACTTGGTATAAAATGGTTGCCTAATATTCCGTATTGTTCGTACTCTTTAATTTGTTTAATTGCCAGATCCACACACTGATTTTCTTTATACCTGATTCCATATGAAACCAGAAAAGGACATATGAAACCTACTGTATCCACGTACCTATAGCTCTGCATAAACTTTCTGTATTCAACAGTGCCGTCTTTCCCTATGTGTTCCTGGATCATATTCCATATGTAATCAAATGCTTTTTTATACTTATCTGTATTTATAAAATCTAACTTCATAATCGCATAGGCGAGAATAGCTGCATCCACATATTTGGGTTCTTCTATCCACTGGCCATTATTGTCAAATTTTAAGTTTAAAAAACTCATTATTCTTTTTTTAATTTCTTTATCCTCATTACTTTTACAATATTCAGTTAATCCTAAAATCAAAGATGCCTCTTGCCAGTATTGGATAGTACTATTCGTATAATTTCCTTTTAAAATATCTATTGCAACTAGTCTTGTATTATCTGTAACCTTTATTTTCGGTGTGCTGTTTAACCAACTAACTCCTTTCTTTGTTATAGCATTATTCCAATCTGATTGATCACCATATCTCCCTATATGGATTCTGCTGGTCCAATCTTTTAATAATGGCATTAAATCTAAAATAACAGTCATTAAAATAATGACAAAGATTGTGCAAATCAAAATTTGTAAGACCATGTCTATTAAATTCCTCTCACAATAAATGTTTATTTGACATAATCAGCAGTTTACTACGCTTACGCTTCCAGTAGCTACAATGCATTTATCCTGTCTTTTTAACTTCGTTCAAGCAGTTGTTACCTCCATTATTTCATATAGTTTATTTATTTCATTTTCTGTCCCAAATTCTTCATTATTAAGATTTTGACTAAACTTATTTCTTAAACATGCATCTTTAATTAATATTTCGAGATGATTAGCTACAGAAACAGCATCCATATTTGAAATTATTCCATTTTCATTATTTATAATATGATTAGCTGCTGTATCAAAGTTTGTAATTATTATTGGTTTTGCCAATATTTTGGCTTCATCGATTGAAATGGATTTCCCTTCATATCTAGATGTCTGTAAATAAATATCAGACTGTTTTATATATGGATAAGGATTCTCCTTAATGCCCAACAGCTTCACATTTTCTTCGAGGTTCTTTTCTTTTATTTTCCCCTCCAAATACCCCCTTATATTACCCTCTCCAATTAAATACCATTTAATATTGAATCCTTTATTAACAAGGATTTCAATAGCATCAAAAGAAATATCAAGCCCCTTTTCTTTAGCTAATCGACCCACAGATATTATTGATACACAGTTGTCCTCTTCTGGTATAAAATCAACATTTTCTTGGGACAATTTCTTAATTGTTTTTGATGAGGTAATATTATGTATGCAAATAACTTTTTCTTCAAACATCGGGAAATTTCTTTTCAAAATATTAACCAGTTCTTCTGATACAGTAACTAAGTAATCTAACTTATCAAAATATAATGTATCTTTACTTTGATTAGTGCCCATCTTATTATAATCAGTGTGTATCCATCCAATTTTTTTATTAGCTCTTACTTTATCAATGCAAAAATAAATAGGACTTCTTTCTAAGAATCCTATTGCTGCATCGTACTCTTTTTTTATTTCAACTAATGAATTAGATATTAATCCCCATAGCTTTTGTTCAATGACAGATCCATTTTTTTCAGTTTTTGCTAAATACCCTAACACGACTCTGAAAAAGGCTATTTTAAACTCCCCTGATTTTGTAAGTTCAATTAGCGCCCTTTTAAAAGGCATATCATAAAATCGATAATTCATGGGCTCTGGCAGCAAATTAACTTCTTTGGGAAGTTTGTTAAAGAATAATCCTTCATGCTTAAATAGAAATAAATCGACATTATAGTTAGAGTAATCTATAGTTTCTAATAGAGAGATAAGGGCCTTTTCTGCCCCACCGCAGGTCAGATTATTCATCACGAATAATATATTTTTCTTCATAGACGATCTCCATTTATTAGTCCATACAGTTTATGAATTTCTTCTTCCGTACCTAATTTTAATTTGGATAAGTTATTAGTAAGTTTTTTTCTTAGGTTGATATCTTTTATAAGCATTTCAATCCCATTTACGATAGAATCTGAATTCATATCTACAATCAAACCATCTACCCCATCTTGGATTTGATCTTTTGCAGTGCTGAAATTAGTCACAATGATCGGTTTATTCAATATTTTGGCTTCATCTATAGCAATTGATTTCCCTTCAAATTTAGAAGTTTGCGCATAAATATCAGCTTGTTGTATGTATGGATAGGGATTTGTTCTTAAGCCCAATAATTTAAATGAATTTTCCAACTGGCTTGCTTTTATAATTTGCGTTAGCTTTTCTCTCTCTTCACCCTCACCGATAATATTCCACCTTATATTAAACCCACGATTGATTAATTTTTTACAAGACTCAACAGCCATTTCAAAGCCTTTCTGATAATGTAACCGGCCTATGGAAAGGATGATTATTTCATCCTTCACTTTATTGTAAACATCTCCATTGTCCTGGTTAGCCATTTTTTTTATCATAGAAGGTGATACAATATTATATATAACATCCATTTTATGTTTTTGCTCAGGGAATCTTTTCTTCAAGATATTGGCACATTCCTCCGATACTGTTACGATATGATCAAGCTTTTTAAAATACTCGCTATCAAAGTCTGGATCCATTCCAAGCTTGTCATAATCAATGTGCACCCATCCAATTTTTTTAACTGCATTTACTTTATCTACACAAAAATAGGTCGAGGTTTTCTCCAAAAACCCGATTGCAACATCATACTTTTCAGGAATTCTATCCAATGACTTAGTGAGATATTTCCAATTATATTGTTCTCTTCTGGACATGTTTTCTGCATTCCTGTTCCTTATAGAGAACATCGTCCTATTATAAGCCAATGATGTTTTACCTTTTAATAGAAGTCCTTTTAGCGATTTTCCTAACGGTAACGTAAATAAATGATAGATACTAGATAAAGGCAGCAGACGTACTTCATTAGGAATTAGTTCCATAAATATCCCGTCATGATTTAATAAAAATAAATCGACATTGTATAGATTAAAGTTAATTTTACTTAGCAAAGTCACTAAGCTTTTTTCTCCACCGCCAGAAGTTAAGCTAGGCATTATAAAAAGTAGATTTTTTTTCATCATATACCTCAATTTATTTTATTATCTCGTTTAAATACTTAACCGCTTTGTAAGACATTTTCTTAATATGCGGAATTGAATTCTGTAATTTTTCTTTGATTTCCTTTTCTTCACTTACCATTTCATTAAATTTACTCTTTAGCTTATCACTATTCGAAATCTCATCAATATTTAAGACTAATTTTTCTTCCCCAAAAATATCCTTTGAAATTCCTTTTGATTTTATACTATAACCTAACACCATCGTCGGAACACATGATGAATAAGCAGCTATCGTTGCATGAGTCCTGGCACCTATAAAGAATCTCATTCTTGCAATATATCCTTTGTACTGGATGGCATTTAAATCACCTGGCAATAGGATTACTCTTTCAGTATCTCTAAACTCTTCATAATATTCGTTTAATACTTCATAATCATCATTTCCATTTTGGATAACGTGAGGGGTAAGAGCAATTGTTAGATTCGTAGTTTTCAGTATATGATTGATAAGATCTCTTACAGCCATTTGAGATTGCTGATTCCTTTTCCAAACAAGAGGACTAAAGTTAAGTCCTACCGTATTTCCCTCATGCCATCCCGATGGTAGTTCTAATTCTTCTTTTTCCATAGTAAAGGCAGCGTCAGCACATAATTTAACATTTTCAAGGCCTTTACTTTTTAGCAACTGATAAGTGAGGGATTCACGAGCTAGAATTAAATCAAACGATTTTAAATCTTCAAGTTTTCTGTCAGACAGATCTTCTGGTCCAATCGAACAGCCCCATAATACTAACTTTTTCCCTCGGGCTTTAACTCTCCTGTTGACCTCATACCATCCAGGCTGCTCACCGTAGCAATAGTTATCACCGCCAATTGATAAGCAGATATCCATATCATTAATATGCTGTATTACATTATTATGAATTTTTCCTAATGCATAAGACTCATCATTAAATACCTTCACTTTCAGTGAAGATACGAACCAATTATAGGAGTACCTCTTAATTGGGCTATCAGCCCCATTATAGATCCCATCTAATTTCGAAATGACCTTATCCGTTTCAGGTTTATCTGAAGCTAAGTACACTTTGGCTCCATTTATGTTTTCTTTAATGATAGTTGTAGAGGAACGAACAATTGCCTCACATCCTCTATTCAGACTCCCACCATGAGCAAACATCATAATCTTCATATTAAACTCCTCCATTTCTGAATCTACTATAAGCAGTAGCAATATATAATCCGAAAATAGATTTAATCCTTATCATATCTGCAATAAACTTTTCATATCTTCCTAGAGAATGGTAAAATTCACTATAATATACTGGCAATGCCTCTCGAACATATTTATTGCCTATCATTTTCTTTACATATCTGTACCTTTTACCGAAACCTACAACTTTCGTAGGTGTGAAATAAATATGAATGTAAGACATCACACAATTTATTAATCTTATTGACTTGAACTGCAGCAATTTATTCTTGTCTGTTTGCCTCTCAAATACTTCTGGCAATTCCAACTTATAGATCTCTACAGCTCTTGTAAAATAATCCTGCTTGGATAAGTTCCTGGTAGCACTACCCAGTACTTCCCTATAATGATATCCTATATAATCAATGTATTTTATTGCCGTAGCGTGACTAAAGAAATAAATATTGAATATGCCATCTTCACCTAATGCAACCTTATCTGGGAATTTAAGATTGTTTCTATTAATTACTTTAGCTTTATATATTTTATTACACACACTATTTAGGTTATCTGCTCTAAGGAAGTATGGTAATATTTCTTCTTCTATCGTATCTTTTTTTAGAACCTTATCTAATGGAAAAGAATAGTTTGTAATAGATTTTCTTCCATTCATCTCACTTTCAAAATTTGAAATGACAACATCGCAATCGCCTTGTTTTGCTGCAACATACAAGGTTTCATACATGTCTTGTTCTATATAATCATCTGCATCGACAAATCCGATATATTCTCCAACTGCTGTATTTAACCCCACATTTCTTGCAGAACTGACACCTTCATTTTCTTGTGTAATAAGTTTTATTCGACAATCTAACTTTTTGTAATTCTCAATGATTTGCTCGCTATTGTCCTTCGATCCATCATTTATAAAAATAAACTCACATTCTTGAAGAGTCTGTCTTAGTAAGGACTCAATACATGCGATCAGGTATCTCTCCGCGTTATAAACAGGGATGACAACACTTACTTGAATACTCATGAGGATATCACTCCGTATAACTTATTTAACTCGAAGGTGTTGGCATAATCTTGTCGCTGAATGTTATGAATTAAATCATTGCGTAATTCACTTCTCGTATACATCCGCTCGATCCCCTCCGCTATCCCCTCCACGCTAAGATCGCAAATCAAGCCGTCCACACCATCCTCAATTTGACTGCTAGCTGTCGGATATCTCGTAATGAGAATCGGCTTACCCAGGATTTTGGCTTCGGTCACCGTTACAGCTTTTCCTTCATAGCGAGATGGCTGCACGTATAAGTCACATAGCTTCATATAAGGGTAAGGATTCATTTGTTTGCCTGCCAGAATGAAGCTATCGACTAAATTGTTCTCCGCTATGAGTTGTTTCAGCTGTTCCTCATATCCGCCATACCCCACTACGAACCATTTGATATGCGTTAGCCCTTTATCATGCAGTAGTCTTAATGCACTCACCGCCATATCAAATCCTTTGACATATGACAAACGTCCTACTGATACAATGTTGAACTGATTCGGCATTGCAACATCCAAGCTAATAGGATCATCCGCCATTTTTTTGATGAACACCGGCGAAGTAATATTCTCGATGAGCTGGATCTTATTCGACAAGGTGGGATATGTTTGGATAAAGGCGTCCGTTACTGCATCCGAGATCGAGGCTATCACATCATATTTTTTCCAGACAGCCAAGTCGATATCATTATCAATCTCTAATTCACTGTAATCGGTATGAATCCATGCGATCTTCTTCCGCGCGTTCACTTTATTCGCCACAAGATCATGCGGCCACGCATAACTAATAGCTAAATCGTACTTTTTCTCCCAAGTCGGCAGTACATACGACATGTATTTAGGCACCAGCTGCATTTGGATATAGCCCGATCCCTCTTTCAGTTGTCTGGATCTTGCCTTCAAACTTGAAACGACTTTGGCCAATAATCGAATCAAGACAGCTGAGACTTGACCTTCCTGTAAGCACTGGCGCATGGATTTACGGAACACAGTATACGCAGGTAGTTGTGGAAGAATATTGACTTTCTCAGGAATTAGGCTTAGGAAATCACCAGAATGATGGCAGATGAAGAGATCGACTTCATAGTAATCATAGTCAAAACTCTCCAGCATGTTGATTAAGCTTCTCTCAATGCCTCCAATTTCCATGTCATAAACAGTAATTAATATTTTATGCATATTGGATGTAGCTCTTTTCTCGTTTATTTAAGAAGACCGTATTAGCTGGCACATGTCCTTTCACGACACTTCCCGCCGCGATCACGGCATTATCACCGATGACCGTATCTCGAAGAATGACAACATTGGATCCTACCCATACATTCTCTCCGATTATGACTGCTCCTTTAAGGAGATGACCGTCAGTATGATGCTTATAATTATGATCGTGATCATTAATACTTACATTGGGAGCTATCTTGGTATTTTTCCCGATGGATATTCGGTGCGCACAATTAATGGTGCAGTTATCATTGATGAATACTTTATCCGCCAAATATAACTCTCCATCATGGTCGACTCGAATACTTGTGTTCTTTCGAATGAACACGAAAGTACCCACGACGATTTTTGCATTTTTGCTAAATACTTCAATTCTACTATTGGACTGAAGAGAGAAAATGGTGGATTGAATATTTTTGAAATACAGGAGCTTATTCACGAATGCCCGCAGCATCCCCATACTGTGTGAGACATTCATAATAAGCATATAATAGAATCCTCGTCCGCGACTCTCCGCAAGAAGCGTAGCTATGATTTTCCTTACAATTCGTATCATAGGATTCTCCTAGTGAATTATTTTAATGTAGCAATTTTCGCAATCTCGCTATATTATTTCCGCCTATCACTCTCGCTAGCAGGAACTTCAATCGTCCCTTCCATCTCTCTTTCGGCGGCAGCCAACTTTTATGGAAATGGTGCATCGCATAACTGTTCTCTGTCTTCAAATACCTACAATTAATATAGTCATAGGATGAAAAATAGGTCTGGGGATAAAAAGTTCCAATGCCCTCAATCTCTTGATATTTCCCGTTAGGGATAACTCCCCTCTCACCAAGAATGTCCGTTATCACGGCTACATTGGTGAGCGAATCAAAGGAGCCATCTGTAAGAATGAAGTTCTTATGTTGATAGAAATCCATAAAAACTTGGATCAGTTTATTTTCTTTGGCAGCACCAATTGTACTTGTCGCGATAAAATTCTCTTGCTCAAATCCCCAAAATGTCTCATGATGCAACAGGTTATCAAAGGATTTGAAAACCTCTACATCAGTGTCTAAGTAGATACCGCCAAAGTGAAAAAGAGCATACAGCCTAGCATAATCACTAACGAACGCAAATTTGCCTGCGTCATAAGCTTCTTTGACATATAAGTTAACGCTGATATCAAAGTTGTTTTCATTCCACTCTATTAATTGATAGCCAGTTAGCTGTTTACGCCAACTTTCTAAACAGCGCTTCACAATATCAGGCTTTTCTTTTCCGCCAAACCAGCAATAGTGAATGATCTTAGGTATTTTGTTTGTATCCATGTTCATTCTCCTTCATTATCTACAAAGACTAATGTTCTAAATAAAGAACAACCTTACAAACTAACTTGTAAAAGTTTGCTGATTTTCGAATTAATCTTCCTAATTACTTTAAATTGTAGTTCTTTATAGAGAACATGTCAACATCATTTTCTCTTTGCTGCTGAACATCCATTTTAAGATTTTGATATCACTGCCTTTGCTGCACTAGCACATCTTTGTTTATACAGATACATTAATTGAACCCAGTATGAACTATTCTTATAATCATGGTTTAATTGTGAAACAACATCCGATCTAGTTGGAAAGAGCCATATTGATATTTCAATTAAGCTATGCTTTGTTACATCATAACTTAGGAACTGATAATCAATAAAATCTACATATTTGCCCATTCCTCTTTTTGGTGAGAACAGATTGGATCCCCACTGTGACTTAACCTTATGCAAAGGAAGTTTCTTAAACCGATGCAACATCGGAAACTCGCCATACACAATAGACAATGTTCTCTTCATCCGCTTATACGTCTGGTGAGCTTTCGCATCCCTTAACAGTTCCTCATAATCTAAACGCTCACCCATCATAGTGATCATTTGAATAATATCCAAATAATGTTTTGGAGAATCCAAATTGTGCCTCCATGCATGGAGGCACATTAGATAAAACGTATGCTGGTCCGATAATGACTTGACATACTTGTGATTAACCCATGCTTCAGCTTTATGCCAAAATTCTTCGATTTTGAAATTCGAGGTTCTTATCTTCAACACATCCCAGTGAATTTCTATTTTCACTGGGAATGATGTACCAGATGCGATTTTACTGAAACTAATGTGGAAGTGATCAGGTTCTACTTCTTCTTCTTTGTCGAATCCCAATGATTTCACTAAAGCAATGACCTTATCAAGATCGGTTTTTCTAACTAATATATCTATATCTGTCGTACCTCTTGCCCCTAAATGTCCAAAGTATTTTTCCGCAAAATAAATGCCTTTGATCGGAATAACCTCAATGCATGCCTTTTCAAACTGTCCGAGCAATAGATCTGTCTGACCCTTCAGGAACATATTGAAGTAGAAGACGCCCTTATAATTACGCTTCAACACTTTCTGAAATGAACTGGGAGTATGCTGTAGCAGATTCTGTTGATCAAGTAAATAATACACTTGTGGGGAGATGCCATTCTCTACAACTGCACCTAATAATTGCTCATAATCAAATTCTTCTTGAGGCAGCTTGATGTTAGAATCATATAATGACTTGATAAGCTCATTGATCAATAGAACTCTTCCTTTCTCTTTCTCATTAAGTACCTCACCAGTTCGTTACATGCTCAGTAACTATGTGCGTATTCTGAACAATCTCATTGAATCCGCCAATCTTGACAATCCTGCCTTGATCCAGCTCAATGACTAGATCCGCATTGCGAATGGTCGTTAACCGATGTGCAATCACAATGATCGTCATGCCCCCTTTTAACAACTGTACGACTTGCTGTATTTTCTCTTCATTTTCGGTATCTAGCGCACTTGTAGCTTCATCAAGAACGAGAATGGAAGGTTTTTTCAAAATGGCTCTTGCTATGACTATCCGTTGTCGTTCTCCGCCTGATAATTTCACGCCGCGGTCACCGATGTGGGTATCGAGTCCTTGAGGTAATTTCGCAACAAAGTCTGCGGCAGCCGCAAATTGTAAAGATTCCCACAGATGTTCCTCACTAGCCTCTGGATTCATCAGGAGTAAGTTTTCTCGTACAGTTGCATTAAAAAGGAACGGATCTTGCGGCACATAGCTGATTGAGCGTCGTAAAGCTAATAAATTATCACTTGTTAATGGGACTCCATCGATCAGAACTTGACCTTTCTCAGGAAGATTCAACCCCATAAGTAGATCAATTAATGTACTCTTTCCAGCACCTGAAGGACCAATAATTGCCGTCATTTGATTCGCTGGGATCGTCAGATTAATGTTATGAAGTGTATATTTCGACTGATTAGCATGATATCGGAACGAGACATTGCGACATTGAATGGCTTGTTTCATATAAAGTGGCTCAATTGCTCGATAATCATCTTCACTTAATTCCTTCGCCATCTGACATTCTTTTTGCAATTGAATAATCCCCTTAAACGAAGGAATCACTCCGCTTAGTTGTTCTAAATTGGCTTGCAACCCGCTAAATCTCGGCCATAATCGTGAGAAAATAACGAGAATTAACAATAATTGTGTAGGTTGTGCTTGAAACATCTTGATCGAGTAGAATACAAATGATGTCATTAAACATACCGATACAACCTTGAAAAGTAACTGTGATTTCGTATTCAATTTAATCATTTCGATTAAGTTATTTTCTATTTTTTTACTCAGTATTCCAATCCATTTTATCTGTGACTCTTCTAAGGAATTGCTTTTAATTTCTTTAATACCATTAAAGTTATCCGTAATTCCCGCTAGATAAGCTCTGTTTAATTGCGTCGTTTCTTCACCAATAACACTTGATTTGCTTATAAACTTTCGGGAAGAGAGAATAAGCACTGCACCGAAAAAAAACACAGACATGGTCATCGTTGGAGATAACCAAAAAGCTATGCCAATTTGGATAGCTGTGAATACAAGTGACGCCAGTAGCTGTAAAAACATTTGCGTCCCAGCACTTACGCGGGAGATCTCGGAAATCAATGCGTTTATTAAATCTGAATTTCTCGTTTTCAAGAAAAATTTCCAATTCGCTTGGAGTACATATTGGTAGGTTTCCTCTCTTAAATGCCGCGTATAGCTTTGTTGGATTTTCGCATTAAGGATCGTTTGTTTTCGCACGAAAAAACTTTGTCCGATCAATAAGCATAAATATAAGGAAAGAATTAGAAGCAAGCTTATATTTGCAGGTATTTTTTGAAGAACATGTTGCGCCCAGGAAATGGCTGCAACTTCATTAGACTTAACATCTAACATACCAGTTAGATTAATTAAAGGGATTAGAAGGAAAATCCCAACACTCTCTAGCAAACTGCTAATCACCATACCGATGAGGTTGAAGTAAAGAATTCGTCCTGAATAGGAATGAATTCTTTTGGCAAAGTAAAGGACATGTCTCAATGAACTTCCTCCTAAGGCAAGGCTGTATCTCACTGTACGCAATGTACTATCAGACTGCAATTACCCTCCCTTTTTTTTCAAATGTTTAGCAAACTTGTTCACGACCGTGAACCTATTCATAACTTCGTGCCCCGTAATGTAATAGGGACCACTACGTAGCCAAGCGTGTGCAATCAATTTGCCCTCCTCATCTTTGGCTGTGCCGAAATATAAGGTGCTTTCGATGTTGCGTCTCTCTAGCATTTTCATAGCGGCTATCGCTTTAACTAAACACATGCTTTCCCAGAACGTATGACGACTCATTCGGTTGACCGCTTGGGATACCAGTCCTAATACATGCTGATTGGCTTCAATTGAAGCGAATGTCGTTTCACCCATCACCTCACCGAGATCTGGAGCAATAGTGGCCAAATCTCTGCTTTTCATAACCCGAGCCCATCCCAACAGGATAAAGGCTTCCAAGTAAATGAGCCTGGTTCTCCAATCATAGGAAAAAAAAATCCCGATTTTATTCACTCAACATCAGCCCTTTCTTCGTCAACAAACATCATTAGGCAAACTGAGCTATTCCTGAGTTTCAATAAGTCCTTCTTTCGATAGTACTTCCAGAAACGACATGACATGCTCTTGGCATTCCTCATGAGCCACTTCATACTCTTCCATCATGTTGCGAATGAGTTCATTCACTATAATTGGTGAAGCAATTCTTTCCCAGATAACTCCTCCTACTGTGCCTAGATTATAATAATTACCTTTTTGGATGTTCAGCATGACCTTCTCGCCATCCATATCGCTAACCAAATTCCCTACCGCCTGTACGACTTTCATTTCTAATACTATGCGTTGTGTATGCAACATCTATTTTCCCTCCTAAGTTATGGTGCTTACAATGCTAGAAGCTAGTTCATTTGCCGTAAAGCGAGCAGGCGGTCTACGTAATTGAAACATCTGGATGTGAGATAGGAGTTTCGTTGAGGTTGTAAAATGCCACTCCACCTGCCCTAGTAAAGGCACAATGAAGTTTCGATATGTATGTGTGAAAAGAGTGTTGAAGCGATTTAACTTCTCGATCGGTACTAACGCCATTTCATTATCATCAGAAATGACTAATTCAAAAATACCTCCCAAAGGGAGCGGTTTAGCGTGAAATTTAGAAGGGACTGGGACAGCAAATTTCGTTTCACGCTGATAAATAGATCGATAGTCATTCGATTCCATACCGAATTTGGTTAAACTTTCGATCCATAGTTTTTGTTGGGGATACGATGGCGTCACTATGGGAATGTTATCCTTATTCAAAGTAATTGCAATGACATCATCAGTTAGCAGTTGATACCCTTGATTTAATAAAGCCGTTGCGAGGGTTGATTTCCCTGCACCTGACTCTCCAATAATGGCATAGGCTTTCCCCTCAATAGCAATTGCGCTGCCATGAAGCGGATAGATGTTCCTTTGCAATAAAATAATGCCCATGCAAGTTCCAAGTATCAGAAGTCGAATCTCATCCTCGACCGCTTGATCGACGGGATCCACATATATTTTCCTGCCTCCTTCGATACAAAATGTAGCAATCCCCTTAATATAAAACATAATGAAGTTGTCACCAACAATAAAATCTTGCTGTAGGTTGGATAGCCTCGACCAACGTTGAGATAAATCTTCATAAACAACTTCAATATCTATGTCTATGTCTATGTCTATGTCTTGCATATTCTTCTGAATGCTCGGTAATTCAGTCATTTGGATTTCACTCACCATGGATAATCCAAACGCTCGATATACGACTTTCTTCTCTGTACCAATCATAATTTTCACTCCATTATAACAATAGTTATGATAAGGCCCTTATACGATAATTTATGTATAAGGGCCTTTTTCATATGTAGCAAGCTTTCATTGTTAGCTAAAGGTTAAGTCATCAAAAGGCGTTCCATTTGGGAAATCAGCATCCAAATGCGCGCCTGTACTTCCCCCCATTGTCATGCTCACCTCTAGTACTTCTAATTCAGGTTTTTTCCATTCTTTTTTCATAGTTTCACCTCCCTTCATGCAAATTTTTTCAGAAATCGATGAATAATTAAGCTTCTCATTAAAATCTTATAATCCGTATCTGTGAAATACTCGGTTCGCCCCCCTTGCTCAACCTTCTTTAAAGCCGACTGAATTAATTCACCATTGACATGTTCTAAAAATTGTTGATCTGTACGCAACTCATGTAAATCATGTACAAAATTCGGCCAGTGTGGAACCATTCGATGAACCCAATCTGCACCTTGGAGCCCCCGAACACGTTGATTTAACCTCACATTATCTGGTAATAAATGTTTAGTGGATCTACGAATGAGGGCTCGGTCCATACCATTCTGAACATATTGTTCCTCAGGTACGGATAGACAAAAACGAACCACTCGTAAATCATTGGTTGGATCGCGTTTCCATAAACGGTATCTTAGCGAAAGTTTAGCGCTAAATGTGTTGCCAGCGTTCCACGGAAAAATATCTTCAAATAGACTCTTGCGTTCCTCATAGATGTTAGTTGAGTTAAACCATCCTGATTGATCAACACCATACTCTTTCAGCTTCTCATAAACGCCTGTGCGCTTTGCAAAATTCTCATTTATCAATCTTGGAAGTTGATATAACGTACCATCTGGAAAAATTTTGTTAATTAACGGAAAACTGACTCTAGCGATCTTTGGCAATCTTCGCAATCTTGCACCGCCGGCATTCCTTGAATATTGGTCAAGCTCTTTTACTAGTCTTACCCATTTCAGCTGTTTCAAAAGAGAAGCATAATAGTCAAGAGCATTTCCCCAAGAAATCGTATAATTCCCTCGATCTCCATTCAACAACACGCCTACTCCTTGTTCATGGGCCTTCTCGAACATCCCCTTCAACCAGAACGAGTTCTCGAAAAATTTATAAGGCATCTCCAAAACCTCAAGAAAATCATCGATTTCGGAATATGAATTTCTCCCCTCAAAATCCAAAATATGAGCGGAAATACCACCTACATGATCAACAGTAGATTGTATAAATGGACTTTCGTTCGGCACTAATTGTTTAGCTGTAAAATCAACAAAATCTTTGGGAGGGATATAACTAAAAGTATGAATTATTTTATTCTCAGCTCGTAATGCCCTTGCAGCAAAGCTAACGACAGCACCTGAATCTAATCCGCCACTTAACTGAGAGCCAATATTACGATGTGTTCGCAATCTAGCAGTTACGGCATTTTGAAACACGTCTTGAAAAGCTTCAACATATTCTTCATTCGATTTTAGCTTCAGTGGTTTACCGGGTGTTAGTATACAATATCTTTGAAGAGTAATGTTTCCATTTATAATCGAGATACTATGAGCTGGAGGAAGCTGTTCAATATGTTTATATGGCGTTGAAGCAGCATCGACCGTATCAATCATACCTGTGATAGCCAAATATTCTGCAAGCCATTGCTCATTTAACTGCTTTTTGACATTAGATAATGAGAGTAATGGTTCAATGGTTGAGCAAAATGCAAAGGACTGATTTCTACAGTAGTACAGGGTTCGGTATCCCGAGAAATCCCTAGCCCCAAACAGCTTCTGCTTCCGCTCATCCCAGATCATAAAGGCAAAGTCACCAATTAAGTGCTTCGGACTATCTTCGCCCCATTTATGGTACGCCAGCAGAATCAGCTCGCTATCCGGCATCTTCGCTCTTCGTTCTCGTTCAATTTGTAATTTATCGAATAACTCATCACGGTTATCAATGATTGCATCAGCTGTGATTGCTAATTTTCTTGCAAAATCATAGTAGGGTAATCGTTCTCCGACGGATTCTGGCGTTATCCATTGTGCATGACAGCCTAGGAATACGTGATCTTGGTGCCATGTTTGAATATCATCTGCTGGAAATTTCTCTAAATCGAACATCATGCGATATCCATGCTCAATTTGAATTGGCTCTTGATTGTAGTTGTATATTCCAGCAATAGCACTCATCATTTCACCCTCATCACAAAATAGTTATACCACCGTTTAATTCTTATTAAAGAACGATGCCGTGCAATTCAACTGTATATTAGTGAATTTCACTTCGTCCGTAAGTTTCTCTTTCGATCACCTTTTGTTCTTTATCGAGAACAATATCAGAATATCATCTTCTATCTTCACTGTCAACTGCCTTTTAAAACTTTTTATTCTGGTAGAAAACCTGGAATTTACCAAGTTTGAGAAGGCGTGGATCAGCGCAGCACAAGTATGCGAAGCAGAATCAAAGTTAAAAAACTTATTATGAATCTTATTCACTAGTTCAACGTAATAATGGCTGCCAGACGCACGAATCTCTTTATTATAAGAAACAGGCAGTTCCTTCATGTCACCGAGATGCGGGAAATGGCAATACACTTTCACTAACGTGCGGTGTATTCTTCTCAGCGTTTGGTGAGACGCAGCATCCTGAAAAAGCACATCAAAATTAATGTTCTCATGATGATGATGGATCAATTGCATAATATCCATATAATATTTGGGTGAGTCCATATAATGACTCCAACCGTGCAAGCAAATCATATAGAACGTGTGATAGACGGAAAGCTCCTTCACAAATTGATAAGACGCTAATGGCACAGCCTGCTCCCAGAATTCACTCATATTGATATTGGACGTTTGTTCAACAAGTACATTCCAATGCAGCTCCACGGTCAATGGAATTGGACTAGAGGGCAATCGTTTAGAGAAGCTCCAATGGAAATGAGAGCGAGACTTCTCCTCCTCAATGTCGAAGCCGAGTGACTTTAGACAACTAATCGCGATATTCAAATCGGATTTCTGGATCAATACATCAATATCCGATGTCGCTCTAGCGCCAAAATGGCCGAAATACTTCTCAGCAAATCGAACTCCCTTTAACGGAATGACGGCAATACGCGACGCCTCGAACTTTCGAAGGAGCTGGTCTAATTGATTTTTGATAAAAAAATTAAGATAGAGCGTCTCGTCGTATAGCTGCTTTAGCCGTTCTTGAAAAAAAGCAGGAACTTGGCCCCATTGTCCCTGCTCATTGAGCAACGTATAGATAGGTGGAGCTATGGAATAACGTTGAATATCCACGAGTGCATGCTCATAATACTGCGATTCCACCGGAAGTGGCGTCCGAGGATCATACAACGCTTTGATCAAAGGCATTTGCATAGCTCCATTCTCCTCTCTTTGATTCCATTCCATGCAAACGACGGTACACGCCTTCCTGCTTTACGATTTCCTCATGTCTCCCCATTTGCACAATTCCCCCTTGGTCCATCACGATAATGTAATCAGCTTTGCGAATGGACGCTAGTCGATGCGTGATGATGAGTGTGGTTCGATTATGCATAAGGCGATCCAAGGCAGATTTCACCTGATACTCCGTTTCATTATCTAACGCTGAGGTGCCCTCATCTAATAACAGTATCGGTGCATCCTTTAGAATGGCCCTTGCGATCGCCAATCGTTGACGTTGTCCGCCTGATAATGACATTCCGTTTTCTCCGATTTCTGTATCATAGCCATGAGGAAGCGTAGAAATATAGGCATGAATTCCCGCTATTATCGCTGCCTCTATCATTTGTCTATCGGTTATATCGAGCCGCGCAACTAACAAATTGTCTCTTATTGTTCCGCTGAATAGCATGGTTTCCTGCGATACATGCGCGAATAAGCTCCTCTGTTCGGAAATCGATAAGCTTGAAGTTAACCGGCCATTGATTAATATCTCACCTGCTTGTGGTTTGTAGAAGCCCTGGAGCAAATTGAACAGCGTGGTCTTTCCTGCTCCGCTTAGGCCTACGATCGCTACGATTTTCCCAGCTGGAATTCGTAGATTCATATGTTCAAATAAATGATTTTGTCCATCGTAATGGAAAGTAATATCTCTGAACTCAATAGAGGACATAGAAGTCTCTACTTTTATCGCGGCTGGGAAATCATCGGATTCCGCCTCGATCTCCAATACTTTAAATATTCGTTCCATAGCAGACATCGATTTCTGTATTCCGGCCCATTGTCCAGCGAACTCTGTTAATGGATACACCAGATGATTCACGAGATTGATGAAGGTTAGTAAAGCGCCTACGGATAATATGCCAATGGAGATGTAATAGGAACCCAAACACAGACTAACTAAAAATGTCGTAGAAGCTGCTGCTTGACTCCCCACATAAAACCATCCACGCAGCCTAGCATTGTTCAGTTCCAACGCATAAAGCTTCTTGTTTTTAATGGCATACTTCGTGAACACCGCTTTCTCCATAAGGAAGGAACGAATCACGAAAAAACCTTGGAATGTCTCATTCAACAGCACATTGAATTGAACGACCAAATTCTGAATTCGCCTATTGTTATTACGAAGTAATAAGCCAAATATAACCCCAGAAACCATAGCTATCGGTGCTACAATGACGCATAGAAGTGCTAATTTCCAATTGATTTGAAGTAAATATAGGAGAACTGCGATATAGATAAAGGGTAATTTGATCAAATTAATGAGGCTGCTACCAATAATGCCATCCAGATTATGCAAGTCGTTCGTAAAGTGAGCTAATAAATCACCAGAATGAATGCGATTTACGTGTTGGCCTGGCAATTGCAGAATATGTTTGAATAAATGCTCGGAGAAGTCCCTTTTAACCGCATTTGTGGCAATTGTTTCCCAAAGGGTGCTCAGATAGGTGGAGGTAATACTTATGAGTACAAATACGATACCAAGCGGGACTAACCATTTCATCCGTGTGAAATTACTATGTATGGCGGCATCTGTGATCGTCCCAAAGAACCATGAGAATCCAATAGTTAGCGCAATGTCTATGAAGAGCAAGAGGAATAGACCGATATAGGGTCTTCGATGTTGCCTAATATAGGGCTTCAACACATCATATGTTCTACGGACATCTTTCATTAGCCATACATCATTCATCTCATCGACACTCCATACTAATTCTACGATTTCGTAAGTTTAACTCGAACCAAATAGTATTGTACTAATCGCGATAACGGAGGGATTGTCAGAATAACCCAGCCCCAGGCACTTGAAGCTAGATTGGTGATGTGAATTCTTCGCCCCTTACGGTATTTCCAAATCAGTCTTCCGATGATCTGATCCTGTGAAATCAATTCGTCATAGGATACATTGGTATCACCCTTGCACAGATAATGAGGTTGTTGATTCTTCATCACGATTTGAGACAACCGATGGGCGATTAAATGACCGTGACGTGCACGAAATAAGAGAATATCCCCCTTCTTCAGCCGTGACGCTTCCACGCGTACAAACCTACAAATGTCCCCCTTTTTAATGAAAGGATACATACTCATGCCATGAGCAGGGAGTTCAATCCAACCTCTGTTCTCCATGGACTGCGCAATGAGCTGCTCTAATTCCTTAGGATGCTGCAAGCTGTACAAGCCCCCGATTCATCATATCATGCAAAAATACTTCAACATCTGATTCCACATTATCATCAACCGATTGGAACTCATTGCGTACCGCATCGCTGATTGAACCTATTGTTTGTGCTGATTCAAGCATGGACCAACAAAATCCACCGACACCGTTCAGCTTCGTTAACGTATATTCATCCGTATTCAGGATAATCCATTCCATATCCAGTTCAATGGACTCATAATCATTCATTCTTACATATTGCGCCATTACGAGATCAACTCCCAAAATGTATCATTTTTCTGAAAATGCAGTTCGCAAATCGTGACCGTTTTGGCTAAATCGAGCAACAAATGTAGGACACGAACGGTTTCTTCCAAGCTATGTGACCAATAAAATACTTTATCAATAAGTTGTAGAAAACCATCCGATTTACTTAGTGTTACCCTTTGATTATTGAACGCTTGATTCAACAAATATATGCCTGCTAAAGAACTCTTCTCCTTAATACCGGATCTAGATAATTCGCTTCGAAAAGGAGAATCAAACACCGTTATGGCATCTGGCGTAATTTTGACAATGGTTGCTTCATCGGAGAGTAGCTCACGAGGATCCGACAATTTCGCAGCGGTTGATTTGCCAGCACCAGAATGTCCAGCGAACAAATAGGCCTTATCATTCTCGATCACACAAGACGAATGTATTAAAAGTCCCCACTGTATATGCACTAGAAAAGAGCTGTAGAGATTCATCAAAGCGTGCTTGACTGCCAATTCGTTATATACGGAGACCGACGCTTCGCGATAATCCACATCAACCTCGATCAGATAGTCAGCACGTTGATAGATGATCTGATTGCCTTCCTCTGTAATTGACACTTCGTAATTAACAAAAGGAACGCCGTACCCATCTTGAAGATGAATCCACAAATGAGGTGCTCGCTGTGTTGGCGGAGTAATTGTGAAATTCCTTCGGATCCAATTCATGATTTTATTTGACGGAGTCTGAATTTGAATACAATGCTCACCAATTGTCGTATAAATGAGTTCCATGCTTCTACTCCTCGGGACTTCATTAATAGGGAGGCCAGGTTACGCAGTAACGCATCTTATTGACCTCCACAGTCTGACTATTTCTAGTGCTTACCTTTGCCTTTGCCGTTTCCGTTGTGCGGCCCTGTATAAGGCGGATTAGGATAGTTAATGCCGCCATTCCCCTTACCAGGATGATTTAGATTACCATGACCTTTATTAAAACTCTGGGCGGTTTCAAACCTCACAGGTTGCTGGCTTAACACCATCGGAGGTGAATACACTTTTTGTTTCTGGGACTGATTTTCCATCGTTTATCGCTCCTATCGTTTCAACGTTTGCACTAGTCTTCTTACTTCACCGAATGGGGTATCTATAATCTCATACAGACGAATGTTCAACGTATTTTCAAAGCGATCCGCATCGAAGTTAAAGATTTCTGTGCCGCTAACCAGCTTATTTTCACCGGTAAACGCTAGCACTTTCGACGCCATAATTAGGTTTGACTCATCCGCTACTTCTAATCTCATTTTGGAAAAGTTCTGATCCACGACAACCTCATCCTGCAGCTTAATATCAAAATTCAACCCTAACTTATAGGAATAACCTTTTCCTAAGTTGAAGTTCGTTTGTAAGGACGAATCATTTAATGCGACATGAAATGGATAGAAAGCAAGGGTACTATCCGTTGTATCCATGACTTTCGTGTTAAGTGCAGCAATCGTGAAGTTATAGGGCTCAACCCTTTTGCCATCCAGTATCTCCATCGTTAGGCGCTCACCCGTCTCTGAGTTCGGCACGATATACGTGTAGTAGATGACGTAGCTAATATTGGGAATCAGTGTATCAACCTTCGTTTCTTGTCTAGTTCCCGAGAACTTTTTACCATTAGCAAGTGTCAACACGGTCTGGAATGGGGGAACGGGTTCGGAATCGCCACCTTTATTCAGCAATCTAAACTTAGCCACTACGGCTTTAAATCCGCCGCCAGCACTTTCGCTCATATTCAGATCAACCATGGATACCTCAACATCCGACCCAATCAATTGACTTATTGGATCGAATTGAATCGGCTTATTCCACTCATATAACCCCATTTGACTCGTAGGACGAGTTGAATTGATGGCGCCTCCTACTTGAATCATTAATCTGCCAATGGTATAGGAGACATGTGATCTATCCTCTGCCACAAAGTCCTCTGGTGTTAGAACAGTTAAGCTTTTCAACTCTGCACGGTTCTTGACTGGAATAGCATAATGCACATAATTTTTCTCACCAGGCTCTAGGATAAGTTCATCTTGCTCCAGTCTTTCACCAACGAGTACTTTATTCACTGACTTCCCATTTACTCGAAAATCAGGTACTGTGATAGGCTTGTCTCCAATGTTAGTCGCTATGAAGCCCACTACTGTTTTGAGGCCATTCGCCGTATTCTGTTCATTCAAGCTCACAGGTTGATAGGTAATCTTCTCCGATTGCGTTGGGATTGTGAAGGTATCCTGCCATTGCTTAATTTGAGCGGGGTCCGAAAGATTCGCTTTCTCCCCTTTCCACTCTAGGTCTCCGATAGGCAATGAGATAATCCGCTTTTCTTCCTTCGGATAGACGAATTCATCCACGTCCGACCACGACAACTCATTTAAGGCAAATACGTCATATCGATCTACTACGTTCAAATAGCTCAGCTCTATGGTTTCTTTGGGTTGAATATTTTTCGCATTTGTTAGACTTGGACGCATTATGTATTCCAAACCCTCATCTGTCTTGACACGAACTTCATACTCAGGAACACCTACTAAGCGCTCTCCTGCGTTATAGTACCGAATCACAGCACCAATTTTCGTTCCCTCTGTGGTAGGTTCATTCAATACGCTTTTAACCTCAACTTGAAGAGAGTCTGTAAGCTGGTAGCGACTGAGTGTGGATATCTGTCCATATTTCTCATCAGCAGCAACGCGGAAGGATGCCGATGGAATGACCAAAGAGACCGTTAGGATGAACATAATCGTTGTTTTTTTCCAGTTTATTTTCAATGATAGTCACTCCATCTTTTATTTATTGCTCTTCAATTGCCGCTACTTGAACTTTCGCTTTATCCATTAATGAGCTTGGATTGTTTTTCACAACCAACTCGCCTTCCTTAAGACCCGAGAGCACTTCTTGCTTAGGTTCGTTTAATCGGCCTAGTTGAATGCTGCGTTTCTCGACGGTATCACCCGAAATTACATACACATAAGCGTTATCGCCTTCTCTAACGATACTATACGTTGGTACAGTCACCACAATGAGATCCTTTTCCTCCGACAGTTGGAGCTTCAACTTCATACCTGGCTTCAAGAGAAGATCCTTATTAGGTACTTCTAGATTAATTTCATAAGCTTTCGTTTCAGGATCGATGACTTTTGAAAGGTAGCTAATGGCGCCTTGATACATCGTTTTGTTGTTAGGAAGTAAATACGACATTGCCGTCCTACCACTGGCTAGCTTCATTTCTTCATCTGATAGCTGGGACTTAATTTTGATAGGATCCAGTCGTTGAATCAGGGCAATCTGGGCTCCTGCCTGTATCCCCATTCCGGCCTCAAGTGGCATCTCTGTCATAAGACCGCTAACCGTAGCCTTCACTTCAAGACTCTGGATAGATTGCTCAACCTGCTGCAAGGTAAGTCTAGCTGCTTTCAGTTGGGACTCCATATCGGATGTCATGTCAATAGGTTCAAATGTGTTCAATCTTACCTTCATTTGATCCAGATCCATCCGAGCATTCATCATCTGGGTTTCCATCTGGTACAGTTGAGCTTTGGTCGCTAATCCAATATCATAGTCATTCTTCATTTTGTTGTAACTGCGTACAAGTGTGGTCATCCCAATTTCCATTTTCTGAATGCTATTCCTCAGTTCAGCTTTCTGATTATCTGATTCTTTCTGTCCTCTTACTCTTGCTTTTTCAATTGCGTCCTGCAGTGTCTTAACGGTTGCCGCTGCGGCTTCTCGCCCTGCAAGAATTTCACTAGATTTTAATTTGACAATAACATCGCCTTCTTGAACCATATCGCCACGCTTTTTCATAATTTGCTCAATTTCCCCAGTTGCTTTAGCCATGATCTTAAATTGAGCAGAAAATTGTACTTCACCGGCGCGCTCAAGCGAGTCTCCGATTTTTTGTTTAATCACTTTGAAGGCTCTAACCGTTTGTTGCGTTTGGTCTGTATAAACTGATTTTGCGTCTGTACTCTCAACCGCGGTGTCCGAGCATCCTGCCAAAATTCCTATACTGAGCGTCAAAATAGAAGCAATTCTAACCGTTCGCGACTGTGGCTTTTTTCTTTTTTGTCTCATTCGCTATAAACTCTCTCCCCTTACTTTAATTTTTCAAAAGAATTGATTAGAGATAAGCATCTGCTTGATTGTTTTTCACTTCGTTAAGGACTACGCCGATCAATTTGATATTAGCTAGCGTAAGCTCTTCTTTCACTTTCTTCGCAATATCACGTTTGACTTTGCCATATTGGGCAATGAGTAGTACACCATCGCTCTTGCTCCCCATAATCTTGGCATCCGTAATTGTCAGTATCGAAGGAGTATCAATAATGACAACATCGTAGTTCTCTCTCAGCATGGCGAGGAGTGTATCCATCGGCTTAGATGCCAATAGACCCGAAGGATTCTTTATTCGTGATCCCGATGTAATTAACTCGAGATTCTCTACGATCGTTTCTCGAACGATCTCATGAATGGAAATCTGACCTTCCAGATAATTGGTTAGCCCCTTACTTGGTTCAACGCCAAATACCAAATGAATCGTTGGATTCCGCAGATCCGCATCAAGCAGCATGACTTTTTTGCCAATTTGAGCATAGGCGACAGCTAATTGAACCGCGGTTGTTGTTTTGCCTTCACCTCTACTTGCTGATGTAATCGTAATGGTCTTAGCATCCCGACCGAACACCGAGCATTCAATATTAAATCGCAAGGAACTGTAAGCTTCTGAGGTAGAGGAAGTTTGGATTATTTGCATCAAGGCGGTTGAAACCGAATTAGTAGATAGTTTTCGCATATGAAATTTCCTCTGCTTTTTTACTTAATTTCTTTTTCCGTTTCAATTTCCTGTACTTCACTTTTGGTATGTAAGCTAACGTTGAAGCTTCGAACATCTCTCGAATATCCTCATCCGTTTTCAACGTATCATCTAACGCATCCAATAGAAGAATGATACCAATTGTAGCAGCCAAGGATGCAAAAAAACTAAGGATGATCAATTGATTCGATTTCTGATTAACAGGAGTAGGATTGTCCTGCATTTTGGCTCGATTCAGAATCGTAATATTATCAACCTTCATGATATGAGGGATTTCTGTTTGGAACACATCTGAAACGGCGTTCGCGATGGCAACAGCTCTTTCATGTGAGAAATGTCTCACGACAATCGACATCACTTGCGTTTCATTCAAATTGGTCACATTGACGATTGAAATTAATTGATCTGTTGAAACCCGTAAATCAGGGTAACGTTGGACGACTTTATCCATAATAGCTGGCGTTTTAATGATTTCTTTGTACGTATTAATGAGCGCCATATTAACACCGATCGCACCATAATCGATCTGCTCCGTACCCAGTTGATCTTGCTCATACGTTTTATTCACGATTAATTTCGTTGAGGCCTGATAGACCGGAACGTAGTTCGAAGTTGTATACATACTTGTGAAGATGGTACACATACCAACGATAATAACGATTAACCACCATCGCTTCATTATGACCATCAAATATTCTTTCATATTAATTTCCATGATTCCCCTCCAATAGAAGTCTAAATTTCGATTCACTATGATACTATTTGTATCTTAATTGTTACTCTTACTTTAAGATACTTTTCGTATCATGTCAACACAATTATATGGTTTTTGGTTCCAAATCGTATCAAATTAAAACGAGCTGTAGAAATCAAAAAGCAGCACTTTCCTCGCTGGAGGATAGGCTGCTTTACTAAGGTAACACTCTTTGATTATCTCATTCCCATCGACGCAACGCGTACAGACTCACTCGTACCTAGTCGAGAAACCAGCAGAGCTTGCTGCAGCAGCAAAGCTAGCAGCTTCCGCATGGAGCCAATGCCGATTTTACTCATGATATTGGCAAGGTGAATCTTCACTGTTTTCTCACTGATACAGCAATTTTCGGCAATTTCTTTGTTCGTGTACCCATATGTCGCTAGTAACGAAAGAATTTCGGATTCACGTTGGGTTAGACCATAATTGGAATAAAATCGAAGTAAAACGTCTGGATTATCTGAGATCATTGGCTTCATACGACAACTTCCTTTATATGAATGTGTCTTTCTCGACTGAGATCAAGAAAGGTATTTTCGATTTTCACAAGTGGATTCGTATCATCTGTTGGATTAATATAGACGACTTCGCCCCAGCGACCATCGGTGAGAAGTACTTGTCTGCCTACTAAATTGCAAATGATATTTTGTAAAAAGACAGATACAATATGTGGATCTAATTCCCCAAAAAAACCTTTCCTTAAGCGGCTGACGACTTCGTGAAAAGGCATCATTTCGTGATAAGGTCTCTTGGATGACATCGCATGGAACACATCCGCAACAGCGACGATTCGACTCATTTTGTCCATTTGACTATTTTGCAGCTGCAAGGGATATCCGGTGCCATCTGCTCGTTCATGATGCTGCAGGGCAACCAGCGCTACACGATAGTTAATGCCCACAGTTTCACGCAGCATATTATAACCAAGAATGGTGTGCTTTTTAATCTCTTCGTACTCTGCTGTCGTTAATTTGCCTGGCTTCATCAGAATCTCTTGGGAAACCTTGATTTTACCCACGTCATGCATAGTAGCTGCTAAAGATAATAGAGCAACGTCTGTATCGGCTAATTCCATCCATTTACCAATGAGTGTTGATAGGATGCCCACACCGATATTATGTTGATGGGTGTACTCATCTTTGGCTTTCACAGCTTGAAACAATTGAAATAAATCAGGGTTCTCAGCCGCCTGTTGGATGATGGGAATTAATTCATGCTTGATCTCAAGCAGCGGTATTTTCTTATGTGTCTGAATACGTTCAAATACGTCTTTGGCATATTGTGTAGCTTTTTGAACATGACGATTCGTATCTTGAGAGGGTTCGGTTTCAAGCTGGCGATCAGGCATGCTAGTCGTCACGATATCCATGGTATCAATACGATGCTGCTTAAATATATCCAAGTGCTCTTGATTGAGAACGGTATGAATGGGGACTAAGACTAGCCCATAGTTTGTTGTCACATCATATCTTAATCTTTTACCTAGTAGGTCTCTCAAGAAATCCCGCTCCAGTAAGTTCAAAATCGTTCCATTTTCAATTATATACGACATTTCACTTCATAATATATGGGAAATTCAACCTATATTTCGACATTGCTCCTAGGTTAAATCTCCCAGTTAAACTTAGTACACCATGACAAATAGGTCTAATGATCCTTATACTTTTGTTAATTCCTATCCGTGACATCCGTCTATTCCTCTGCATATAGTAAGTATCGACTATCCGCATTTACCTAAGGAGGACTTCACGAATGGCTTCGAACAAAAAACAAGAACTGCGCGACGTAGAGCTTGATACTGAGATTTCACAAAGCGCGGCAACGGAATCGGACTATCCAACTGCCTATTATCCGCAAAATACGCCATACCCTTACGGCTATCCAGTACCGCAATATTATGGTTGGGTGCCTGCCTATGATCCACGCGGCTTGGGTGGTCTTGGTGGTTTCGGTATGCCTGGCTTCCCAGGAACTGGCGGCATGATGCCTGGCTTCCCTGGTGGACCGGGCGGATTCCCAGGCATGCCTGGCGGACCAGGCAGTTTCCCGGGTGGGCCAGGATTTCCTGGAGGACCAGGCGGTTTCCCAGGTGGACCAGGGTTCCCTGGCGGGCCGGGTGGATTCCCAGGTATGCCGGGCGGACCAGGACCAGGTCCTGGTACTGGCGGATATCAACCGCCAACTTCTGCCCCACCAGCTCACACACCGCAAAAGCCGCTTAAAGCGCCAGGTGTATACGCCGTAGATCCAGGGGGCATCTCTCGCTGCTTGTTCCGATTCACGTATATATGGCAAAGCAACGGACAACAATACTGGTATTTTCCAGTGTTCGTTGGACGGACATCGGTTTCTGGATTCCGTTGGACCGGATTCTCATGGATGTTCTTTGGTATTGATTTACGTTTTATCGACTCGTTTACTTGTTAATTCCGCATGCCAAAAAGCTTCCTGCTCCACGTCATCGTGGAGTAGGAAGCTTTTTTTTGCGCTCCATGTATTCAGTTCTCCTGCCAAGCAAACCGATACCCGATACCCGGCTCTGTCAAAATATACTGAGGTCTCGTCGGATCTATCTCTATCTTCTTCCTCAAATGTCCAATATACACCCGAAGGTATTGGCTGTCAGATTCATACTGCTGACCGCCCCACACTTGTTTGAGCAGCTGTTTATGGGTCATGACACGTCCTGCATTAACACCGAGCACTTTGAGTAAATCATACTCCGTTGGCGTTAGCTTCAGCTTCTCACCCTGGAGCTCGACACTGCGTTTGGCTAAATCAATGACAAGTTGCCCGAGCTTCAGCACAGGCTCATCAGGAGCTTTGGCGATATGCCGAAGGGCAACGCGCATACGGGCCATGAATTCACCCATGCCGAACGGCTTCGTCACGTAGTCGTCTGCACCTCGATCTAAGGCGGCGACTTTATCAGCCTCTTGATCCTGTGCAGTTAAGATGATGATCGGAACATTCGACCATTCACGAATACCATCAAGAACCTCCATGCCGGTCATATCGGGCAGTCCGAGATCCAGTACGATCAGATCCGGCCGGACCATCGTGGCCCGCAGCAGGCCTTCTTCTCCTGTTGCGGCTTCAGCCGTCTCAAAGCCATGTGCGGTTAAGGTAACCCGCAGTAATTTGCGTATTTGTGCTTCATCATCAATGACTAAAATTTTCGCCCCTGTGGTTGTCATGGTTCTCTCCGTCCCTCTTAGCGAATTGTGTAGGCAAGCTTATTTGAATGGCGGTTCCCCGAATACCGTCTCTCCTCGCACTGGCAGTAATCGCCCCCCCATGCGCTTCCACGATGCTCTTGCATATAGCGAGTCCAAGCCCTGTGCCAGGGATATGCGACGTACGATTACCGCGATAGAATTTCTCGAATACTCGCTCCCGATCGGCCGGAATAATGCCCTCCCCTTCATCCGCAATAGTCAGCCTAAGCATTCCGCCCATCGCCTCCCCATGGATAAGGATTGTGCTTCCTTCAGGCGAATATTTGATGGCATTACTGATGACATTAATCAACACTTGTTCAATGAGAACTTCATCCAGCGGTACAGATGGAAGATCCGGATCCAGATCTATCCGCACTATTCGATTCTGCAGAGAATCTTTTAGCTGCGTTAAGGCAACACCCACAACATCCTCGATCACACACCATTGCTTATTTAAGCGTAACATGCCGCTTTCAATCCGAACCATGCCGAGTAAATTCCCAACGAGTCGATTCATCCGTGTGGAACCCTCACGAATCGTCAGCAGCAGCTCTCGTCGATCTTCAGGACTAAAGACATTCTCCCCTTCCAGAAGTCCGGTTACTGAGCCAATGATTGTTGCCAAGGGTGTTCGCAATTCGTGGGAAAGCGAGTCCAGCAGCGCGGTCCGCAGCTTTTCCGACTCCGCGGTCAATTGCGCCACCTTCGCTTCGTTTGCAAGCTTCACGCGAGATATCGCAACGGCTACAAGATCCGAGAGCGCTTCGATGATCCGAATAAGCTCAGGCATATCGGACATTAATCTATCGCCAACTTGTACAGCGAGCACACCATGTACCTGCTGGTCTGTAGCTAAGGGGACATGCAGATCCGATGATCCACGCAATGTTCGAGTCCCTCGACCCGCAATCGTATTGTTATTATTCACCCATCCGGCGATAGTTAGGTGGGCTTCATCTCTGGCCCAATCCCCACCATCCTTCGAATAAGCTTCTAACTGCTGTTCACCATCCTGATTTGGCAAAATAATAGCGGCCTTAGCATCCAACGTATCGGAAACGTGCTGTACAATCTGTTCCAGCAATACATCTAAGTCTGAAATCGCTGTAATCTTGCGACTTAATGCGTAAAGGGCAGCGGTATTCGCTTCTTTCTTCTGAGCTTGTTGGAATTGATCCCTAAGCTTTGAAGCAAGGCTTGCGGTAAGGCCAGCTACACATAAGAACACAATAAAGGTTAGGATATAACGCAGATCAGCAACCGTAAGACTGAGCTGAGGTGGAACAAAGAAGAAATCAAAAGCCAAAACACCTAATCCCGCAGCAAAAAAGGAAGGTCCCTTCCCCCACCGAACTGCACTAAACAGAACAGGAAAAATGTAGAGAAGCGAGATATTGACTAGATCAAAGAAAAATTCAAAACCTTTAAGGAAAATCGTCAACAAGACGATAAAAAGAGCAGTCAAACCATACGACTTCCAGTTCATATGTTCATTTTTTTGAGTTTCCATAGGCTTATTTTACCCTAATTCTCGAAGTTTGCCACGAATCATAATCAGCAACAATGAGAACATCCATTTGTCCAGCATGCGGTAGAAGCCTTTTGACGGTAGCATCATTCCATACGATGAGTTGCGTAGCACCAGCTTCACTTGCTTTAGCTGCAAATACGCGTGGGAGTTGATTGCGATTAACAGCCTCTTGATAGGAGAATTCGCCTCCCAAGCGTTTAGTCAGCTTCTCTAGCACCTCTAGCTTCGGCATCCAATCGTCATCCGTATGCCTTGCCGCAATAAAGCTTACATGCCAAGCTGCTTTAAGTCGATGCGCAATGCGAAACCCCCGCCGAATTAAACGATCGGCTTGCGAGATGTCCGTGACGCACACGTAAATAACTTCTTTTCTTCGCCATGGTCCACGCAAAGAACTTTTACGCTCCATGGACTCCAGTCGCTCATCAACATCATCTGCGATTTCACGCAGCGCTAATTCACGTAAGGCGATGAGATTTCCCGTTTTAAAAAAATTGTTTAATGCCTGATCCACTTTGACCATCGCATAAATTTTGCCGTCTCTCATTCGAAGCTGTAGAGCCTCTGGGGAAACGTCAATTAACTGAACTTCATCTGCTGTACGAAGAATGCTATCTGGCACGGTTTCCCGCACGCGAATACCTGTTATATGCTCAACAGCATCATTTAAGCTCTCCAAGTGTTGAACATTTACAGTTGAGATAACCGATATGCCAGCTTCAAGAAGGTCCAACACATCTTCACAGCGTTTCTTATTTTTACTTCCGGGTACATTGGAATGCGCAAGTTCATCAACCAAGACGACTTCAGGTCTCAGACGAATGATAGCTTCTGTATCCATCTCTTCAAGCTTCACACCTTGATATTGTATTTCTGCCCGCGGCAAAATGGTGAGATCACCAACTTGCCCGATCGTCTCTTTTCTTCCATGCGTTTCAAGCAGACCAATTTTCACATCGATCCCCTTTTTAAGCAGATCATTGCCCTCCCGCAGCATCGTATACGTTTTACCAACACCAGGCGCAGCGCCAATGTAAACCTTGAATCTGCCGCGTCTGATTTTTTCGATTTTCGCCTCCACTTCTTGCTTACTCAGACGTTTATATTTGTATGGCTCCTTGGGCGTATGCATATGGGCAGGCAGAATGCGCTCTCCCTCCTGAGAGGCACGATCGGCTACCAGGAATACATCAACATTTTTTGCATGTTTTAACAAGCCATTGATGACAGAGCCTTGGATAAATGTTTGCCATCTCATTTGTTTGGAGTGACCTAACACAATGCGTGTAACATGATGTGCGTTCGCATAGTCCACTAAGATTTGAGGGATACAACGACGAAATGAAAGTGGCAGCTCTTCAAATTTTCCGCCAACCTTTTCAACAAGCTTCATAATCGACCTACGAAAAGTAGCCGCTTCTTTGGTAAGCGCTTTACCTTTTTTACGCAGCGTGACCACATGAAGATCACCATTCAATCGCTTCGCGATTTGTTGCCCTCGGCGCACATAAATAGAACCATTCCAGTGATACTGAGTCGTAACCAGAATGCGTTCCGTCGCTCCTGATGGCCCCTGAAAGCCCATTTGTTCACGATGTGCTTCCAAAGAATCATTAACATCTTCTGCGACGAGTCGGAGGGCTAGCTCTCTTAATACGCCCAAATTCCCGCGTTTAAATAAGGCTGCATCTTTGTTCCCCTTTAAATGACCTTCTTCCATTCGAGTTAAAATCGTCTCCGGCGTCACATCAATGAGCCTCACCTCATCTGCCAGTTCTAGTGTATCCGAGGGTACGCAGTGACCCACTTCAATACCTGTCAGTTTATGCGCAACCTCCATCGCGCCTTCCAGCTCATAGACATTCACCGTGGTAATCACGCTAATGTCGTGAGAGAGTAAATATTTAATATCTTCAAGCCTAGTTGGAAAAACGGCACCTTCCCGATTGCGATGAGCTAGCCCATCGACAAGGACAACCTCCGGATTTCGTTCAAGTAAGGCATCCACGTTTAGATCCTTTTGTTCCACGCCGTCTTTCAACCAATGAATACTCGGCACCCTTTCCAGATCCCCCAATTGTTCCACGGTTTCCGGTCTTTGGAGCGTCGATACGGCACAGATAACCACATCGATCCCTTGCCCCTTGAGGTTATGTCCCTCTCGAAGCATGTGATACGTTTTACCGGATCCGCTGACGGCACCGATATAAATTTTCAAGCTGCCCCGGTGCAACTTAGAGATAGATAACAGGATTTCTTCAGGTGTTTTTCTTTTGAAATGTTCCAACCGTCCCATGCCCCCCGCTAAAATGGATAGAAACCACCCTCCCAAAGGGAAGAGTGGTTGACTGCTTATTTCACAATTTCATTTGCTTCAGCAGTTCCATATTCAATTCAGTCACATTGACCCTAGGCTCACCGAAAATCCCAAGCTGCCGCGTTTTGGACAGCTGATCAACGAGGTCATTGAGCTTGCTCTCGGAGACCCCTGATTCCTTACTAATTCTCGGAACTTGAGCTTTCGCTCCTTCTGGGGACAAATCAGGGTCAAAACCGGAACCAGAAACAGTCACGATGTCAGCCGGAATTTCAGTTAGATTTGGATTCTCTTTCTTCCAGGCATCAATTTTCTCAGCCATTGCCGCAGCATAATCACTTGATGCTACTGCTGTATTGGAGCCTGATGATGCCGTAGGATCATATTGGGCTGCAGATGCTCTTGGATGAAAAAGCTTCGGAGACTCAAAAGCTTGAGCCAGCAATTCCGATCCAATCACAACGCCGTCCGATTCTATGAGACTTCCATTTGCTTGTTTGGGAAATAATACTTGAGCCACACCTGTCGTAGCAAGTGGGTAGATGAGCCCACAGACAATCATGAACAATAACGACACACGAACAGCTATAATTACCGATTTCATAACGCGATCTCCTCGTTTCTCTTTCTCTTTACACGATGTTTAATCCGTGAAGCACCATATCAATGATTTTAATCCCAATGAATGGAACAACGATACCGCCGATACCATAGATCAAAATATTACGTGATAACAGTCTATTAGCTGACATCGCCCGGTACTTAACACCCTTCATCGCAACTGGAATCAAAAGCGGGATGATGATGGCATTGAAAATGAGCGCAGATAAAATAGCCGATTCTGGCGACGCCAGATTCATAATATTCAAGGCCTGCAGCTGTGGCATGGCTAGAATGAACATCGCAGGAATGATCGCGAAGTATTTGGCAATGTCGTTAGCGATGGAAAACGTCGTCAAAGCTCCGCGAGTGATTAACAACTGTTTACCGATGGAAATCACAGAAAGAAGCTTGGTAGGATCGGAATCCAAATCGATCATGTTAGCGGCCTCTTTGGCAGCCATCGTGCCTGAATTCATCGCAAGTCCAACATCCGCTTGAGCAAGCGCAGGAGCATCATTAGTTCCGTCGCCCGTCATGGCTACGAGTTTGCCTTCTTGCTGCTCTTTCTTAATCGCTGCAATTTTATCTTCCGGCTTCGCCTCAGCAATAAATTCATCTACACCAGCTTCAAGCGCAATCGTTGCGGCTGTCAAAGGATTATCCCCCGTACACATCACAGTTTTGATGCCCATGGCGCGCAGCTCAGCAAAGCGTTCCTTCAAGCCCGGTTTTACCGTGTCCTTGAGGTAAATAACGCCATAGATCCGCTCGTTAATCGCAACAGCCAGCGGCGTGCCTCCGGCTTTCGCAATTCTGTTCGTAGTCGTCTCTAGGTCATCTGGGATTTTCCCGCCAAGCGCAGCTACATATTTTTTGATCGCATCAACCGCACCTTTACGGACTTTCATACCGCCTGCTAAATCAAGCCCCGACATACGGGTCTCAGCGGTAAACTCGACCACTTCTGCACCAGCGTAGCTATCTGCTTGCCAAGTCGCGCCGAGTTTATTCGCAAGCTCTACAATGGAACGTCCTTCAGGTGTTTCATCTTTCACAGATGATTGTAGAGCTGTAAATATGATATCTTTAGCCGGTATGCCACCCACAGGCACAAACTCCGAAGCCATCCGATTTCCGAAAGTAATCGTCCCTGTTTTATCTAGGATCATCGTATCGATATCGCCTGCAGCTTCAACCGCTTTACCTGACATCGCTAGGACGTTAAACTGGGTCACACGATCCATACCCGCGATACCGATCGCTGACAAGAGACCTCCGATTGTCGTCGGAATGAGACAGACAAGCAATGCAATCAACGTGGAGATTTCCAATTTCACGTCTAAATACTTCGCCATCGGAACCATGGTCATAATGACGATTAAGAAGATCAGTGTCAATACAGCAAGCAGCGTGGTTAACGCAATTTCGTTCGGTGTTTTCTGCCGTTTGGCACCTTCGACGAGTGCGATCATACGATCCAAGAACGATTCGCCGGGATCGGTGGTTACTTTGACAACGATATAGTCAGAAGCTACCCGCGTACCGCCTGTCACAGAAGAGAAATCGCCCCCTGCTTCCTTAATCACCGGAGCCGATTCGCCTGTAATGGCTGATTCATCAATGGAGGCTAAACCTTCAATGATTTCCCCGTCGGACGGGATAATCTCTCCGATTTCAATGCGGACAACATCACCCTTACGAAGAGAAGTAGATGATACCTGCTTATAAGAACCATCCTTTTGAACCAAGCGGGCCATTGTGTCGGATTTCGTTTTCCGCAGGGAATCCGCTTGCGCCTTGCCTCGACCTTCTGCCAAAGCTTCAGCAAAGTTAGCGAATAGCAAAGTGAAAAGCAAGATCAAGAACACCGCGATGTTATAACCTCGCCCTACTTCTGAGTTGCCAAATAGCTCAGGTGCGAATGAAAGCAGCAGGGTAATCACCGTGCCGACCTCAACCACAAACATGACTGGATTCTTGAACATTATCCAAGGATTTAATTTTTTGAACGAATCCATGATTGCTTGCTTTACCATGTCTTTTGTTAATGTTTTTTTACGTTCCACAGTCAAATCAATCCTCCATCTCTATTACGTCTATCCTTTTAACGCGCCGCCAAATGTTCAGCAATCGGCCCCAATGCCAGCGCCGGGAAGAACGTTAGAGCACCAATAACTAGAATAATCATGATCATAATCCCCATAAATATAGGTGTATTTGTCCGCAATGTACCAGTCGTAATAGGAACGACTCGTTTCGTTGCAAGTGAACCCGCAATGGCCAACATCGCGATGATTGAAATGTAACGGCCAAACAGCATGACCATACCACTGCCTAAGTTGTAGAAGTTCGTATTGGCGGTTAAACCACCGAAGGCAGATCCGTTATTTGCAGCACCTGACGTGAAAGCATACAACACTTCCGAAAGACCATGCATGCCTTGATTCGCTATGGAATGAACAGATTCAGGACGAATCAGCGCCCAAGCTGTTGGTGCCAGAATGATAAGTGGATGGATCAGAATAGCAATGGCTGCTAACTTGACTTCCTTGCCTTCAATTTTCTTCCCAAGAAACTCAGGCGTACGACCGACCATGAGTCCACAGATAAAGACGGATAATATCAGGTAAAGTAATCCGTTTAACAAACCTACCCCTTTACCGCCGAACACATTGTTCAACATCATTTCTGCAAAAGGTGCGATGCTTCCGAGCGGAGTAAGTGACTCATGCATCGCATTGACACTGCCTGTTGTCGCAGCCGTGGTTACCGCTGTAAACAAAGCTGTTTCTGATATCCCGAATCGCACTTCTTTTCCTTCCATATTGCCATGTACACCTAATGCATCAACAGCAGCAACGCCTTTATACTCAGCATAGAATACGGTGGACAACATGACGATAAAGATGATTCCCATCGCAGCAAAGATCGTCCAGCCTTGCTTTTTGTTCTTAATCATGAGTCCGAATGCGTACACCAGAGATGTAGGCAGCAGCATCATACAAATAATATGAATTAAATTTGACACAGGCGTCGGATTTTCAAATGGATGCGCGGCATTCGTACCGAACCACCCACCACCGTTGGTACCTATATGTTTAATGGATTCTAGCGAAGCCACTAAACCACGAGTAATGGTTTGCTGAGCACCTTCAATGGTTGTCGCTTGTACAGCTCCAAGTAAGGTTTGTGGAATACCTTGAAACACTAGGACTAAAGCAACAATGAAGCTAAGCGGTAGAAATACCCTTGTAATCGCCCTAGTAATGTCAATGTAGAAGTTACCGAGATTATCTTGTCGGCCAATTAAACCGCGAATAAAGGCAACCGCTACGGCAAATCCAGTTGCGGCCGATGTAAACATCGGGAACGTAATGGCTACCATTTGGGAGAAATACGAGAGTGTATTTTCACCGCTGTAGGCTTGCCAATTCGTATTTGTAATAAAAGAAACAGCCGTATTAAATGCTAATGCCGGAGGCATATTACCAATACCATCAGGATTTAGAGGTAAGTATTTTTGAAGTCGAAATACCGCATATACCAGAAGCATCATAACCAAATTGAGTAATAACACAGCTCCTAGATACTTTTTCCAGCCCATTGCTTCCTCTTGTTTAACACCCATTAAACGATAGGATGCACGCTCAAAAGGAGCAAACACACGATCAAGGCCACTCTTTTCATAGCCAAACACTTTGACCAAGTAACTACCCATAGGTTTTACCAATAGCAAGATAATCCCTAGTGTGATGACTACTTGTAACAATCCCATACCCATAGTAGGTTCTCCCCCTGCTTACATAAGTTCATATTCTAATCTTAAAATTTCTCTGGCTTCACTAAAACGAAACCGAGATACACCATAATGGCACATGCGATGAGTCCAATAACAATCATGGGGTTACCTCCTAACGGTTTTTCTTGGAAAACGACTTCGAATCATATGCTGTTAAGCTTTTTCACAATATTTTGCAAATCCCCAAAACCCTAGAAAGGTTACTGCAAATAGTAAGATCATCGTTACATCGTTGTACATAGCGCACCTCCTCGTAGTAGAAAGAGCCTCATACTTTATTTGTTTTTAAAACGCGTTTACCGCTCCCTTTCCTGAATCATTGTAACGCTGGACCGTATAAAAATGGGGTAAAGAAACTACGCCTCCGTATAAAAAAAACATAAAAATGCCGGTGTTGCTGAAACTGAAAAAGCACCTCATAACAAAGCGGAGGTTCCTACTGTTTAGGAACCTCCGCTTTGTTTGCTATTTCGTTAAGTGATACGGCACTAATGAAAAAAACTTCTATCGAAGTCCTTCGAGGATAAGCGACCGCGTTTTAAATGTTGTTTATATCGCCAATAAGAATTTGTTTTTCCGGGTACCGGAAACATATAAATTCTTATGTGGTTAATAAGTAGCTTCACTTTGAAGTAAAAGCTACCCATTCCAACCTTTCTATTTTTTCAAATGATACGGTACCGTCGTTACGATCAGATTCCGCTTATACAGCAAGAAAGCTCGAATCAACAAACTCGATTGATTGTGGAGGATGTTGTGCCAATTTTTCTTAGGGATAAACTGGGGGATGATGACGGTTACCCGGAAATTGGATTCCGTAGCTTTATGTTCAACCGTATCAATAAATTTCGTCAGTGGATGAACAATACTTCGATAATGGGAATGCAACGTGACTAAACGCACATCAGGCTGCCATTTCTGCCATTTCTCCTCAAACTTCTTCTCATCTTCCCGCTCAAAAGCCACATATACCGCAATAATTTGATCCGGGGAAAGCGATTTGGCATAGTTCAACGAATTCTCCACCACATGTGTGAAGCCCGCAACAGGCACGATCATGACATTTCCTTCAATCGGGAAGGATGGTTCACAAGAAGATAGGCGTAATTGTTCAGCGATTGCATCATAGTGCTTTTTAATTCGATGAAAAATGAATACGATGAGCGGTAAGAAAATGAGTACACTCCATACTTGTCCAAACTTAGTGATAAAGAAGATCATCATGACAATAAAGCTCATGAAGGCCCCTACCAAATTGACCGTTAACTTGAGTAACCAGCCTCGCGGCTTCTCGCGAATCCATTTCACCAACATGCCTGTCTGCGCTAGTGTAAATGGGATAAACACCCCCACCGCATAGAGAGGGATGAGCTGCTCTGTTTGTCCTTTGAAGGCGATAATTAACAGCATTGAGGTGACGGCTAGGAAAATAATCCCGTTCGAATAGCCCAATCTGTCGCCGCGCATCATAAACATTTTGGCGATAAATTTATCTTTGGCCAGATTAACCGCTAGCAAAGGAAATGCAGAATACCCGGTATTCGCTGCAAGAACAAGAATCATGGCCGTTGTACCTTGGACGATATAATACATGACATTTCTGCCAAATGTAACTGCCGCGATCTGAGAAACGACGGTTTCCTTTTCCCGCGGTGCAATGCCGTAGTAATACGCTAAGTAAATAATGCCTGCGAACAGAATGGCTAATAACAAGCCCATGGCCATCAATGTTTTGGAGGCATTTTGCGGGGCAGGCGTCTTAAAGTTGGGAATCGCATTGGAGATCGCCTCAACCCCAGTTAAAGCTGAGCTCCCCGAGGAGAAGGCTCTTAGCAATAAGAATAGTGATATTCCCGCAATGGGTGTCCCCAAGGGCGTATGTAAATCGGCAGAGATTTGGCCATTAACGATTTTGTACAAACCAACACCAATGAGAACGAACAGTGCCACCACAAACAAATATACGGGATATGCAAGAATAGAGGCAGACTCCGTAATCCCGCGAAGATTGAGAATCGTAATAAACAAAACAAGGACTAACGCAATAGGTACTGTGTATCGATGCAGACTTGGAAAGGCTGACGTTATCGCATCCGTACCCGCGGATATACTTACCGCTACGGTCAAGATGTAATCAACCAATAAGGATCCACCCGCGAACAACCCCGCGTTCATGCCGAGATTTTCCTTCGAGACGACATAAGCGCCTCCGCCTTGCGGATAAGCAAAAATAATTTGTCTATACGACAAAATGAGGGCTACTAAAAGAAACAGAACACCAACTGCGATGGGAATTGTGTACCAGAAAGCAGCTGCACTAATGGTGATTAAGACAAGTAGAATCTGCTCAGGCCCGTAAGCAACCGAGGAAAGTGCATCCGAAGACAGAATCGCCAAGGCTTTCTTTTTATTAAGCTTCTGCTCTCCCAACTCATGGGACTTCAAGGGTTGACCAATTAACAAACGCTTCAGATCAGACAACAATGTGTACACCACCCAGCTGTGATATCTTCGTTTCAGTTTGCCCCTTTTCTTCAAAAACAATTATGAATATTGGTAACACCATCCCCGATGCTTTTCAAACAAAGTATTTTACTTGAAATACTACCTTGACAGTCATAGTAGTGTGTCGTATTATAAATATGCGAGGTGATTATATGAGCGAGAACAAAATTACATCCGACCTGCTGCGCGGACATACCGATACGATGATTTTACGGCTTCTATCTGAAGCTGACCGTTACGGGTACGAGATCGTCAAACTGATTGCCGAGCGCTCGGGCGGCGAATATGAATTAAAGGAAGCCACAATGTACTCCAGCGTCCGGCGGCTAGAGGTAGACGGTGATATTGAGTGGTATTGGGGCGATGAATCTCAAGGCGGACGTCGAAAGTATTTTAGGATTACCGAAAAAGGCAAAGATGCGTACGCCCGTAACAAAAGCAATTGGGAGTACTCGAAGCGCGTACTCGAAAATTTATTATAAAGGAGAGATTGATATGATGAATCAGAAATTGACAAACTATTTGAACGGTGTTTTTACACCATACGATGGGGTAAAAAGCGTCACCGAATTAAAGACGGACCTGCACTCCGATTTGCAGGAGCGATATCGTGAACTCAAAGCCGAGGGTAAAGACGATGAAACAGCGTTTAAAATGACCATTGAGAGCATCGGCGACATTGAAGAAACGATACTGGAAGTCGCCAACCTCTCCCGCTCGCTGGAACGGCAGGTAGTGACAAACTTTAGCGCAAGCAACCTGGCAATGAGCGACTTTGCAGGCGTTAAGGCTCATAAAGGTCAATTTAATGCTAGCGCGTTACGCGGTGCCGACTTTGCGGGCGCAGACTTGACCGGTAGCTCATTTAAGACCAGCGACGTACGTGAAGCCAATTTTGACGGCGCGAATCTAACTGACTGTACGCTAACTGCAACTGACCTTACGAATGTAAGCTTCAATGAGTCGATCCTTGTACGCACCAACTTCAGCGTTTCGGGGATGGAAGGAGCCAAATTCACAGGTGCAAAACTGACCGACGTCACGCTAAGCAAGATCGACCTTAGGAAAACAATCTTTGAAGGTTGTATCTTTGACGGCGTGGACTTCGAATACTGCGACCTGAGCGGGCTGCGTTTTGACGGGCAAACCTTTATCGGCGTTAAGTTTGACAAATCGGCAGTACACGAAGTTTCATTCAGGGGCGCTATACTCAAGAATGTGTCTTTTCAGGCGTTCTTTTCATTGACCAATAAGTATTACCGTGCCTTCAAAACCATTTGCTTTGACGGTGCAGTCATGGATAAGCTGACCTATGCTTCGCTTAAGGGCATGGGCGCCGATTTGTCTAAGGTTACTGTTCGATAAGCGTATGCTTTCGATGCCAGTTTTTCTGACGAAAAACGTTTAGGAGGGCGAAGTTATGCACAATAATTCGATCCAAGTCATTGGATTGCACAAGTCCTACAAGCAGCATCAAGTCCTAAAGGGCGTTGATTTCGAGGTGGAAAAGGGCAGTATTTTCGCCCTGCTCGGCTCCAACGGGGCGGGCAAGACAACGGTTGTCAAAATCCTCACCACGTTGCTCAAACAAGACAGCGGAACTACCACCGTAAACGGATTCGATGTTGCGTCCAAACCCGAGAATGTGCGGCAGGCGATCAGTCTAACCGGGCAATTTGCCGCCGTGGACGAAATTTTAACCGGACGGGAAAATCTGATCATGATTGCCAAGCTGCGATACCTCAAAAATCCGCGTCAGGTTGCGGACGACTTGCTTAATCGCTTTGGCTTGACTGATGCCGCCGACCGCAGGGCCTCTACTTATTCGGGTGGTATGCGCCGCAGGCTCGACATAGCCTTAAGCCTTGTGGGAAAACCGCAGATCATTTTCCTCGACGAGCCGACTACTGGGCTTGATCCCGAGGCGCGCATCGAGGTTTGGAAGATTGTTAAGGAGCTGGCGGGCGGCGGCACGACGGTACTCCTAACCACGCAGTATTTGGATGAGGCTGAGCAGCTTGCCGACCGAATTGCCATTCTGCATGAGGGGAGAATTATCGCCAGCGGCACACTCGCGGATCTAAAAAAGCTGTTCCCATCCGCAAAGGTGGAGTATGTTGAAAAACAGCCTACATTAGAGGAGATCTTCCTCGCCATCATCGGCAAAAAGGAGGGAAAATAAATGGAGATGGTAAAGAAACATTTTTTCAGCGATCTGAGCGTTATGCTTGGACGTTCCATGCGTCATATTACCCGCAGTATGGACACCATCGTCACGGTCACCATCATGCCGATCGCGATGATGCTGCTGTTCGTCTATGTGTTCGGCGGTGCCATTCAAACCGGAACGGATAACTATGTGAATTACCTGTTGCCCGGTATACTACTGATTGCTATTGCTAGCGGCATATCCTACACGGCTTTCCGCTTGTTTACGGATGTGCAGCGAGGCATATTCGAACGGTTTCACTCCATGCCGATTTCACGCTCCACCTTACTGTGGGGGCATGTGCTGACTTCGCTGGTATCCAACGCCATATCGGTTCTCGTCATCATTCTTGTAGCGTTAATTATGGGCTTTCGTTCGTCCGCGGGGATACTGTCTTGGCTTGCAGTAGCAGGCATACTCGCTCTGTTTACCTTGGCATTAACTTGGGTCGCGGCGATTGCCGGACTATCCGCAAAAACGGTGGATGGCGCAAGCGCCTTTTCCTACCCGATTATCTTCCTACCGTTCATTAGCTCGGCGTTTGTGCCGACCGAGTCGATGCCGTCGGTCGTTCGAGCCTTTGCCGAAAACCAACCGGTGACCTCGATCGTGGAAGCCATTCGTGCGCTACTGTCAGGACAGCCGGTGGGCAATGATATTTGGGTCGCTCTTGCGTGGTGCGTCGGGATTTTGTTCGTAGCGTATTTCTTTGCAATGAGGGTGTATAAAAAGCGGGTGTGATAAAGGGCACAACTGATTAGCAGTGTAAAAGTACGAATGTCGTTATAAGCATGTATACTGGACTTACATCAAGAGGGTATTTATCCGAGTTATCGTCTATATATCAGCTCAGCTTAAAGCACCCAAGCGGTGCTTTTTGGCATTGGCAATATTTACATCGTTCTGGCTGTACCTGCCCTATTGATTAGGAAAAAAAAACTTCGCGATTGGTTCAAAAATCGCCTTGATCGGTATGGTGGGGTTTGGAACAGGAACACCTGCAATGAGCAGAGAACCAATTGTCAAACTAGCTGCCATAAGCCCTATATATGCAACCTTATCTATATTCGTGGTAGAACTAATCATATTTCTTAGTTGAACGAAAATAATTAGTACTCCTATTATGACAAATAATGCTATTTTTATAATAATCATTTATTCAGCACCTGCCGGCAATTTTTGTCCTTTATTTCTCATTTTACGTGTACTTAACAATGCCGTTATGAATATCACAGAAGGAATTACAAATTGAAATGGAACGGAGTACCAATTCCATATATTGGTTGCAAATTCAATCATTTCTACATTATTTTTATAGACGATGATCGAAAGCTCCAGCATTAGAATACATAAAGGCATAAGGAAAGATTTGTGCTTTTTGCTGGATATTGCCGCTGAGAATGATGTTGTACATACACTTAAACATATGCTTATCTTTATAAAACCGCCTAATACCCATGTGATAATGCCAATAGGCTCTATGCGCTCTATAAAGTCGGCGATTGAAATGTATTGATAAGCTGTGTAGGAGGCATACATTAATCGGGATGAAATATCCCCGAGTACCAATGTATTGCGCAAGTTTATTATCAAAAGGAATACCCCTCCAAAAATCGTGGCCCCTATCATGGTTCGCTGTACTTTATTGATTTGTTTAAGTTGAGGAACGATCATCATAAATAAAATCGTTTCGCCAAACGGAAACCCAATAAGTTCTGTTGATCCTTTCATGATTGGTATCCAGCCTTTATCAATGATCGGTAGCAGATTGACGATTTGAAACTCCTTGAACATTAGAACCGAGGAGAACACGACATCGATTAGAATAAAAATGATAATAACCTGTGCGCAGCGATATATCACTTCAATGCCATACTGCGATGCCCATAGGACAATCGCAATCATCATGGCCGAAATTACGAGAGAAGGCGTCTGTGGTAACGCGACCATTAAAATAAATTCAGTGAAATTACGAAGGACAAGGCTGCCCAAGTGAAAGCTATACCACGTGTATAACAAGGCGATGATCCGCCCAACCCATACGCCAAACAATTTCCCGCCAATTTCAATAAGCGTCAGCCCAGGAAATATCTGCAGAGTGACTGCATACATCCAAACCATGATGCAGGAGAGCGATATGCTCAGGAGGATGGCAATCCAGGAATCGTGTCCTGAAATTGAGGCCAACGGGACAGTCAATGAGCTTCCCACAATAAACAAAAACATGACTACTCCAAACCCAGTGTTAGAAATCTGCTCTCCTGATCGCTGCATATACATCCCCTCCCGCTTCTGAATCCTGGTGAATGTTCCAATTTATTTCATCACTTCATTTTCTTTTAATTGAAGCGAGGGTCCAGACAATCCTGCGCGTCTGATTATGATCCTACTATTAACGACAATTTCGGCATCTGCAAAAGTTTCGTCCCAATTTGGTTTCAGCTGTTGCCATGCTTTTTTATTTTTTCTATGGAGGACATCGCCAAAGCCGAAAATGTCAGAATTAAAATTTTTTTGAACGTCCTGAATCAAGTTCTTTGTCTGGTTCTGAATATTATTTTTAAAAGCTTCTTCGACTAAATTAATATTTTTGGGATCTGACAAGTCTAAATTCCCATTATTTTCTTCGATTCTTCCTTCGCCAAGCATTTGAATTTGAAATTTAACTTTGCTTTTAACTATAACAGGCTTAATTATTTGCTCCGCTTTGGTCAATTTTATGCTGATTAATCCTTTTTCATTAGGCAAGTTAACGCTTAGAGCTCCTTGCTTTAGTTTACCGTTAAGCCACTGCAGGATCTGAGTCTCTTGCGAATTCAGATATCCCACTAATTTTAAATTTTTGAAAACGGCTGTGCCTGTAAAATCGAAAGATGATTTCTTATCACCATCCGTGCTTGATTTAAGCTTTAATGCGGCCATTACAGGCTGTCTACCTTCTCCGGAAGAAGCATTGAACAGATCTCGGAGTGTTACTGCCGTAGTTCCAAGCAGGATTTCCATCTCTCGTACAGCTTCCGTTGGAACAAACTCGATAGGATATTTAATTCTAAGCGCCTCTTTAGCCTCACTTCCTTTAACTACCACGATATAAGTGCGGAGTCGAGTCGTTGGATTACGCCCATAATGATCCAGAAGATCGGTAATTCCATGCTTTGCAAGGTTCTCTCCAATGAAAAGGACTCGCCGATGGGAAAGAAATAATTTTCGCGACAATTTTTCCTGCTCTTTGAACATAATTTGTTGGATGCTTCTTCCTTTGCCTAACTCGACAAAAAACTGATTACTCTGATTGGATGTATTACCACCTTGGCTGGAAGGGATAGCTATTTGTGTCGCACCATCATAGCTGCCATCTTTATTCAAATCGAGTGATGATGCCATGACTAGTGCGATATCATTAATTTCTATACGATCCCAACAACCTGTGCAAATGATCATACATACGGACACCATTCCAAGAGTTTTTACAAGATGCATAATCAACCTCCCATGTTATATGCCAACCAAGGCCAACCTTAAGTATGTTGGAAATAAATGTTAGATATACACTTACCTCGGACCTGTGTTAGTTCGTATTTTGAACCTGCTTTCTACTGATTCTCGCCAGTAGCAGTAAAAGGAATGGTATGATGATTTGAAATGGAACTGAATACCATTGCCATATTTTCGTCGCGAATTGGACGAGTTCAGCGTTATTCTCATACACGATGAAGGAGAATTCCAATAGTAATATCGTTAAAGGGAGCAAGTATAAGCGATAATGATTCTTGGATGATACGACAGAGGCAATTGATTTCGAGCAAACGAATAAACAAACACTTATTTTAATAAATACCCCCATCATCCAAGTCACAATGGCAACCGGTTCGACTCGCTCAATAAAATCTGCAATTGAAATATACTGATATGCCGTGTAACTAGGATAACCCAGTTTAGATGACAACTCTCCCAGAATCATCGTGTTTCGAATATTGACGAGTACAAGGATAAAGCAGGTGACAAGGAGCATCGACAGCATCGTTTTTTTAGCCTGATGGAAAGATTTAATATGAGGGATGATCATTGCAAACAAGACCGTCTCACCGAAGGGGAATCCGACTAATTCTGTCGATCCTTCCATGATGGGCATCCAACCGCGATCGATAACAGGGGAAAGATTCTCAATTTGGAAATCTTTTAACATAAGGAAAGTTGACAGTACGATTTCCATCATTACAAATCCAAAAAGAGGGTATGAGCAGCGAGCAATCACGTCTATGCCTGCGTACGTAACCCAAAGTACGATACCCATCATTAATGCTGCTGCTACCAGGGGGGAAGTTTGAGGAAGAGCAATTTGCAATAAAAAATTAAGGAACGAGCGCAGTACGAGAAAACCGAGATGTAAGCTATACCAAGCGTAGCACAAGCCGAGAATGCGCCCCCCCCAGACGCCTAACAATTGTTCTCCGATTTCAATCAGTGTGAGTCCTGGAAAGGATATACATAGGTGAGTGAATACCCAAATAATGCCTGATGAGACAATTGCTCCAATAATAATGGAGATCCAAGCATCATGACCGGCTTCGGCAGCTAGCGGTACGGTTAATGTCGTTCCTACGACATACATAAACATGATCATCGCTAATCCCGAACTTGAGAATTGCTCCAGCTTGGGTGTATTCATTAATATCCCCTTTAACCATTATGACTTGAATAACAAAAACGAAGACGCCCAAGCATTATTCTTCCGGATATTTCGGATCATCCAACTGTTGCAACCCCATAGAGCGGTTGGAAATTGGCATTTGGCCAGGCGGTACGCGTACGGGGTCCTGAGAACCAGTTAATCTCGGTCGGAGGTTTAAGGCCCAATGAGGCGCCCTCACAAATACATCTTTTAAACCACTAAGAGCAAATGGCGCAACCGGTTCAAAATACGGTATACCAAAGGAACGAAGTGAAGTAAGGTGGATGAGAATTGCAAGAAAACCGATCCCGATTCCGTAAAGGCCCAATGTCCCAGCTAGAATAATTAGCGGAAACCGCAGCATGCGTGTACTAATCGCCATATTAAACCGAGGTATGGCGAAATTCGCTATGCCGGTAAAGGCAACAACGATAACCATGGGAGCTGAAACGATGCCTGCTTGCACCGAAGCTTGTCCAATGACGAGTGCGCCAACGATGCTCACTGCAGAACCGACTTGTTTAGGCAAGCGCACGCTCGCTTCGCGAATCGCTTCGAATGTTATCTCCATGATTAAAGCCTCTACAAGAGCTGGAAAAGGACTGGACTCCCGGGCCCCGGCAATACTTAGCAGCAATTTGGTCGGTATCATCTCTGGATGAAAAACGGATATTGCTACGTATAACGAGGGCAAAAAGAGAGCAATAAAAAATAATAAAATCCTACCCAAGCGAAGAAATGTTCCAATCACAAAGCGTTCGTAGTAGTCCTCTGCGCTTTGAAGGGCTGTCCAAAATGTCATCGGAACAATGAGAACGCTAGGTGTGCAATCGATCAAAATGGCAATCTTGCCTTCAAGTAAACTTGCAGCAACAATGTCAGGTCTTTCTGTATTTTGCACTTGCGGAAAAGGAGAAAATGGTGTGTCTTCAATAAATTCCTCGACATAGCCAGAATCAATAATACCGTCAATTTTAATCCGCGAGACGCGGTTACGCACCTCCTGCAGGACAGACTCGTTTGCGATTCCTTGAATATAAGTAATGACAATTTTGGTTTGAGATAGTTCCCCCAGCGTAAAGGATTCCGTCTTTAAACGAGATGTTTTCAGACGTTTTCGCAACAAAACGATATTCGTTTGAATTTGTTCAATAAAGCCTTCGCGCGGTCCCCGCACGAGGGGTTCCGCATCTGGTTCATCCACGTTCCGCATAGGCAGCTTATTGACACCTTCGATTAATTGGATGTCGTTCTCACCAAATGCGATGAGGCCTAATGCTCCGTTTAAGACACTCAGTACGAAATCGTTCAATCCCTGAGGTTTCTTAATTCTCCCTTGTTTTTGTGACTTTCCGAATGAACCTGAATTTCCTTCGGAAGCAATAATCGACTGCAATATGTCAACATCATCAAGTATTTTTTGATCGACCATACCGTCTATGTATATGAGTAGGGCTTGCCCACTTAATAAACTTACGGGTTGATACATGACATCCGAGCAATTTAAGAAAACTTTTTCCAAAAGCATCAGATTGGCGTTCATATCGTTGCTAAAGGGGACGTTCAAATTGGAATTAAGCTCTAAGGAATCTTTCATTTTCGTAAATTGAGATGTATTCAACCATGGCTTAATGAAACTTTTGATTTTTCATCACACCTTTACGGATTAGACTCTGTGATTATAATGTGGAAAAAGATCCAGTATTATGCATTACCGCGAGTATGCCCTTCCTTCAGAAAGGCTTGTAAAAATGAGCTTTAAGGATCCATAGCACTAAGACAACATTCGATCCTTTGTTTGTAAGCCAATTCGCTAGGTTCCACCTGCTCCCCACAATCTGCTTCAATAGAAAAAGAACATTAGAATCATGCTCTAATGTTCAGAAAAGGATTGTATTGATTTCCTAGACTAGCTCAACATCGATCAGCTTGAACTGGGTCACATCGACAAGCCCGCGGTTCGAAATCCGAATTTCCGGAATCACGGGCAGGGCGATGAGGGAGAAGGTCATGAACGGTGCGTTCATCGAACAGCCGATGTGTTTCCAGGCTTGATCCAGCTGGGCAACCTCCGCTACGACTTCAGACAAGGATTTATCAGACATCAGGCCTGCAATCGTTAAGGGAACTAGAGCCAGTACAGCCCCGTTCTCTACAACGATCGTGCCGCCTCCTAATCGAATAAGCTCATTCGCTGCGAAAGCCATATCTGCTTCATCAATCCCCATCACTAGGAGATTGTGGCTGTCATGTGCGACCGTCGAGGCGACTGCTCCAGATTTCACGTTAAAGCCATGGGCAAAAGCAAGTGAAATCTGACCGGTACCGCGGTGTCGCTCGATACACGCTAATCGGACAATATCTTGCGTCGTATCCGGTTGAATGATGCCATGTTGAATAGCGAGCTCTGCCGTCATTTTCTCTGTTCTGGCACTGTTCTCGATGACCTTAATCACATTGACCTTCGTCTTCTCCTGTTGGGTCGCAGTTGCAAATGTAAAGTCATCAGCCTGTAGGGCCTGTTTCACATGCATGGAGTTCCGAATATGCGCGGGGTATGTGAATGTTGGGAATTCCACCGCGAGCTTTCCTTGCTCAGCAATGACTTGGCCATCCGTAATGACGGTGGATGGTTCCATCCTTTGCAGATCATCGATCAACAGAATATCCGCACATGTACCTGGTGTGATACTGCCCAGATCATGCTCGAGCTTGAAATAGCGAGCCACGTTAATCGTCACCATTTGGATCGCTGTGACCGGGTTAACCCCTTCTTCGATGGCGCGTCGCGCCACATGGTTGAGATGCCCTTTCTCCACCAGTGTTTGCGGATTCACGTCATCCGTGACGAGCGAAATATTGGACGTATTCACGCCATCCTCGGTGACAATCTTAATGACCTCTTTGACATCATGCCAGGCAGAGCCCTCACGAATCATCAGGTGCATACCCATGCGAACCTTGTGCAAACCTTGCTCCCGAGTGACCGTTTCGTGGTCGGAAGTTACACCCGACGCGAGATAGGCTTGAAACATCCGATCATCATCACTTGGAAAATGGCCTGTAACCGTCTTCCCACTTTCCAGCGTCGCTTCGATTTCGCCGCACATTTTGGAATCCCCGTACACGACACCAGGGAAGTTCATCACTTCGCCCAGTCCGACCACGTTATCCCACTGCAGACCCGCTTGAATATCCGCCACTTCCAGCGTTGCGCCCGCATCCTCCAAATCATTCGTTGCTGGTACGCAGGATGGGAACGTCGTAAATACCTTGAGCGGCAGCTGCTGCCCCTCTTCATGCATAAGCCGAACACCTTCCGAACCAAACACATTCGCAATCTCATGCGGGTCCATGAAAATGCCCGTCGTCCCTTTGACGATCGCCGCCTTGGCAAATTCCGTCACGGAAAGCATCGTGCTTTCCACATGCATATGGCCGTCTAACAGGCCTGGCACTATGTATTTCCCAGTGGCGTCAATAACGGTTGTTTGAGCCCCGATCGTATGGTCTGCCTTCCCTATGTAAGCAATGCGTCCAGCCGCAATCGCGACATCCATATGTGGAATGAGTTCGCCGGAGTGAACATTGACTAGTGTGCCATTTTGGATGACGAGATCAGCGTTGGCTTCTCCTAAGGCAACTTTGGCCAGTGTGCGGCTCACGTCGGTTCGTTTATTTCTTTCATTGGCATAGGTCATAGATGTCTAGTACTCCTTTGTGAAAATAAGATGATGACAACAAGCAAACTCGCATTTGGGCACATAACTCTTGAATCTGCCCCAATATTAGCATACTTTTCAATTTATAAATGTATACCAATAGCGTTGTACGTGCAAACCATTATCTAGGATTACCTATACGTAAAAGAATTCATTGAAATGTTACTACATAATATATATTATTAATATGTAATAACAAATTAATCCATGAAAAATCTATCTAATAGGAGAGCTAACAAATGACATATGTATTAGGTGTTGACGGAGGCGGAACCAAAACATATGCGGTAATCGTCGATGAGCACGGGAATATCGCAGGCAAAGGAAAAGCAGGAAATGGCAACCATCAGCTCAATTACGAGGAAGCCAAACAAAACATTCACAAAGCGGTTGCAGAAGCACTGAGCCAAGCAGCTATAAGCATAGATCAGGTAGCACGCAGTTGCTTTGGCCTTGCAGGAGCGGACAGAGAATATGATTTCGTAATTTTGCACAAAATGCTCTCAGAACTTGGCTTCGAGATCTCACGATATGAACTCGTATGCGATACGATCATCGGACTCAGAGCTGGTACGGATAAACCGTATGGCATCTCTCTCATCTGCGGTACGGGGGTAAACTCAGCGGGACGCAGTCCCTCAGGTGAAATCATACAAATCGGCGGATTTAATTATATGTACGGCGACTTTGGTGGAGGCAGTTCACTGAGCGTAGAAGTATTCCGGTCTGTTACACGTGCATGGGACAAGCGTGGGGAAGAAACACTTCTAACAGAACCTCTGCTGCAGGAGCTTGGTTATTCTTCCGTCTCTGCCATGTTCAATGATTATCTGGACCAAGATCTACAACCTCCTGCCAGACTAGCAAGACTGTTGTTTCCTGCGGCTCAGGCAGGCGATGCGGTTGCCATTCAGATTCTGCGCCAACAAGGCGAAGAACTTGGCCGATCAGCCGTTGCTGCTATCACGCGATTAGGCATGGAAGGCGATGCCTTCGATGTCGTGCTTGCAGGTAGCATTCTAACGCGCGGTGAGGGAGACTTCGTGTTGAAATACATTCAAGAAGCAGTTGCTGCTGCAGCACCACAGGCTGTGGTTAAGAAACTCACCGTTGAACCGGTCATTGGCGCTCTACTCATGGCCATAGAAGCAACAGGAACCGAAGTAAGTGAGGATGTTCACCTCAAACTATCGCAATTCTCTGATTTTGAAGCGATGCACGGATAGAACTAATTTGTAAGAAACCAAACCTTGGAACAATGGGCGCGTGGAGCAACCATCTAACTCAAGGAGCGGTTTCTTTTTTTTCCGTTACGCAAAAAAAGCTGTCCAAAAGTAGATTAATCTACTTTTGGAACAACCTCTTTTTAAACTTCAATTATTCTAGGATCATTCCGAAATAACGGCCTAACCAATACGGCAGTAGGAATACGGTAGCGCCTTCCATCGTACCTGCTTTGTAACGGAATAGTTAATATAATGTGTCCATTTTTCATTCTTATAAATCAAGAGTGCTAACCCCAAGGTCAGCTCAAAACGTGAACATCGACGAACAGTAAGCTGGTTTTTAATCGTACACAATTCCGCTAAGTGGCACCCCAATCGGAGATAGGAGTAAGCGGATCCGGCAGTGAAGAGTACATAACATAATGCTGGGCATGCCATCTAACGGATCGTACGTTGCAGATTACGCAGAGAATGTAGCGCAATAGACTCCATCACTTGAATTGAGATATCCCATGTAAACAAAATAACCTTAGTCCGGTTGAACACCGCTAAGGTTATTTCGCTCTTTCAATTTTTAAAATTGTTTACTTGGCAGTGGGAAGATTACTAGCACCAAATTACGGAGTTGGTGTTCCTTGAACAGGACATACAAACGTCATAACATGGCTATCTTCTTCAAATCGAGCACCCAAATCATCATATTTATGAGCAGGTGCGCTAGGGTCAGCATTTACTGTTCTACCCGAATAGGCAACAGTTGCAATTACTTTGAATACATTACCAGTCAGATAAGTGATAGCACCTGTTTTAGGGTCAACAGTACCATCTGACGGAGAAGAAGAAGAATAGATAACACTTACAAATGGATTTCCATCTGTGTTTAGGTTAGATTTAGCCATTTCTGCTTGCAGCCAAGTTGGATAAGCAAAGTAGGTTGCATTAACAACAGTAGCTGTTAGTGCTGGTGTTGCACTTGCTTTAGGATCAACAACATTAATTGTATATGTTAGTTTCTCAGGAGTTCTAAAGAATCCGTCGATCACATATGCAGTAACCGTAACTGTTCCTGGTTTAAGTCCTGTTGCATAAGCTCCTGTATATTCGCCTGCTATGCTGATGCCGGTTGGATCAACATTTCCTACTTCACCAAAAGCAGCCAAATCTCTAAGGTCAATAACTTGGAATTTACTTGGATCAGCATTAATGATAGCAGGTTTTCCATTAGCATATCCCGCTACGTCCCAAGCATCCGTTAGCCAAGAAACGCTTCTGATATAGCCAGTAGTCTTCGCATCAAGCCTTACAGAATCACCGACATTAATGGTAAATGTGTGCGTATTCGCATTGTAGTTACCATTTGGGTTCATAGCCGCAACATTGGTAGGATAAGTTATGCTCTCTGTTCCATTGTTTATAGGAGCTGTAATAGCCGCGCCCAGAGCAGTTACATTAGCTGCATCTGAAGGATTCATCGTCAACCAATACGGCATAGAAATGACTGTTGAAGATTCCATACTTCTTGAGAAACCAGAGTCAATTGTTCTTCTGTCCATCGTACCGAAGATATTTGTATTGTATTTAGACATCATAACTTCATCACGAGGAATAAGTTGGTCAACCATGCCATCAGGTATAACATGCGTTACATCGTTTCTGTTAGCAGATAGAACATCCCAGTTCATGAAACTGTTAGGGATACGAGTCATCTGCCAAGTTGAACCAGCAAGATCAACAGTTGGATTTCCAATGTTAACGCCTTTGTTTTTCAATGCACCAAGAGCTGCTGCATAGAAAGTAGTCACGAATGGATTTTTCTGTCTCTTCTCGTGGAACCACCACTGATTCATACCAGATAAAATGTCTTGAGCATGAGCAGTATCCGTATGGTGAGCTAATGTATAGTATGCCAGCGCAGCTTCTTCTTCATCCGAATAGTTCAGATAAGATTGGTAAGATGTGCCGCTCTCACCCATGCCACTTCCGTTATGAGCAGAAATACCAAAGTATCTTGAGAGGTAATGCAGGCTCATTTCCAGCAGAGAAGTGGAGAAATACGTTTTAGGATATCTTGTTTCGTAATCATTATGAGCAGTTGGAGCCCCAGTTGGAGCATCGCCGTTCATAACTTTTAGTTCATTCGCATAATCAAGTGGCTTGGTTAGTGTTACACCTTGAGCAGTAAGTGCAGCTCGCTCAGCTTGTGTGTAATTGCCCATATCTTTTGCAACTGCAAGCATTTGTAGCGCAAGAGTCGCATTCAGAGGGCCGTCCTCATAATCATTTCTTCCCCAAGCATTAGAAACACCATCAAGGAATTCAGGGTTCATATTCGCCCATTTAGTAGGTACCGAAGGATAATTCAACCCGTTACCTTTTGCAGCATATTCCGTAGTGTTATCAGGATTGAAACGAGACTCTACAGGGTTTTCACCCGTTATACTGACTTGATAGTAGTTGTTCAAGATAACCCCATTAGTATGGTTAATCATATCATTCTTGATCAGAGCAGCAAGTTCAGGATCGCTGTCTTTGAATGCATTATACGCGAGATCAAGTGTAAAGTAATGGCCTACTAGCTCATCCGTTGAAGTAGTAGCTTTGTAGTAAACATTGCTGCTGTCCAGATTATTTTCATTTTGTCCACCGTTTAAATCAGCATAAACTTGAACAAGTCTGGAAGGAACTGGAACAGTGTCATAAGCTTTTAACAATGTTGTATACGGTACATCACCGTTTTTTGCTCCTGGAGACGAATAGCTGACCAATTTCCCATTGATGTCAGTAGTTTCTCCTGCCTTCTTTTTCAACCAAGCAGTGTTTAAGCCTGGATTACTGTCAGGTGAAATAGCACCGTTGTTCTTACCAGCAACTTTATAGGTTCTAGCGAAGAAACCGGAAGATGCAGGAGCATTACCTATAGCTGATAACGTATAGTTTCCTGTAGTAGCATCAATATAGACAGGTTTTCCTTCATCATTAGGATTTGCACCCAATACGTTGTAGATGCTAAGGTCGTTTACATTGTTCTTGGAAGGTACTTTAAGCTGCGTACCTGAGATATAGCCTAGAGTAACGATCGATTCAATAGCGCGAGTAGCAGATGCTTTCGCATCTTTCGTTCTAGCGTCATTATCACCAAACGTAGCCTTCATGTAGTTATATCTCCAGATTTCACCAGAAGCATACATAGTCGTCCAAAGACCATCATTATCTGTATCACCGAGTGAGGAGCCAGCACCTTTATCAGCGTTCATCACTGCTTTAAGCATATCGGCTTGTGTTGCAAAAGATACAGTGCCCGATTGGAAGCCGAAACGATCATTAAAGTTTCTGGAAATTTCTTCTTGAACTAATGATTTAGCCATTAAAGACATAGGCTTGCGAACAATGTGAGTTGCATTGCCAGTAGAACCTAATATCCAAAGTCCATTAGCACCATCAGGCATAATATTTGTAATAATTTCTTGTGCGTTGGTTGCAGGACCAACAACACCCGTTTGGGGAATATATCTTCCACCTTGAAGGTACTGGACTTGGTCAGCAGAAGCTAAGTTAGGGTCGTATAACGTGACTGCATCGGATACGATACCAGTCGTCGCTACATAAGGTGTGGTAGAACCTAATTCCATTTTTCCATTTGACTTGATTAAAGTATCTTTAGATACTAACCACTTCACACCATTCTCACCATCAACATAACCTGCGTAAGTTGCAGATGGGAAATCTTTTCCTGCAGGAGCTGTAGGGATATTAGTTGTACTCCACACTGTTGAACTAAGTGCAGCAGGGATACTAGAATCACCTGTTTTATAATAGTAAACGATTTTTTCCAAATTCGTTGCTAGTTTTGGATCATTGTTAACAGTCACAGTAACAGAAACAGTTGTAGCACCTTGTTTACCTGTAATTGTAGCTGTTCCTGCAGTAACGCCTAAAACTTTACCAGCGTAGTTGCCTTCGCTGTTACCGATTGTATCTACGTAAGCAACATAAGGATCTGAGGTTGTCCATTGGATTGGTAGAGCTACATCCAACCCCGCAGGTTGCAAACGAGTAATTTGTGTGCTGTGCATGTTGACAGTCGTTCCAGTTGAAATAGCTGCAACAACAGGTGTAGCAGGATCTCCCGGTACTACTGGCGGAACTACTGGCGGTTCTACTGGCGGTTTTACTGGCGGTACTACTGGCGGTACTACTGGCGTCGTATTGTCTACCGGTTTACCAGCAACAGTAGAAGTAACACCTGATGCAACTGTTACATTAACAGGTTGTTCAGCAATTGTAACACCGTCTGTATTAATGTTAGCAGTTTGGATACTACCAGTACCAGTAACATTTGCAGATGTGTTTAGCGTCAGTATGTTAAAAGAAGATGTAGAATCTAGGTTTAGCGTCGTTGCAGCATGTACATTGGTTACATTAGTAGTACCAGTGACAGAAGAAGCTACAAAATTTACACTTGTTGCAGCCACAACACTGAGATCACCCGTTATTTTTGTATTTTCAAAAACAACAGGACCCGTTCCAGCAGCATCAGCCACAATAACATCACCAGTAATGGTAAGACCTTTAAGAATAGCATTAGGGAAAGCTATTGTAATGTTACCAGTGATTGTGGATGGAAGTTTTGCTAGTTCTTCAGGAGTTCTAACTAATATCCCCATTACTCTATCAGTCATAGTGAAAGATTCAGCTCGAGTTATACTAGCGAGAGGCTCAAAACCACCATTACCCCTTCCGTTTAAGTAACCTTTAGAAGTAAGTGTAGAAACTGCTTTTGAAGCCCAATCAGCTATTTCTGAAAGATCATTAAAGCTGCTGTCTTTTGTTCCAGAAACAACTTGGAATCCTCTTGAAATGATAACAGCCGCTTCTTGGCGAGTGATCGGTGCATTTGGATTAGCATGGTTGTTTGCGTCGCCGTTTAATAATCCAGCTGCAGAAGCTTTTTGAAGCTCTACATAATACCAATCGTTTGGATTGACATCAGAAAAAGTTTGCGCACCAGAAGTGCTTTGAAGATTGAAAACACGATTAAGAATCGTAACAAATTCCGCACGAGTTATAGCGTTGTCAGGGTTTAAATTACCATTAATATCACCTTCCAACAAACCATTGGATGCCCATTTTTGCAATACTTCCGATGCCCAATTCGTAGAGATATCTTGAGATGAACTTGAACTTGCGATAGCAGTACTTGACAAACCTGCGATAGCAGTACTTGACATCAACATGCTACCAATCACGATTGAAGAAATGACTTTCTTAGTTTTTCTCGACATTCTCTGTGCCCCTTTTGGTTACTTTTTTTTTGTAACACCGACGTTTGAAGCGCTTACATTATTGATGTAAAGTAACATGCATAACCTATTCAACTTAATCCGAATGCTGTATTGACTTGGATTTGATGCGCGTCACGATTCGAAGCAAAACGATTCCTGACTACCAAAAACCTTAATATAAAGGCGACCCCTCCAACGTTCGTTTAGTAGTAACATTACTTCCTTATTATATATATTGTAGTAACAAATTGTCAATCAATATTTGTTACTACAATATACCATTACCAACCGTATCGTTGAGGTCCCCATTCTTTGGTTGCCAGCTGTTGTTTGAGACTGACCATTGTCCGATTAGGAAGATCTGCCTCTAGTAACACCCCAGGTCCTACTAAGCTATATACGCCAACTTTAACCCCTGGCATCAGAATCGCATTGACGCCCGTTCTAGCGTAATCGCCCAAGTAGGTAGCATTGGAATGCTCACGCGGTGTTTCCCTGCGCCCTTTGATGCGGTGCGATGTTTCCCCATCATCAAAGCGAAGCGTACCGCAAACCGTAGCTGCACCTAAATCTGTACAAGTCCCAATAATCCCATAGAACTCCATGTAATGGTACAAATACACGGTATCCAGGATCATACCGTCCAATTCCGCACAATGGTTAATAACGCAGCGGTTACCCACTGTTGAACCAGCAGACAGAAAGCAGTAGTTACCGATATATGTGCCGTTGCCAATGACATGATTCCCTTGCAAAATCGCGCCATTCTCGATAATCGTATCGTTGCCAACGACTAGATTGCCTTCAACAATGACATTTTTCCCGATTCTGCTGTTCTCACCTAGCTTCACATATCCCTTTATCGTTGCACTTTCATCAATAGATGCACCAGTAGCCAACTCATGCTGCGTCAATTCATTACATTGCTTTTGTACCAACAAATCATTGGCTTGTAGAATATGCCAAGGTTTATCGATGTCCATAAACATGCCTTTGACTTCAACGGCAGCTACCTTAAACCCGTCAGCCATCCAATCGGCCAGAGACATTTCCAAATGTCCTTCTACCGGCGGCATCATGCCAACCTGTACATTCGTAAAGATGCCGGAATTCGCGGCAGCGTACGACAAGAACGACTTATGAAAGCCGAAAGCACACATCCGATGCGAGTAATCTCCTCGGGGATGCCCCATAATGCTCTCAACGCGATGATCCGCGTCTAAACGGCAGCAAATCCAATCCTGCGGAGCCTCATTGCGAAGCGGTGTCACAAGTACTGCTGCCTCGTCGGCGCCAGATTGCATTGCCGCCATTAATTCAGCTATATCGGCTCGTTCCAACAACGTATCTCCGTACAGAACTAGGAAATGTTCCTCACCGATCAACCCCATGGCAGAGGCTAATGAGAACGCTGTTCCCCGCGGGCCGCTGGCATTGGCTTTCATTACGGTTATTTTGCATGTTGATTCAGCGTCTTGCGAGCCACTTCTACAGAAGTAATTCGTCATTTGCTCACTTAAACGTCCGCCAACGATAATGATATGCTCGAACTCAAGCGCTTTGAGCATATCGACTTGATGCGCGATAATAGGCTTATTCGCTAATGGAATCATAGCTTTGGGTCTGATCTCCGCATAAGGCCATACGCGGGTACCATCACCCGCCGCCAAAATGACAGCCGTCTTCATCTCATATACCTCCGCGCCTGTAGTATCAATCTAGGTGTTCCAGCCAGAAGTCGCGTGTCATAATGGCCGCTCCAACCAATGAACTTTTTTCTTGGAAATGGGAATAACCCAGCGTCAGGCTCTCGAATAATTCTGGCATCAATCTATGGCGCAAACCTTCGGAGATCATCTTCAATAGCTTGTCACCAAACCTATTGTAAGAGCCGCCTATCAGAACGACATTCGGATTATACAGCCAAGCAATATTCGTAATAGCGACACTGAACCATTCTGCTATTCGTCCTAGTTCCTGTAGAAATGCAGCATCTTCTTCATTGGACTCGCTCAAAATAAGCGCCTCCAGCTTACCTTCCGCGCCTTCGGCTTCAGATAACCCCCAAGTCGCTGACACCCTTTGAACAAAGGTTGTCCAAGAAAGCAGTTGTTCCAGTCGAGTGCCATCCTGAATGATCATCTGGCCAATTTCTCCGGCAAAGCCATGTGCTCCACTGTAAATATGCTCGCCTATTGATAAAGCTCCACCGACGCCCTCTCCTACATATAAGAAGAAAACCGACTTCTCTTCATATTTAGGGATGAACTGGATCTCGGCCGCAGCTGCCAATTTCACGTCATGATCAATCAAGATTGCATACGGAGCCAGATACTTCGAAAATTCATGATGCAGCCGCACTTCGCCGATTTCTGGAATCAGCCGATTGATTACGCGGTCTTGACTCACATGATAAGGTCCTGGTACGGATACGCCTATTCCGAGAATCTCAGATTCCAATTCTAAACGATTCAACAAGTCTCGAATCTCGATGCATAGCCCAGCTAAATTTTCACCATATGACATATTCGAATTGTATTTGTAAATAAAGCTTTCCGTGGTCACTAAATCGAGCTGCTTTACTGCATAGCTCATATTTCTGCTAGTTAAATCAATGCTGATCGTTTTCTTCGTCTCTGGCATGAATTGCAATAAACTAGGCTTTCGGCCGATAGCAACTTTGTCATCCTTCGACTCTTGAATCATGTTTCTTTTATTAAATTCTTCGACGATCGTAGAAACGGTAGCCGCGCTCAAATGCGTTCTTTTAGCGATTTCCAGTCTATTCGTCGCTCCGATCGCTTGCATATCCTTAAATACAAGCTTCCTGTTGCGTATTTTAATTTGATGAATACTTACAGGCTGCTGGAAAGGGCTCATTTTAAGGATCCCTCTGTCAGACCGCTAACAATATTTTTGTGGAACAATACGTAGACGCCGATCATCGGAATCGTAATCAAAGAGAGAGCAGAGAACAATAGCTTATAGTCCGTCACATGACGGCTTGAGAAAGCAAGCAAACCGACAGGAATCGTCTTTAAAGCATCATTCTGGATGTATAGCAGGGCTAGCAGCATCTCGTTCCAGGCATTAAGGGAAGAGAAAATCGCTACAGTAGCCATACCTGGTGCCATCAAGGGCAAGATAATGCGAATAAATAATCTTAATTCTCCGCATCCATCAATACTCGCGGCCTCCATCATTTCCTTTGGCACGGAATCGAGAAATGCTTTCAATAGAAAAATGGCAAGCGGAAGCCCCATTCCGATATACGGAAGGATAAGAGCCCAATAGGTATCCTTGATATGCAATTGTTCAAAAATATAGCTTTGCGCAATGAAAAAGGACTGCAGCGGCATAAATAAACCAAATACAAAAAGCGCCAACAATAGTTTACTGCCCTTAAACTTCAATTTACTAAAAGCAAATGCAGCAAGGCATCCGAACAAGAGGATAAATGCCACCGTAAGCGAAGTGACGATCACACTGTTCAACGCATAGGTGCTCATATGACCGACCTTCCATGCATCTATCCAGTTTCCTAAATTGATTTTGCTCGGCAAGGCGAAAGGTGTTTTGAAAATTTCGCGATTCTCTCGAAATGAGGAAAAGACCATCCAAATCATCGGGTAGAAATAAACAAGTGCTAATAAGGACATAAACGTATAATAGACGATGCGAAGTGACCATTTATTCTTATTCTTACCTTGACCTGCTAAGCTTTGTGTTTGCGAGGCAACTGCCATGAAAACAGCCCTCCTTTCGTTAGTATTCCAGCGCGTCTTTGTCTTTTTTCTTCAATCCATTAAATAAAAGACCGACAATAACAATAACTACCGTCATGATGACAGCAAGCGCGGAGCCATAACCGATGCTCATATTACTAAATACGACTTTCACCAAATAGGTTGTAACAATTTCAGTTGAATTATAAGGCCCGCCATTTGTCATTACGTAGAAAAGATCAAACCCTTGGAATCCACCAAGTACACATAACATGAATGCAACTTCTATGAGGTTCTTGATCATTGGGATTTTAATTTTGAAGAAAATATCTCTTTCGGTTGCGCCATCGAGATACGCAGACTCGTAAATGTCATTGGGAATACGTTGAATACCTGCATAGAAAATAGTCATGTAGAAACCAGCATACACCCAGCCTGACACCACACAAATGGCAAACAACGCTGTCTTCGGATCGCCAAGCCAAACGTGTGTCCAGCTGTCGAGTCCTACGGCTTTCAATACCGCGTTCAACAAACCAAAATCCGAATTAAATACGAACTTCCATAAGAAGGATACAATAACCATCGGAAGCATAACCGGTGTAAAGAAAGCAACTCGGAAAATGCCTGTACCTTTCATTTTCACCGTTATGAGCCCCGCAAGGAGCAGACCACCCGCAACTTCAAGGATAATCGTCAAGACAATATAAATGAGGATGTGCCAATAGGACATCAGGTAAATATGGTCTTTGAAAGCTCGAAGGTAGTTATCGAAACCGATAAACTTCATCGTACCGAAGCCATTCCAATCGTAAAAGCTGAAAGCTAGGGTCATGAGGATCGGTATTAGAATCGTAAAGCAAAATAATATTACAGCAGGACCAACAAATAGATATGGCGTTAGTCGAAATTTCCGATTCACTTCATCACCTCCGAAGTCATTAGTGATCATCCGGCGCAGAAAGATTCAGACGCCGGATAATCTTTGTGATGTTATTTTTTCAATGGAGCTACTTTCTTATCCAAATCTGCTAGAGCTTTCTCAGGCGTGCTCACGCCGCCAAGCACTTCGGATGTCGCCGTGTTCAGGGCAGTTGCAACCTCAATGTTGTAACCCGTGTCTGGAGGAGAAACCATTGTTTTCGATTGTTTCAGCATCATGATCAGGCTTTGCGAGATCGGATTTACATCCTTCGGATCAACGCCGCCTTTTGCGATAGGTGTTTGACCTGCTTCATTAAGCAGAGCAGAGAATTCTGGTGTGCTGTACATTTTCATAAAATCAACAGCCGCTTGGAAATGAGCAGACTTCTTATTTACAACGAAACCATTCATTACGCCTAGAACGCTGTTTTGGTCACCTTTACCGCCAGCCATTGATGGCAGATTGAAATAGCCATATTCGAAATCTGGTTTCGCATCTTGCGCCATCGCAACCAACCAGCTGCCAATTGGATACATCGCTGCTTCGCCATTGAAGAACAGTACAGATCCTTCTGTATCGCCAATTCCGTTAACACTTTCATTGATATATTTGTTATCCCAAAGCTGCTTCATTGCCGTCATCCCTTTAACGAAGTCAGGGGAGTTGAATGGGATTTTCAATTCCATTGCATCCGCATAAGCTTGTTCGCCGACGACTCTTGAAAGCACATGAGCATTCCAGTTACCAGCAGGCCACAAATCTTTATTACCTGAAGCGATAGGCGTAATTTTAGCTGCTTTCAACTTCGCACATACAGCCAAGAATTCATCCCATGTTTTTGGCGCTTCTAAGTTAAGGTCTTTGAACATTTTTTTGTTGTACCACATAACGTTGGTAACATCACTCGCTGTTGGAATCATGTACGTTTTGCCGTCAATCGCCATGCCTTTGAAATCCCCTGCATCGAACATGTCTTTCAATCCATCTTGTTTGAGGGCATCTGTTAAATCAGCTGCGAAACCGTCTTTCACTCTTGTTTTTAGACGCTCACCTGGCCATTCGAAGTATAGATCCGGTGCATTCTTGCCGTTCAACAAGTTTGGTAGGCCAATCGTTTGGTACATATCCGTATCTTGAATGATCAATTCAACTTTGACATTCGGATATTTCTCTTGGTACTTGTCTTTTACTTGCTCCCAAACCTTAGCAACTTCTTCGCCTGGCGATCCTTGGGCAATACGAAGCGTAAATTTATCACCTGATTCTGAAGATTTCGAGCACCCAACTAATGCAGTAACGGCACAAATGACAGTAAGTCCAGCAAGTAATTTTTTCATGTTAAAATTCGCTCCCTTTTAGATCCATATTTTTGGTATTGTCGAAGCCATTTTCAGTAACTTTATTTAGGAAAGCAACAAGCACATCAGCGAATACATAGGTGGCATCACCACGATATGTAAGGTATTGGCTACGAATTTCTTCTAAAGCTCCTATATTTCCTGAACGTAAATAGGCGATACAGGCCTGCAATAATTCGCATCCCGCGGCATACTTACGGATCCAGCGCAGCAGCTCATGTTGGAGCGCTTGATTGACAACCCGATCCGATTGCAAGTTCACTGCAACCGCATTCATTTCTGTGACAAGGGCAGAGAGCTCATCAATCGCTTTCATTCGATCTCCATAGAAGTAATCGAAATCGAATCGCATTAAGGCCGCGGCAAGTGTTGGTGAATCGGTTGGATACAAACAGGAGTAGCGCACATTGTCCGCGAATCGAAGCACGTCCAAGTAGTCCTTACTTCCGGCTATCTCTTCAATGGCTTCTCGCCAGCTTAATTCTGCATCATAGCGAAGTGGATCCCATAAATAGGAAGCAACCGTGCTAATCGAAATTTTAGAGCTTTCCGCAAACTCCATCGCGTTAGCAATGATTCCTCTTGAGAATCGATATAAGTGAGGGTCTCGCTGCTGGTAAGGTCCGATATGCATTTCATCGGTCATTTCCATATCGTTAACGGGGTAATTATCCCAATACAACGGTTTTCGATAGGTATTTTGCGTAAACACCGCTGCTTCCATCAAAGTAATCTCTTGCGAGCAAATGTTTCGACCGGTCCAGAACAAGTCAATACTCGGATGTAACCCTCCGCCAAGCTTGGAGATATATCGTTCGTTTCCTTTTCCCCAATATTGCGTTGGGCAGGCAACAAGCCGGATGCCAGCATCCCATTGCTTGATTTCCTCGTAGAATCGGTTGACTAGATGAATATGTGCAGCGACAAGATCCGGATAAGCTGCAATATCCTCTGGATGCTGTAGTTTCTCTGGAATGTCATCCAGCAGCAAGCCGAAGTTTCTTACACCCATCTCAAACAGTTGCCGTACCTTACGTACCAAGATGCGATAGTCTTCTTCGCTGGAATAGCGCATGGACAAGCCTGGTGCAATGCAATAGTAGAAGTCCAATCCCACTTCGCAGGCTTTAGAGAATACTTCAGTCAATCTCTCGTAAGACTGCGTGTCATATAAATCTCTCCAGCGTTCACGATGATAAGCATCATCCTTGGGGCCGTAAATATACGTATTCATATTGCGCGAAGCAATAAATTGAAGCATGTCCAATCGCTGTTCTTGATTCCAGGGCTGACCATAGAATCCTTCGATAATACCTCTTAGGGCAAACCGCGGGTAATCGTATTGAACGCCATCTTGCCATGTCTGACGTTTCACCATGTCCCCGATCGCATTCATGGCATATCGTAAAGCGCGAAGTCCACCGAACGTTATTTTCACTTGTCTTAGTGAAAGGGAACTTTCAATCGCCAGTTCATAGATTTCATCTGAAACCGAATTAGTCTCGGCTATGTAGCTGAATCTAGGCTCAGAAGATTGCATGGAAACAATCGCAATCTCTCCACCCATTTCCCCCACATATTCAAACCCATGCTGTTGGCACCAGCTTTGAATAATAGAGCTGCCATCACCTATTGAAGAAATTGTAGGCATCTTAGGAATCGTCATAAACTACGAACAACCCCTTTATATTTTTGAATTAACTGGGAATTAACCTGTTCTCCAGTGTCTGTATTACTACTGGCGAATACCTCTGGCACTTGCCCATCCTTTACAATCAGCTCCACGACTTCCGCCACGATGGCATTTACAATCGCCGCTCCAATGACCGTTGAAGTTGGTGCTACTTTCATGTCCAGACCTGCGATGTCAACCGATGCATCACCAATGCAACCATGATTATCGATAACAATATCGCTAATCTCATGCAGCTTTTTTCCGCTGCTATGTCTGGAATCTGACGAACCCGCATGGTTGAGACTTGTAAGGGCGATGACAGAAAGTCCATGTGCTTTAGCAACAAGCGCCATCTCAATATTGGCAGCATTTCTTCCTGAGTTCGAGGCTATAATAATAACGTCTCCAGCCTTCGCAGACTGTTGATTGAAAATGATGGACGCCAATCCTTCAAGTCGCTCCAAATCCGTGCTTTGAAATGCATTCCGGTGAAGCATCAGACCTTCTTCCAAAATGGGATTGATACAAGCCAATCCACCAGCACGGTAAAACAATTCTTCCGCCAGCATGTGTGAATGGCCAGTACCGAATACATGCAACATGCGTCCTGCCATGATGGCATCCGCAATCACCTTTGCAGCTTGTTGAATGTTCGTCATTTCTACATGCTCTAGCTCATCAAAAAGTGTTCGTAATCCTTTAAGATATCTGGATCCCGCTGTCATCTTTTACACCCCCCGTAAATTCATAGGTCATTTTCATTCGCTCTTTGATTGACGGATCCAATTGCATACCGTTGTACTGAAAACAGGCAAATATAGCACCTAATTCCGGTGGGAAATCAAGCAAAGTAACAAAAGACAGCGGATATTTTTGTTCAAGACGCCGTTTGAATTCTTTGAAAATATAAGGGTTATTTGTGAAAACACCGCCACTTGCACCGATGGTAATTTCGGAAAGTTCAATCCGTTGCACCAACGCTATCGCATGTTTAACCAGATCTTCCACGGCCTGGTCAATAATGCCCTGCGCTACGTTATCGCCTTGCTCTGCACAACGAGCAACTTCAGAAGCAAAGCCCGCAATAACATGCCGTTCCAAAGGCGGGTTGTAGCATTTTTCAACCAAATCATTCAAATTTTCGATTTCAAAAAAGTGGGTTAGCGATTGCTGCAAGAGCGTCGTTTCTCCAAGATTATCGTGTGCCTTTACAGCCAATTTAATCCCTTCCAAAGCGATATGATAAGCGCTTCCATGATCGCCAATCAGATAACCCCAGCCGCCAATCGTCACCATTTCGTCACTATGACCTTTGGCTATTCCCATTGAGCCAGTCCCGCTAATAACGAGGACACCAGGTTTTCCAGCTGTTAGTGACATCAAGGCAATATACGAGTCGCTATGCATATAGACAGATTTACTATTTACTAAACCGCCCGTGAATGTTTTGATCAACTCATCTGAGGCACGCATATTCAATGCAGAATTACCAATGAAAACTGTTTCATAATGATTTATCCCGTAAGTGTCAGCCAATTTATCTAAAATCACTTTCAAATGCTGGCGCGCAAGTTGCATGCCGTTCGAATAATAATTAATAGAATCCCCGACAACTTTTGCGATAACATTACCCTCGGTATCTACCGCGACTGCCGTCGAACGCGTCCCCCCGCCATCAATACCCAAAAAGATTTTCCTGTTCAACATGGTTTTCACATCCCTAGCAAGTCACTTTTGTAAGTGTGTACGAATAAGTACAATCAAGGATATCTCGTTTAACTGTTTAAATCTAATGGTAATTTCATGTATTAAAATAACTATTAAAATAATGCTAACGCCTTGTTAAATCTAGGTAAAAACGACTCATTTTCAGTTAATATGTCATCTAAGATAAGCTTCGCTTTCTCTATCGAGCCTACTAACGGATGAATCGTTAAAGCTTGCAGCGCTGCATCATAATCACCGTGTACCGCAGCTTCCACAGTTAACTCTTCATAGGCTTTCACTACCTGCAAGAGACCTCTGATTTCCGGTCCAATCGGTGTTGTGAGTTGAATCGGGTGGGCGCCGCTTGCGTCGATCACACAATTGACCTCAATGCTGGCATCATTCGGAAGGCATGCGATAATGCCATTATTCTTCACATTAACCGTTTGAATATCCTTCGTATTGTTGTAAATCGAAGACATCAAGTTAACAGCTACTTCGGAATAGTAGGCTCCGCCCCGCTGCTCCAATTGTGGAGGTTTGATGGCCAAGTTAGGATCCTTATACAATTCGAACAATTCCGCTTCCACTTGTTTCACAACATCTGCACGCGTTCCTGTGCTCGCCAATTCTTCTAATTGTTCGTTTAGAATAACCTCTTTCATGTAATAATAACGATGATAACCACATGGCAGAGACCCAAGCGATGATAAGAAATAGTCATCCCAGCCAAGATCCGGAATATTTTTCATGGTCAATCCCGATGCTCCAGCAGCCTTACCTAGAAATTCTGTCGTTACATCTACACCATCGACTTCCACTTTCGTCGTCCAGTTCAAATGGTTAATCCCGATCATTTCCACTTGGACTCTCGAAACGTCTATCCCATAGGTTTCAGCGATTTGCATTCTTTGGCCGATTGGCAAATTACACAAGCCAATGGTACGGATCTTCCCATATTTCAATGCAGCTTCCGTAACGATCCCTGCCGGATTCGTAAAATTCAGCAAGAATGCATTTGGTGCAAGCTCTTCTATATCTTTGCAGATATCCAAAATAACAGGCACAGTTCGAAGCGCTTTCGCAAATCCACCAGCCCCAGTAGTCTCTTGTCCAATACAGTTGTATCTAAGCGGAATACGTTCATCCCGTTGTCTTGCTTCTAATTGTCCTACCCGAAGCTGTGTCGTCACGAAATCTGCTCCACGAATCGCCTCGCGTCTATCCAGTGTCAAATGAATATCGATATCAAGACCGGCTTTTTCAACCATACGTTTGGCCAGTGCACCTACAATCTCGAGTTTCTCTTTTCCTTCTTCAACATCTACCAGATATAAGGTTTTGACTGGCAACTCAGCATGGCGCTTAATAAAACCCTCTACCAACTCCGGTGTATAAGACGAACCGCCTCCAATCACCGCAACTTTCAAATTCCTCTTATGATTCATTTATGATCCCCCCGGTGATGATAAAGTTATTTGTTATAACAATATAGACTGATTATAGTTTTTGAAGTAACATTAAGTCAAGACATTTTGTTTTTTATTACAAATAAGAAATTATAAGCTTTTTCCACAACATTTCGGTTAGCGAAAACCAGTAAGATTATATGGATTTTTTTGACTAAATAGCTATTCCAATGCGGTTTTTACACCCGAAGTGAGTTTTGGAAGTCCGTTGTCCTGTCGTTTTTTTGTAGTGACAAATAATAATGGATTTCATATATTACACCTATGCTTTAACTTTTAATCATGGTATACTTACTTTGTTTAACTAATCTGAGATAGGGAGAATTTGTAGTGACAAAACGACATAAAAATTCTTTGTACTTTAATATAAAAGAACAACTTCTTAAGCAAATTCAAACAGGCATCTATAATGTTGGTGACAAGCTTCCTACCGAGTCTGATCTATGCGAACTATATAATGCTAGCCGCACGACCATTCGTTTAGCTTTGAATGAGCTCGAAATTGAAGGCATTCTTGAGCGTACGCAAAGAAAGGGCACCTTCGTTAAACGAAAAGAACTGCAATTGAATCAAACTCGCAGTTTTGCCCAAGATTTGATTATGCAAGGTAAAGAACCTATCAATAAGCTTCTTGAAGCAAAAGTAATTCCTTCCGATTCACCGTTTGATGAATTTTTTCAAATTCCTAGCAACTCTCCGCTAAATCAATTGCTTCGCGTACGATATGCTGATGATGAACCTGTATTGTACGAACGCACCTATATTCCTTGGAGTCTAGCGCCAGGATTAGTGAATGAATATACGGATGGCTCTGGATCTTTATTTGACTTCCTTGGAACGAGATACGATATCAAGCTTCACCGTTCCACCGAGCAATTGAAGCCTGTGCTCGCGGACAAATTAGCTAGCAAATTGCTTCAAATTAAAGAAGGCTCGCCATGTCTCCAAGTCAAGACCTTCACGTATTCATCCGACAATACCCTAATCGAATACAGCTTCGGTATTTTTAGAGGTGATTTCTCTAATTACACGATCGAAAGATATTTTTAATACCTATTTCAATATAACAACAACTAAAAGGGGGCTAAGTGAGAATAAATTCTCACTTAACCCCCTCTTCCCCCTATCTTCCCCTTTGTTTTCCTCAGTTTTTCACATTTCAGGAGGAGCTGTTGTTGAAAGCATGCCAGCAAGCAAAAAAGTTACGATAGCTAGCACAATTTCCAGACGAACTCCCCATACAAATCTTTTGAATATCGTGTCAGCACCTTTATTCCCTAGTATCATAGCTTTCAATTGAGGCACTAGTATCAGTCGGTGAAAGCTGGCAATCACAATAATGACTACCAATGTCGATGATTTAGCCAGCACTAATTGGCCGTAATCGCTCTGAAATAGTGATTCCCAACTTTGTAGACGGTACAAAGAAAGTATAATTCCGCTAATGGATACGACACCAATGGCCGGGAGTGCAATTGAGGAAAATCGTCCAATCAGTTTGTTCAATGCGGTGAAATTATCGAGCGTATGATCGCATTTACTTGTTGCAGCCAATACAGCAGTTAATCCTCCGAACCATATAGCTGCGGCAATCATATGCAGTCCGTGTGTCAAAACGCCATACCCAACTCCAGATACAGAAGCATAAGCATGTCCGGTTAACGGAAATGTGACAATGAGTAGAATGGCTAATGTAGCTTTCAAAAAGAAAATCCTGCGTTCATCCCGTGTCGGGACAAAGGTTAATACAAGCATCCAACCTACTAAAGCAGGTCGTATCCACGAAGTCATACCGATCATCGTTGAGGCTATGATTGTTCGCAAGTTACTCCAAACACTTTTCAAACCGCCTCCGCTCAACTGGTCCGCCAACATCCAATCATGCAAAGCCCCCGACAAAAACAAAAGGATCAATGCGATGACATATATCCGACGCTCATTGTTTCGCGAACGTATGTCCCTTGTAGCCTTCTGAGGAAAATCCCAACTAACAAATTTAAAAAACAGTGCACCTGAGAGACCAATCATTGCCAGCACCTCTGCAATCCGCAGTAGATGATAGATGCTAGTTCGCCAAGTTTCGGGATGCTGTACATTTGACTCCAACTCTACTTCACTCTCTGGAGTCTCCTTCATCTTTCCTACTTCGGATTCCGGTGACTTCTCGATAACTGGTGTTGAATCCTTAACATTGTCCAAATGAATGAGATTTTCAGTGATAGCTGAAGTAGTCCTGCTAATGATCTCCTCTTTCTTTTCCTGGGCCTCAACTTGCAAAGTCGTTGCCGGTTGTTTGGGATTCGATTGTGGTTGAGGCGATGAAGGAGCAGACTTCTCGATCTCAGGCTTTGCTTCGGGCGTTACTTCGAGCGTTATTTCAGGCGTTACTTCGGGCTTTATTTCAGGCGTTACTTTGGGCTTTATCTCTGGCGTTGACTCCGCTTTAATAGGCGCTGCACTTGGCTCTGATGAGGGTACGGCCGTCTCGAGTGAAATGGTTTCACTTGGCTTCTCTTTGTTTATCGGAACCGCAACCGAGAAGCGGAAAGAGCCTTCAGTCACATGCGTATCAGCAGACAGGACCTGCCACTTCACCTTATAGATTCCATCATCCAGCTTCGGGATTGTATAGATTAACCATCGATCGTCTGCAGCACTTAACTTGCCGCCAATTAGTTTCCCATTCCGATCCTCGACTGTAATTTGACTCAGCTTCAAATTAATCCCTTCCGTAAACTGAATACGGATTTCAGGAGGTGATTCTTTCAGAACGGCATCCTGCAACGGTGTAGATCGCTCCATATTAGCATGAGCACATACTTGAGAGGGCAGCCCCAGCAAGACAACGATCAGGCATACAGCAAGTCTCATCCATGGGAACCTCAATAAACATCACTTCCTTCTAGAAGAAACAGAGCCGCATGATATGAAATGACAGGCTCTGTCTGTGTGGTTCTACAGCTTGGTGTAAATCAGAACCGCTGCTCGAGATTCCCCTATTGCAGGCAAATATTCGACGGTTGCTCCCAAGCTTTCTGCAGCGGTTCGAAGTCCGACTAGCCCCTCTTTGCTATAAGCTGTATCCACATGTTCCTGCAGAAACGACGCATTAGCATAAGTTACACCGTCTTGGTTGAAAATGTCCTTCCCTTCAATTAATTTCCCATTCACATAAACATGAGGAATCGGATTTACCTGACCCAAGGGCAAATGAACAGAACCCTTCTGCACCCTATATGTCATCGTTAGCGAATAATTTACTTTGGAGTACTCACCCGCTTTGCTTTCGTCCGTTGAAATGGAAGCTCTCAATAAATAGTCATCTGCCGGCCCTGTTTGGAAGGTAATCAGACCATTTGCATCTGTTTGAAAGGTTTCCGCCTCCGAATTGCTTCGACGAATGAGAAATACTTCCGTATTCTCTACTGGTTTCCCTTTCATAAGAAGCTGGACAGCAACCCTTTCATTCGGTGTAACAGCGGCTGGGTTAAATTGCGGTACAAATTCAGCACGGTCAAGATTGACAGGCTTAGCGAAGCCACGCAATGCTTTCACTCGGTCGAGCGTCGGAATGTCGCTTATAGCCACAAATGATTTGGCACTTCGGAGGGACCGGCTTGCCGCTGTCGTGTTCATACTGTCTGCTTCAGCCGTAATAATATAAGCTCCGGGTACAGATGATGTGAAGGTGGCGATAAAGCTATTGTTAACCGCTGGCTCTTTGTCCGTAGCTGCTTCGCCTGTGTAGAAGCGCGTGGCTGTAATATCTACCTTTTTACCTGCAGGGGTCGTTACATATACCTTGGAGGTATCTGGGCTCCACTGACCAGCGATCCGATAACTCTTATGCTCATTCGAGTGATTGCCAAGCAGCAGTTCCACATAGGATACTTCGCCCTGAGCCATAATTGGAGCGTTAGTTTGAGACCAACCATCATGGGCGAACGCCTGTGCCGCCAGACTGAATGTGAGCGCTGCGGTAAGCGCGATGACTCCTATTTTCTTCATACGCATGCGTATTAAATCCTCCATTACATTAGAAAGTGTTATTCAACGATTACTGTTGCTTGCATGCTTGGATGAGTGGAACAATAATACGTATAGGTGCCAGCCCGAGTAAAAGTATAACTAAATTTATCACCTGGAATAATGTTTCGGCTTTCAAATTGAACGTTAAGATCTGTAACGGTATGAATTTGCGTATCCTTGTTGATCCAGGTCACTTTGGTACCTGCTTTTACCTTAAGCTCCTTGATAGAAAAAGCTGCTTGATTGATCGTCACGATTTGCTCACCTGATTGTGTTGTAGCGGATGCATCCTCAGGTGTTTGCGAGTGTGTGCCCATATCCATGTTCATGCCCGCATGCATGTTCATTTCAGGCTTATCCGGATCATATATGAGCGTGACATTCCCCGTTGCTGGATCATATCTAACTTTAGCTCCGAGGTTCTCAGAGACAAATCTAAGCGGAACCATACTGTATCCATTTTGGTTAATCGGAGGCTTATCCATTGTAAGTTCTTTGCCATTGATTACTACGTTGTTGCGATCAATCCATAGTTGAATTCGAGTATTTTTGGTCGTATAGACAACCGATTTCTCCTCATCGATCCAGCGAATCTCGGCTCCTAGCTGATTCCCGATAAACCTTAGCGGGACATATGTCGTATCGTCGATCAATTGCGGGGGAACATCCAACTGCGTTGATTGCCCGTTCACCTGTACATTCGCATCTCCGGCATGCAAAACGATTGATTTACTCGCAGCGGAAGCAACGCTAACCATCGTATGCAATCCACCCGGATACACACCATTATTCGTATTATCTACGATATTGTGACTATGGAGAGGGAAATCGCCGTCCTGTGTAAAGGTGATTAGCAAGTCGTACCGTTCCGCGGAACCGACATTAATTGTATCCTTTTCCATATAAGCCGGCAGTGGTCGCCCATCCGAAGCAATGACTTGAAAATGATGCCCATGCAAATGCAAAGCATGTGCCTGATAGCCCGAGTTAATCACACGAACTAGGATCGTTTCTCCAACTTTGCCCTCAATTAAGGTTGTTGGATCCGCTTCTGTATCTGGAAAAGCCTTTCCGTTGATTGTCCAATAACGGGGATGGAAATCGGTACGATCGTAAGCGGTGCCCGTTTCAACAGCTTTATGCCAAACAGGATCAATTTCATTCATAACAAACGTGTATTCTTTGTCATAGGCCGGGCCGTCGGTCCATGCTTGGTTTGCCCCGCCCTTTGCCTTTACAATAAATGCACCATGCATGCCCATCTGCAAATGTTCCACGGTATCCACATGACAGTGATAAAAATAAGTACCTGCATGGTCTGCCGTAAAATGATAAGTAAAGCTATCACCCACCAAAATATCTGTTGAGGTATGCGGTACCCCGTCATTGGCTTGATCCGTGTCGAGTCCATGGAAATGGATCGTATGTGCTAACCGCTTTATGCCCGCTTTTTTCGGCCCGATGTTGGTTAACGTAACTTCTACCTGATCCCCTTCGTTCACAACTAAAGTTGGCGCAGGATATACGGCAGTTCCCTGTTCGTTCTTTAGACTGTACCCCCAGACATACACCTGCGTTTGATCAGGTAATGTTAAATAGCCGTCTGTCGCATACAAATGGAACTTCTTAACTGCCACAGCACCCTCAGCCTTAGCGAACTGGGATTGGAAATATAGAAGGCCAGTTAACATAATAATCGCTGCGAAAAGGAAGGGGAGACATGCTCGGCTCAGCCATCTATTCGAACCTATCGTATTCATCGCTTGCAGTCCTCCTGGTAAAAAGCATGAGAGAAGCAGCAACGCTTCTCTCATACCCTTCATGGATAATCAATTATTTAATTGTAACTGTGGCTAATTTCAATGCTTCGTTCCAGCTATAGCTGCCACCAAGCAGGCTGACCATGTCTTGAATCGCAGCGTAACTGCGACCCTCAATTACTTGTGGGGCAAGATCGGAGAAGAACTGTTTGCCGTTGATGATAAGCTTAACGCCTGGTGCAGGTAATAGCTGTGCAGGCAGGTCATGTGTGCCTCCGATGTTTACAACCACGGCATGCAGATCATCATTCCATACCGTAGTCCCGCCTAAAGCTTCGATCACGGGGACAATCGCCGCATACGCATGATTATGATACAGCTGTGCCGATGCTGTGGTGAATGGCTTGCCGTTCACCATAAGCTTAACTGCACCTTTTGGAGCAACAACAATCGTACCTGTCATTTTGCCGCCTGAATGCAAGTAACATTCATAGACATAGCTGCCAGCTTTGGTAAATGTCAGTGTGTAGGACTTTTGTGCCATGATCATGCCAGAATTGGTAAACCCGCTGCCATCGAATTTATCTCCTCCAGCAGGAGCGAAAAATGCGGGATTCATATCCCCCATCGGACCAAAAAAGTTTAGATCAGCCGGTTTATTAAAGGTAACGAAATGGGGTTCGTATAAGTTGTCGTTCGTCCATTCTACGGAATCGCCCTCGTTGATGTATAGAAATTCTGGCATCATCGTATTTAACGTGAAGCCGCGATGGCCCATCCCCGCATCCACCATATACATCGTGCTGCCATCTGCATGGGTCATGTAATGATCGTCCATATCCATGTGTTTCAAGGCCTCTACTTGCGCCAGAAGATCATCTACATCTGACTTCACACCAGCCATTTGCTCGATTAGATTTGGAATTGCAGCACCTGCTGGGAGAACAACAACCGTCCCCGTCATCAGCGGATGCAGAATACAAGCGTAACCATATGCCCCAGCTGTCGTAAATGTAATCGAATAATCTTGACCCGGTGTCAGAATACCTGAGTTGATCAAGCTTTTACCATCCCACTTGCTTCCACTAGGAGCGGATGGCGCTAGATTTTTCGGATCTTCCGGACTGATCGGTGCTGCCCCTCCAAGAAAAGTTACCGTGTGCGGCGTAAACTTCGCACCGTCCGTAAATTTAACAGTATCCCCTTCATGAACATAAATGACTTTCGGAAACATCGAATCCAAAGACGTTTGATCTTGCTCCTTTCCTACGGAAACATTCCACGTTTGTGGAGCGGCGGCACTATCTGCCGCAAATGCAGTTCCGAACGAAGTGAGCATTAAAGCAGAAGATAATAATAAAGCCAATACCTTTTTGCGCATGCAACAATTCTCCTCACTAAATAATTATTATGTAATCCATAGTTGGATAACACCGGATCTTGTGAAGACTTATTATTTCCGTATTGATTACGCTTACAGATACAGATTGTATCAGATCACACTCAACTTAATCAATAGTTTAGTATGTCAAAACTTACAAAATCTCCATAAAATTTTGATAAAAAAAAGAAGTGAATCCTCTACATATGCCCTCGCTTTAGTACTTATTTGAGATTGCCGCTTTCGCTATCCCTTAGTCCAATTGTAATCGTTTCATTTCGTGCTTTCCGCTCTAAAAAATTGACTTTAATCACTTATTTGCATGAGTTATTCCCACTCGCCATGCAAAGAAACCCGAATGATCGGCACTGTTAAAGTGCTCTCTTTCGGGTTTCTTTTACATCTTATTCAGGAATCAATTCCAGATGATAGCTTCCGATCTGATAAACCGATGGCGTCATGCTGGTCACATGGTATCCGCCGGTCGTCCAGTCATCGATCTGATCGTGGTACCAACTGTTTCGCTTTTTCGGCAAAAGTCACATAGTCCGTTTTCCCGCTTCCAAGAAGGGGCACGGATTGCGTATACGTCATTTTAGCTGGAATCAGCAGAGCTGAGCGCTTTTGCTGAATAATGTATTTTCGAAGTACCTTTTCATCGGTATCTTCTTTGGTCGTGTACAAAATGACATGCTCTCCTTTCTTCTCTGCGGGCACGCTGACCGCGTAAAATCCTGTATGACTAAAGCATTCCATCGCCAGCTTCTCAACCAGATTCAGCGATACCATCTCGCCGCCAATTTTCGCAAAGCGCTTCAGTCTTGAATGAATACTTATAAAACCGTCTTCGTCTACGGAAGCTATGTCTCCACAATCATGCCATTCGTCAAGTGGTACATAACCTTTTCCATGGATGAGATACCCTTTCATGACATTAGGACCTTTTACATGAAGGTTGCCTCCCATTGTTATACCTTCAACCGGTACAATCTTAAATTCGACGCCAGGCACAAAACGTCCAACTGTTCCTTTTCGAATAGCCTCAGGCGTATTGAGCGATAAAATCGGCGATGTCTCCGTAACGCCATATCCTTCTAGGATCGTAATGCCGAAACGATGGTGCCATAGTCCAGCAACTTCTTCTTTAAGCTTCTCTCCTCCGGCAATCACATAACGCATACTTGCAAAATCTTGATCCCCTGCGTATGTAGCATACCCCTCCAAAAACGTGGAAGTTCCGCACATGATCGTCGATTTCGTTCTTCGCACCATTTGAGGAATTTCCTTGTAGTGCAGCGGACTTGGATACAAATATAGCGGTAATCCCGTCAACACCGGCAGGATGACCAGCATTAAACCGAAACAATGAAACATGGGTAAAGAATTGAACACTTTGTCCTGGCTGTTAATATCCAGCACAGCAAGTGCCTGCTTAGCATTAATAAACAGGTTGTCATGACTGAGCACAACGCCCTTCGGTTTGCTTTCGGTTCCTGAAGTAAACTGGATGATCTCGTTTACCTCACAATAGGCTTTTTTCCCAGTTACATACAGCAACAAGCCCTTCAGTTTATCGCCAAACGTAATTTCCTTCTGGATATCCTCTAAATACAGAATACGATACCCTGCTGAAAGGTGGTCAATTACGCCATGAAGATTGCCTTTCTCTATAAATAGCCTGGAGGTTAAAATCGTTTGTATGGAAGCGGTTTCACAACAATCATTTAGCGATTCAGCTCCCATTGAAAAATTGAGCATGGCCGGCGTTTTCCCGATCCGAAACAACGAAAAAATCGTAACAATGTTCCCGATAGCATTCGGTAAAAAGACACCAATGTGTTGCTCTTTTGCCAAAACCAATTTTAATTTGATACTTAACACATTAATAGATAGAATTAGTTTTTTATACGAAATGGAAGCGCTGATATCTTCTACTATTTTCGTGTTAGCCCCCACTTTATTAGAAATTTCAATGAGTTCGTTGTAGAGATTTACGTTAGATTTCGATTGTAAGGAACGAATGAAATTAGCCTCAATCGTTTTTAGGTTATTTAATGAATTGTGTCGGTCATTGAATGTCATGAAATAGGCCTTCCTCTCGTAAACTAGCATCTATTAGTATAGCATAACCGATAGTTCCTGACAGTACGTTAACGCTTTAAAAAGCCCTGATTTCTCAGGGCTTCCCATCTTAATCCTTATACGGATCAAACTCATCCGCTCCTGCCATACAAACACCTATAGGCTTCAGCACATGCAGAACCTCAATCGTCTCCTCATGCGCATGGAGCACATCTTCCAGCTTCCGATAGACAAAGGGACTTTCGTCCGTTCCTGCTCCACGGAGCTCAACGCCGTAATCTTTGACCGCATCCATCATGCGATCTGGTGAAATTTGTCCGCCGCTTCTAGTGCGGGTTTTCCAGTTCATTTTGCCTGCCGCCTGCGTCCGACTCATGACCCTGCCGGCGCCATGCACCGTGCTGTAGAAAGCGTCCCTATTCTCATCGGTATCTTTCCCTCTGACGATCACCGAGATATCACACATACTGCCACCGATAAAACCAAGCTGCCCCGGTGCAGAAGGCGTAGCCCCTTTACGAACTACTATGGTCTCCTGACCATTATGCATCTCTTTCCACGCAAAATTGTGGTGATTATGCACCGCGAAATCCGCTTCTGCTCCTAAAATAGCGAGCACTTGCTCCATCACATAATCTCGCCCCGCATACGCATACCGTCCTGCTAGCTTCATGGCTCTGTAATACATGTCGCCCAGTTCGCTCGACAAATCTAAGAGGATTGGCGGCTGATCCATCTTTTCGCCAGGTGCGTTACCCAGAAAGTCGCGGCCAGCAGTCAAATTGATGAAACCGCTCGCTGTCTTATGACCAAACCCGCGGCTGCCAAAGTGATTCGCCACCCACACTCGTCCCGTGCTCACTTCCTCAAACACATCCACGAAATGATTCCCGCTGCCCACTGTACCGAGTTGATCCCGAGCTAGTGCCTTTAATTTGTCATGCTCTTGTTTACCAATTGCTTTATATACATCCCAATCCGGGTCATCGAACAACGCGTGATCAACCTTCTCATTGTTTACACGCCCGATACCGAAAGAAATTTTACGTGCAATTTGATCCATCAAGGCTGCGATCTGAGGCTTAACATCCGTTGCCATTAAGTTAGTTCTTACGGCTTTATTGCCGCAAGCAATATCGTAGCCTACGCCGGATGGCGATAATTGACCATCGTATACGACAACTCCGCCGATCGGCTGGCTATATCCTTTATGATGGTCAGCCATCAGGAGAGTTTGAACAACTCTTCCTGTTTCTGAACATGTTTTCGCTTGTGACAAAGCGCCTTCATCGGGTTGACCCCAGACGCGTACGCCGTTTATATTTTGATAGGCCATGTAGTTCAGCTCCTGTAAGTAATTTCAGTTAAAAATCTTTAACTTCCTTAAGCTTTTGTATACGTTCCTGTATAGAATCAGTTGGTTCACTACTCGATACCTGAGTCAACGCCTGAATTACATTATCCCCCCATGAGCCTTTTTCCCATGCTTCCAGTACTTGAAGAGCCATATTTCTATTGTTGTTCACTGGACTGTTAAGACCTGCGATAATCAGTTCTCTGCCAATTCCTTCATATCGATCTAAACTCTGCAAAATACTACCAAGGATTCGGTGTGGGGTATATTCTTGACCCAATCCCATTTCATCCTTTGGACCGGTGGCGATTTGTTGCAAAGGTAAATGAGCTTCTGCGAACTCCACAACCTTGAGTATCCTATCTGGATCTTGCGATTTCATGAGTTCCATATAACTCGAAAGTTGCATTGGATTAGCAGGAAGCTGTGAGTAGAGCAGATCCCATATGTCCACGCTAAGCTGTGCAGCGCAAAGTGCACCATAATATCTTTCCGAAGAATCACTCGAGATAATATTCCCCAAAATCATACTAGTCCATTTTGAATGAGAGATAATGAGTCGACAGGTCTCCACATCTTGTTCTCGTATTTGATTCGTCCATCCATTTGACCACCGGTGCTCCCACTCCTTATCAGGTCGCATCAGGAATGAAAGGATCTCTGTAATTACTGATAATTGTTTTAAGGTCCGACACTCCGTCAATGCGTGCTTTAAATAATCGGAAATTACCTGCGGAGAATACTCGTAATCATTAATATCCTCAGCTGGACCTCCATGTAACAGTGCTTGAATAATATCGGTTGCACCTTCAAACAATTCGCTATCCACGGCCTCTGATTTGAGTGCTTCGTGTAGATCTCCGTTTCGAGCACAAATACATGCTAAATACTCATTCATTACGCTATTCTGGGAACCTTTTCGTAATAACCAATCTTTAATCTCTTGCGTACTTGGCTCTAATCTCTCGACAAGTTGAATCTTCCCCCAGCCATTAACACACTTTGCTAACTCAAAGAGGACTTGGTTGCTGACATCTTCCATCCCGTTTTGAATAGCCACTGCCGCATATAAAGTAAACTCGTCATGCCTACCAAGTGTAACAAGTAATTCCTTTACTTGTTCATTTTGAAAAAGACCTAGTAACGAAATTCCAAATTTAACAACATTCCGATGTCCTGCATTCTCCGCAAGCCATTTTGCTTCATGGAATAATTGATTTGGCTGTATACCTGGATGCTTGCGTAACTCGTTCAAGACAGCGTCAATCACACTTCCAATCTCTTGCTTGATCAGTTTTGTGTAAATAGCTTTTCGCGTAGAATCGCTTGGTTTTCTAGTTTGCTTGGCTATCAATTGAATTAGCTCGCGTAATTCATCGGTTAAATTGTTAGAACTAGAAGAGTGATGTCCAAATGCGCCATCTAAACCACCAGCCACCCAGCGTAATTTGCTTCCTGACCAAAATTCTTCATCATCGGGCAAAGATCCATCCACTAACTGCCCTTGTGTCTCTACTTGCTCTTTAATATATCTGTAAATTGAGGTCTCCCCAACCCATGGAGCCTTTTTTACTTTACCAAAAAATTTCAACATTTATCTCACCCTATCCCCATACTTCCTTCAATGCCGAGCGGAATAAATCGTCCAACTGGCTATCCTGACCACTTTCGCCCACCTGCATGCTGGACGCCGTTCGTTCATAGTAAGCTATTCTTGCCTCTAAAAACTCATTAATCGGATGAATCCTTGGCTCATAATCCATCTCGTCACCTGCTATTTTACGAGCAAGCAGCTCTTGAATAGCCGCCTTTAGTTGACTGCCCTCTGGCACTAAACTGTCGACAAGTTCTTGAAACTCCATAGGCGGCATTGTGTTATTTCGCTCAATCCATTCACAGGCCAAGATCGGGCGCAGGACATAGAAATACTTTTTGATTTTGACATGATCACCTTGCAAGTATTCCCGGTAATTCCCTTTCGCCATGTGCAGGTAGTGATGCATACAAGATTTTGGCGAGAAGGTTAAAGGTGAAATGTGACGGATTTGATCAGCTATCGAGAAGTTCTCCCTATACGGTATTGGAGACTGTAGCCACTCTAGTAATGGCGGATTCGACTTGCGAAACAAATTTAAAGCCTTCTTCAAATCCCAACCGTTGATATCCAGCATATCGCTGATCGGCCGTTCGATGACATCGCGTTTCTCAAAAATCGATAGGTACCAGTCTACTGGCCTAATGTATATAAATCTTACGTCGTAATCGCTATCTTTGGACGGGAAGCCCCACGCTCGACTACCCGATTCACAGGCGTATAAGATACGAACATTTTCTTCCTTTTCAATGCGTTTCAATTCTTCTAGGATTTGTTGATGAACATCGGACATGAGGTTTTACCTCCTTTGTTTACATGTATGTATTCAACCACAGGTTGTTAATTCCTTCCAAATACAAAGCCTTATGTACCAATTTTCGCTCATTTCTAACGGGGCGAACATGGCAAAAGTATTACGACCACAGAGAAAGTTTTCCATTTCGCCCAAATCCATCCCCTGTTACAATGGAAATAGGATGTAGTTTGAACGGAGGATCCCCGTGGCTAAAGAAAGCTTTGATAAAGAGATACAGTTTCTACGCATGCTCGTGCTAACGAGTGGCGCCTACAATAGACAGCAATTCTCAGAGAGACTCGGTATCTCTATCCATACCTTTGACAAGACCATTCGACGGTTAAAAGAGATCGTGAGCTCCACCTACCAGCACTTACCGCAGGAGGAGCGTAAGGAGTTCGCCGAAACGATTCGCTTCAGCTATTACGAGTCCACGGATCCGATGCTGTTATTCTTATTTCGGGCCAAGTCCCTGAAGGAATCGGAATCTCAGAGAATCTCATTACTTTTAACCGCTATGAACGAACAAGCTTTGACAGCCATGGAGCTGTTAGACATCATCTGCACCAGTCAGTCTTCCGATTTATCTCTGCCAGATGAGAAGACGATTCGTTCCGATCTCAAGTATTTGGAGGAAGTTGGTGTTGTTGTAAGACAACCCGGCGCCCGTCCTTATCGTTACCGGATTCAGAATGATTTGATCCATGAACTCTCCGACGAGGAGCTGTATGACCTCTATGATTTCGTAGATGTCATGGCGAACACGCAGGTGCCCTCTGTTCAAGGCTATTTGCTGCGAGATGGCTTGAAGAAGCATCTTACACGCCAACAGGACGAGAAGCATGCCATTGAGCCTTTTTTATATAAGTATCACTATTATTCCCGTATCTTAGATGAAGCGCATTTGTTCACGATCCTGAGTGCCATCCGCAGCTGTCGTAAGGTTCGCTTCTTATATTTCTCACCGAAGTCTGAAAAAAGCTACGCTTCAAAGAACACCAACCCGCTATTCGAGCGGGATACGAACGGAAAAGTGGAGAAAACACTCCCGCTGAAAGTAGTCTACGATCACCAATACGGGCGATGGTATCTCCTCTCAAATGGCAGAGAGGGAATTCGGAAGTATCGTTTGGAAGGGATTACGCAGATCGAAGAAGATGAATCCGTGGCTGAGGATGTCTTTGCGATCAGAACGAACGAGCTTCAGGAGAAAATTCGGTATAGCTGGCTGATTGACACGGGGCAACCTGTGACGGTTCGAGCCCGATTTTACAATCCCGAAGGTTCTGCACCTAACTTCGTTAGGGAGCGCGTATTGCTGCAAGGACAGTGGGGACAAATTGTGCCCGAGGATGAACATTCTTTTATCTATGAGATCACGGTGAACGGAACAACTGAAATTAAGCCATGGCTGCGCAGCTTCGGGTCTAGCTGTGAAATACTCGAGCCTGTTCAGTTCCGCAGGGAAATGATCGCCGAATGGAAGGAGATTCAAGCTTACTATGAATCTGTTTGAGAAGATTTTTAATTACCAAATTATTTCCAGGCTAGAGGATTCTGGTACGTTCATGGTCACTTCACACGAAAGAGCCTGGCTGAAAACGATGCTGAGCCATCCCGCGGCGGATGAAGCTTTCACTCCTGACACGTTGGGTAAATTGCGCTCGATTCTAGGGAAAGAGCAGGTCATGGATACCTCCGACCATCTCATTGAAAAAGCACGCAGTAGGGAGAAACAAGTCTACCATCCGCTCCTGCGAGTTTTACGAAGGCTAATTACCGAGAAGAGCGGAATCCGTATTACGTATGAGATCAAAGGTGGACGCCTACATGCGGACCAATTGGGAATGCCCTATAAATTAGAATACTCCATGGTCAAAAGAGAATGGTACCTGCTCTGGTTTCACCTTCTACATCACATGTTCATGCGTACCAAACTGGATAAGGTTGCTTCCGTCGCTGCTGAGGTATTGCAAACATTGGATTCAGAGAGCATCCTCGTGAAAATCAAAAATGCGTTGGACGCTCGGAAAGGCGAAGCCGTCCTTGAAGTCGTTCGTGATTACAACCGAGAATTGTCGCGTATCCTTTACGCCCTCTCCAGCTTCGAGAAAGACGTTGAATTCGATTCGGAGAATGATCTGTACCGCGTGCGTATTTGCTTGTTTGGTGACGAAATAGAGTATCTCCTCTCCAAGATCCGTTTTCTAGGGAAACGCGTTCGGGTCATTGAGGGGGACTTTTTGAAAAGACGTATGTTGGAGTCGTCGACGAAGGCTTTGGCGCGGTATGGGGTTAGTTCGGTTGGTGAGTAGTTATCTTTGTGAGATTTTGTTTACTGGGGGAACAGCGATCCTGCTAAGAGTATTGCTTTCCCAAATATCAGTACAGGTATTTATCATTTCCCTAAACAACTTGCTGCCGAAATTGCGCTTGAGACTGTAATTGTACATTTGAATTCGATTACCTCCGAACAGCAAACGGTTGATCATATTTACTTTGTTTGTTTTGATGATGACAATTACAATATTTATTTAAATAAGCTGGCGGAGCACGATTCTATTTAGACAAGGAATGGTGATCAAAAATGAAAAAATTAGATGTAAGAAAGCATGAACAGACAGACAAAATTGTGAGAACGAAGAAGCATATATGGATTGCAATTGCAGGTGCCCTCTTTATTGTTATGAGTGGGCTTTTCCTCATGTTTCTCGCAATTAAACATTTTTTGACCCAAATTTGTGATATCACGCATTGTTAACTCATCGTGACTTCACACCATTGTCGAGAGCAACATCTCCATCTACTTCAGGTAAGATTCCGCCGGCAAAAGAGAGCTACCATCCTCTTAATCGGAAACTAAAAGGAAGGACGTAAATAAGAAAAAATTCTGGCATGAAGGTCATAAATACAGGTAAATGGTGATTTATGTAGAAATAATAGTTGAATGAGTAAATTACAATCTTAGGGTGTGTACGCGAGCTGATGCTAATCGAAAAATTGTTTCTCAACATTCTAATCGTTCTTGCTCCAACTCTTATTCTTACAGCGATCGGTGAAAAATGGCGATTTGTGCGGTCTTCATTCGGCATAGGCTTGTTCCAAGGATTATCGTCTATACTTTGTATGCTTTTTTCATATCAAATCGAGCATTATTACTGGGATTTAAGATATGTTCCTCTCATGATTTCTACGATTTACGGTGGGCCAACTGCAGGGGCAGTAATCTACTTGTTCATTATAGCGAACCGTACCTATTTGGGCGGCCCTGCGCTAATAGTTGGATACATCTATATCACATTGGTCTTCGTGTTTATTTTGTTTGCATCTAGAAAAATTGTCGGGTTAACCGGCAAATACCGCATGCGTGGAACGCTAATGATATCGTTCATTCCTTTTCTTGTGCTTCTGGGCTTCTGGGTTATCTTATTCAACCAAATCCCTATGAGCAGCATGATTTCGTTTGGTTTTTTCCAAGTTTTGGCATGTTATTTCTCTGCGATGATATTCGAAGTATTCCATGAACGGATTGTGATGAAGCAGGAAATTCAGCAAAACGAGAATCTGAAAACATTAGGGCAGCTCGCAGCTTCCATGGCACATGAAGTCCGTAATCCCTTAACGGTCGTTAAAGGGTTCCTTCAAATGATGCGTCCACATCAAAACGGGAAAAATGCAAATTATTTGGACATTGCAATGGGTGAGCTGGAGAGAACGGAAGCCATTATTAAAGACTACTTATTTTTTGCCAAACCTAAGCTGACAAAGGTAGAATCCTTCTCACTGACTGACCTTGTCGACAATGTAATTTCGCTTTATACACCAATGGCGACCAACAATGGGGTAGTGCTAAGCTCGAATCTTCAAGATGACATCGTGATCGAAACCGATCGAGGGCAACTGCAGCAAGCTTTAATTAATGTAATCAAAAATGCCGTAGAAGCGACACCATCGGAAGGTATGGTCTCCATTTGCTTGACTGGTCACGATCATTACGCCCAAATCGTCATTATGGACAATGGAAAAGGTATGACGAAGGAGCAAACTTCTAGAATCGGCACCTTATTTTTTACGACAAAAGAAGTGGGAACCGGCATTGGGACAGCCCTAGCGTTCAGCATTATTAAAAGTATGCATGGACAGATCAAGTATGAGAGTGAATTGGGAGTCGGGACAACCGTAACGATTACGGTTCAGTACCGCGCCGTCGTTGGATGAACAAGCAAACTCATATTTTACCTCGGTTTATGAATCCAGTTGAATTGGATGTTCGCGGTTGAAGCTAATGGAGAATGGGTGGAAGACACCACTCTCTTTTTTGTATTGATAACATTAAGCTTCACTTCCAGTCATCGTTACAAAGAAATCATTCATGTCCTTTTCGTAAGCCCGTTTTGTGTTTTCGCTGCGCTTATCCCCGAACCCCAACCAACCGCTCCGCAACCTCATCCAACCGATCCCTAATCAAAATCGCCTCCGCATATTTAGCAGGTATCTGCTCATAGCCATAATAAATGCCCGCCAACCCACCGGCAATGGCGCCAATCGTGTCGGAGTCATCACCTAAATTGGCTGCTCGTTGTACAACTTCACTAAAGTCGGAAGCTTCCAGCAATATGTGGAGCACCCAACGAAACGTATGAACGACAAACCCGCTTGCTTTGCAATTCGGCTCAGATGTGAGCATACCTTCATACTCTGTTCCGATCAGCTCCTGCTGGATCACGGCTTTCAAGTCTGCTCCCTGAAGCAGTCGAAAAGCAATGCGATTATAGATGATACAAGCTTGGTTGCACCTCTCATCATAGTGGGTCATCTTCGATTGCATATGGGATATGCGCTCGATCTCATCTAAGTCCGTATACGCCAACGCTACTGGCAAGCAACGCATTAAGGAGCCATTTCCCCCACTCTGCCCCCAATCGAGATCCGTTATATAGGCAGCCTCGAACCAATTCCCTTCGTAATTTTCAAAAGTGTGCCTGATCGTGTTGCCGATATCTTTGGGCCTCGATTGATACCAATTCATAAACTGAACCCCAATAGCCTCTAGCGGATCCCTTGGATTCTCCAATATACCCTCAGCTACACACAACGTCATCATCGTGTCGTCCGTCACTTCACCTGGCTCTAATCGCCAAGCGCCCCCGCCAATAATCTCCGTTAAATATCCGTATCTCGCTTGAATTTCCCTGACACTCATGAATTCAGTTGTGCCACCCAAAGCATCGCCTACGGCTACGCCATACAATCCACCTTTGATTTTATCCAACAAGTCGTGTTCATTCATACTCATTACTCCCTCCCACCGTTTGCTGTACGCGTCATGAAACATTCACTCCAACTACGATATTTACGATATTGCTTCAAAATCTTACTTACACTTGCTTCTCTCTCTTCAAGAGTGCCTTTTATCAGGAAATAGGGGATTTGTCTCATTTGGAGATCGGCAACAATCTGCTTCTGGAACACAAATCTCTGTACCTCTCCTGAGCGATCCCACGTATCCGCGTAGGGAATATCCGTATCGCATACAAAAACAAGATCATACCGTGACGCTGCATTCACTGCCATTTGAGTTAAACGCGGCGTTGCCTTGCCGTGATAGTAGTGTGAGAACATATAGGTTGTAATCGCATTGGTATCGACCAAGAGAACATCTCGTGCTTCGCTCATTAGAAGCTCTTCCCTTTCCAAATGTCCCTCCGCAATCTCCTCCAGCTGCTCTAACGATAATCTTCGGTCCACTTGGTTTTTCTCCCAATATTCTCGGCCATACTCCGTCATCCAGACGGTATTCATCTGTTCCGCCATATAAGCGACAAGTGTCGATTTGCCAGTTGAAGGAGCGCCAAGAAATACAACTTTTGCAATCATATCCTTATAAACTACCGGACTCAGGAACCTTCTATGGTCAAAAGGTTTATCCCGCACTTGGGTACCAGACACCGGAAATGCGTGCCGATCAGGATCGACCTGACGATTCTCCGCCCCCAAAGCCACACTCATGTGATCTCCATAAAACTCACTGGAGTAAAAGTGTGTGATCTTCCGCCCCTCCAGCTTCCGCAGTATATAGGCTTCATGCATGCTTTTAATTTCAGGCGTATCTCCTATTTCAAGGGGACCATCCCATGCTTCGATAACCTGCACCTGCGGATAGAGGGTTCGAATCCAGTTAGAACGGACTCGCAAAGGAATATCCGTCGTTTCGGGACAATCGTAGATGACAACGATCACTTCATCCATTTCCTTGATCGCTGTCTCCATCATGAATTGATGACCCGCATGCAGCGGCGCGAACTTCCCAAGTGTCAGGCCTGTTCTGTGTTGTAACATCGTGGCTGCCTCCGATCTACGAGTTGTATGTCTCTTTTCCATCCGACATAACCAGCAATGGCGATAAACAAGAAAATAAGGTACAAGAAGGCTACAGCGTACAAATCTTTATATGCATACATGGCTACCGACATCACGTCGACGGCAATCCAGATGAGCCAGTTCTCTAGTATTTTAGATGAGAGTAAATACTGCGCTATGATGCTAAGTGTGGCAATGAGAGCATCTGCATATGGGATCGAGGCATCCGTGTACGTTTGTAGCACATAGCCCCAGAGCAGGGTCACAACCACACCCAATATGCTTAAAATGAACATAAGCCGAGGTGTTATTTGGCGAGTGGGGCGAACCTTCGTGCCTTCTCTTTTCGTCAACCAAATGATCCAACCATACACACTTAATAGGAAAAAAAGTACCTGTAACATCGTATCCGCATAAAGTTTGGCTTCCCAAAACATGAAGAAGAAACAACCAACATTGACCAGACCAATCGGCCATGCCCATATATGTTCTTTAGCTGTCAACCATACACACAATAAGCCTGTCGTAGTCGCAACGATTTCAATAGCCGTAGATGACGTGTAGATAGCAATGGCAACCATAAAGATAAATAATGCCAGTAATGACCATACTTTTATCATATAAAACGCCTCCTTATGTCTAAACCCTCAGCGAACAATACCTTCAATATGACATTATCAAAAGTTAAAAGAGAAGCGCCTAGCTGTAAATGGACAGCTGTGGCGTCAGATCTGTAAACCGGTATAACTGTGCTGCTCTCTGCGAGTAGCGATTCGAAAGCTTTCGCTCCCCGTTACGATCCACCGCTTCTTCAATAATGCCTTTGCGGCTTTGCGTAGATGTGATTTTGCGGATGAAGTTACTCTCCTCAAAATTCGGAGCTACCGTTTGGATCACCTGATACAGTTCACCAATGGTGAACTCTTCAGGAAGAAACTCCTTGGCAATCGTCGTTGTGAGCATCTTTGTCTGAATTTGATGCAAAGCATCCGCCAAAATCTCCCTATGATCAAAAGCCAACTCGAGCCCAAGGGCCTCCTCGACAGTAAATAAGCGCACATCAGACGCATCCGTGTCGGCGCGCCTTTCAGCCAACCACCTCTCGTGAACTAAGGCGAAGAAGACGTGAGAGATGATCCAACCTCTTGGATCACGTCCGGGTGTACTGTAGACGTTAAGGTATTCCATATGAACATCAGCAACGCCAGTCTCCTCTTGAAGCTCCCGCCGAGCACATTCATACATACTCTCTGTCTCTTTGCAAAACCCGCCAGGTAAAGCCCATTGTCCCTCAAACGGCCATTGCTTTCTTTGAATCAGCAGCACCTGCAGTTCCCGAATGGGCAGCGCTTTTTTGGTCGTGTTCTTCTCTGTTGAGGTAATGGTAAAGATGACGATGTCACTAGGTGCGCCATCTGGTGTCCGATATCTACGGGAAGTGTAGTTGGATTGATTGTCGTTAGCGTCCATTGTGGCACCTGCTTTCAAAACTTATATTGTTGATTTGATATTATCATTATGACATGTTTGTCGGAGATGTCAAGTGGCTCAAATAAAATTTCCCCTACCTTGTGAGATCACTTTACCATCAAGGTGAGTTAGAAAACAATCAAAAAGACGACCCCAAAGTCGTCTTATCATTATTCCAACTAAAATTCACTCCACATGAACTCCTCTAAGGCAACAACAACAATTCCTGAAAGATCTGCGAGCGAACAGCTTCAGAAGAATCCACATCTAAAAGTGGAATTGATCTACTAACAGCGCGCTGGATCCCCCAGTATTTCTTTATAGATTTGGCGTAAGGCTTACTCTTCCAAATTCCATCACATTCATCAATATCAAAGCTTTTATCATCACGAAAAGGATGATAAAAGAGCCAATGGTCGGAGATGGCAGGCATTCTGGTCCAGCATGCATAGTCAAACGTATATCTAGTTAGGGCTATCTGAGGGTATTCTTCTCCGTCTAAATCAACCTCCACCCCAAACAAATCTGCATCTTGCAGTTCTTGCATGTGGGGAATTACGGAATTACCTGAGACTTGATACAACTTGATGAAGTTATTCGTTAACCAGCCATCGTAATCCGAGTCAGACTTCCATCTGAGAAATTTGGGCGTTATCGTTGTAAAACCTTCCTCTTCAGCAATCCGATCCATTTCATGGAATAATGTGTTTAAACTCTTATAGGTTTCTTTCAATACGGTAACAGCTGTGGTAATATTTTCACCTTTGGATTTGCTAATTTGTAAAGACATACGCATCCTCCTGATTAACGGCTTGGGTTGGCCACGACATACGCTTATGCGATAAGCTGTTGAATTGGTATACTTCGTTGGTGATGGGTGCTAATGCGTCCTTGGAAAAGCCTGAGAAACGCGAGAATTCTTTCTTTATCAATAAAGCTATCAAATCCCTAATAATTATCTGTTGCCCCTGATCCAGGGACTCAAGGCTAATGCTCTCTATTGATTCAAGAACATCCTCCCAAGGTACGAATCCAAGATTCACACTAGCCATATGCAAAGAACGATCCACGATCGATTTCCGCACGGAATTCATCATTTGAAATGGCGCTAGAAATATCAAATATTTACTTTTTGTGCCGCCTATATCTTCAAGCATACGTGAATACCGAATGAGTTGATGTCTACTTTCCTCGGGATCAACGGATTCCTCAAGATCCTCATCGTCTGAAGATAGACCACTTCTATACTTCACCTCAATACCAATCATAGTATCGGGCAAATTCACGATCAGATCGATTTCACCTTCCGTATGCCTCCGCCAAAAATCTATCTCATAATCATAACCAATGGTGTTTTCGAAAGCGTGTTTCCACTTCATTGCTGCACCATCCGAAATAAATTGGACCTTGGACAAAGCAGAGTGAAGCCCCATCTCCATTGGTAAATATCGAATAGCACCAAAGAAATCGCCCGTTAATTGATCCTCGAGCCGGTCAGATAGATTGCTTCCAGAACGGGAAATTTTATTGTGGATTTCAGCGAGCATCCGAACACCTCCTTGATTTGGACCACATATTCATGAATGCCTCCGTGTAAACTCATTATAGTAAAATCATTACTACCATTAAATCATAGGAGTGAGTCATCTATTTGTCATGGAATGTATGTTCTCAGGACAAATAATATTTTGTAATATTTATTCGACTTCGTTTTACATTCACTTTTTTTCCTTAGCCTTATTATTTAGAGCACTTGAATTTCTGTATGTGGAGAGAGCATTTTGAACAATTCTTCCACGTTATTTCGGGCAAAATCGTCCCTGAATGTGCTTCCACGAAATACAACACGAAGAGGTCGATCCTCTGCAATCTTCTTCATGACTGATTCGGATACCTCTTCATCGAAACAAGCGATTAAAGAATTACCCGCAACGTAATGGACGGTCATGCCTTCCATGTTTCTTGCTTCCATTGGCAACGGCAGTTCCAAGCCGCATCTTAGCATCACCTGGATCAGCAAGTCCTCACCTGTACGGTCGTCTTTCATGTTGGAAGCTAAATCATCCAAGCGATAAACCCGAAAACCATAGTCAATCGATGCCTTGGTTTCTTCATTAATTTTCTTGGCGGCACGACGAATTCGTTCTTTGCCAATATCACAGATGTTTCTATACCCATCTTTAAATGCTTCCGACTGTTCATCTATAGCTTCTGGTAATTGCACCATAATAAATCTGCGATTGCCATCATCTTCAGCATTCAACTGCATGACCGCGTCAGCTGTTGTTGCAGAACCGGAGAAGAAATCCAATATGATGTCGTCATTCTTGCAATTCGAAATCTGCAGAATCTTCTTTAATAAGCGTGTCGGTTTAGGCCCATCAAAATAGCCTTTATTATCAAATAACCTTTTAACCTCTTGCCTGCCCTCTTGATTATGTCCGACCTCTTGATGCAACCATATGGTCAGTGGTACCATCCCGTCCTGAACCTCGCTTAGAAATCTTTTTAATCGAGGTGTATTGCTACCCGATTTCCCAAACCAGATTCGATTATCATCCATTAGTTTCTTCATTTTTTCTTTTGAGGTAAACCAACACCTTCCATTAGTAGGATAAATCTCTCTACCACTTGGCGTTGTTATTGCATAATTATAATTTTCAGAATAGGTTTTAACGGTTAGATTATCAGGAGCCCATGCACCTCTGGGATCTCCATCGCGGTTCTTATATCTACTATTGGTTTCTGCTGATCTTGTTAATAGTTTAATATTGAAATTATCAATATTGCGGGCATATACAAGGATATAGTCATGGCTAACTGAAAAGTATTTAGCATCATTTTTGGGAGCAAATGCCCTTTGCCAGACAATGGAGGCAACAAAGTTTTCACCCCCGAATATCTCATCACATACCTTTCTCAAGTTATGCATCTCATTGTCGTCGATACTGATAAAGATAGCGCCATCTTCTCTAAGCAAATTTCTTGCTAGTTTTAGCTTTGGATACATTTCAGATAACCAGTCACTATGAAACCTACCGTTAGTCTCCGTATTCTGAAGCAATCGAATCCCTGTTTCACTGACCTGTCCCGATTTTGCTAAATATTCATCCACCGATTCCTTGAAATCATCTTTATAGGTAAAATCTTTGCCAGTATTGTATGGCGGATCAATATACATACATTTAACTTTGTTTATGTAAGATTCCTGTAAAAGCTTCAATACGTCTGAATTGTCACCTTCAATATAGAGATTTTGAGTACCTTCCCAGTCGATGCTTTCTGTTTTTACAGGCCTCAATGTCTTATTAATAGACTTATTCGCTTTGAGAATGGCTTCTTTCTTGCCCGGCCAAGTCAATTGATATCGTTCTTTGTCACCTTCAACTAGAAAATCAGATAGCTCCTGCTTTAGTAAGTCAAAATCGACTGCTCGTTTGAGCTTTCCATATTCATCTTTTGCCTCGGTAATGACGTTAGGGAACAGATCAGCAAGTTTATCTATATTTACTTGAGTCAAATCAGTTGATTTCATGGTCAGTTGGTTCATGGCTTTACCTCCAGTTCCTTAGTCAATTTTATTTAGTGTGACATGGGCTGAGCTGGATTTTTCTTGTCATTAATCGTATTTATCTTCATCAACACGTTCAACACGATCGATAATTAATTCTATTTCGGTCTCGAAATTCAGATGCAATGGAGCAGGAAGCAGGTCGAATATAGCTTGAATCATATCGATTTCAAGCATATCATCCAATGTTAGAGGCACGGTGTTTTGACGGAGTACCCAATCGCGGACCGCGTCAATGAATACATAGAACGAAGATTGAAATTGATCTGCAACAGCTTCCTTCTCATCGCTTTGATACGTGGTCATTGACTGCCAGTTGTAAAGTGCAATCTCTAAAGCTTGTTTGACTTTCGGATCCATAGGGTGCTCCTTTGTTAATGTTCTTCCATTCCAACCTCATTCACTGACCAAATATAACTCTGCCTATTACGACCATACGTCATTTAATATAGTTCCTAAGAGACAATTCTTCAACCCATTGGTGTTCATGTTTGTTTTCGACCCACATCCTGATAAATTCACCTACCTACTTTAAGTATCTGAAAAGGATGAACATATGTGAATGGCCGAGAATATACGTACAATCTTTAACAATATCCCTTGCATATTTTAATGGATAGAACAACACTAACTATATTTACAGTGGAGGGATTTCCATGGCTGTACCGACAAGGAGTGAACTTATATCTTTTATTCGAAATGCAGAGTTAGCTTGGGAGGATGTCATTATCTCAGCAGAAAAGCAATCTATCGTTATACGAGGTGATCAATACTTTAGACTTCCAATAAAATTTTCAACTCGTGCTAAAGTAGCGGCCTATTTTCGCCAATATTGGAATACGCTCTACACTACACGAATGATTTGTTCTACTGGTGCACGATCCATTCGCGGAAGACTGTATATACCAGCAGGAGATACAGGACCTTTACCTCAGCGAGTTGTTCGACTTACTGTTATAAGCCGTGCAAGCAACCGACTTGTAGTTAGAGCTGTTCTACAGTCTTCAGACCTGGAAGAAGAAACCGTCGTCTATACGATTTCTCGAAATACAATAACAGGTAAACTAGCCATTGTTTTAAGAAAAGGTACTTATCCTGATTACCGATATCGACCTTGTGATTGATGCAACAATCGCCGTCGAATGGAATGGGTGAAGGTACGGGTTTAGGCTTGTAAAGCTGGGATGCGGTTGGGGGATTTGAACCCCCACGCCTTGTGAGCGCCACCCATGGCAACACCCATATCGGGTTTTTATATATAACCATTAGTACCTCCATAATTCAAATAAAATCGTGCTTTCATTTTGCCTAACCTGATTTGTTATGAGAAATGAGTTATAAATTATTTTATCTTTGTGGAAGTTGTAGAGTACTCCATGATAAATAAAGAAAAACAATAGCTAAGAAACAAAACAAGAAAGTGTAAAATAGATTTGATTTCCTTTCTTTAATTGCGTAAGATATACAAAAAATGACCATTGTAAACTGACTGAAGCTTCGATAGTATTGATTTTGTATATGATATATTCCAATGAACGAGACGATTGCCGTTAAAACAGCAACTATATTAAACCATGCTGGATTATTATTGAATTTAAATTTAAATTTCAAAGTCTTTAGCCACCTTTGTTTTACTTTGCATTTTAATTTCTGCATCCTAGTAAATGTCAGCTTTCATTACGTAGGAACTTGCTTTCATACATCTTTAAACTCAAATAGAAGAGAAAATCCAAAAAACCAAAAGGGACCAAGGGGAATTAGTTGAAGGCAGATTAAAATGACTCTCTTCTTTAATATTTTCATCTTCTTACCTCGCTGGATAAATCTAGTACTTACAAAAAATAGAATCAATAAACTAGCAATTACATTGATTATTTTCTTCTCTGTCGTTTGTAAAAATTGTAACCTGTCAACCCTACCCATAAATACATAAGAATTGTCAATATGATATTGAACACATTAAATATAATACCTATGATTGCTATCAATAAAGAAGCTGGCACTATGAGGTTATTCATTGATTTATCTGAAAGATAAACGTAAATTGACCTAGCCAATGCAATGACTAATAATGTAACAAAAACCAAATTTATTGACTTCTTGAATGTAAGTTCATTTCCGAAAGATTTTATCCACCACAATAGAAATATGATAGCTAGGATTATTAAGGTATCCCAAAATTTATATATCCTTTTCACTTCCAAACCTCCATTCTTATGTTTTCTTACCAAAAATAGAGAATTGTCACTCTATAATCAGGAAATAATACAAGTTCAACATAAGCAATAGATGTCAAATCAATAAATTTTTATCGTCATAAAATCATTCTTTCATCTGTCTATTCATCCCTCAATCCCCTGAAAGCAATATCCCCACTACTTGCTTGTTACTCGCATCAACAACTAAAGTTATACATGGAATAAAAGTGGCAAAGAACCTCAATGATATTGATTCTTTCAATTCATCTACAAGCGTCCAACCTGTTGGAATAAAGCAAAACTCCTCACCCAAGTCAAAATATCCCTTTGTGAAAAAATCCTGAATGTCATTTGTATTGTCAATATCATACTTATTTAACGCATTGAGTTTAACGGAGTAACGAGTAAGTTCTCTTTTTTTACCATCTGTCCATATACTCATGTCATTAGTTCTAAATAAGTCATGTATAACCTGAATAATTCCAGTGTTTGTGCTGTTAAACATTTTTTTTGAATCTTTCTTTAGATATTGCATATTAACAACATCAATTTCATCTTCAACATAAACAATTTTTACATCTTCAAAATGAGGTGCAATGTCATTCATTATCAGACTACGAGCAGTTTCATCTTTCGCAGAATAGACATTCATCATATTGTCTGCTAAAAGCACACTGCCAGCAGAAAGTAATCGTGCTAATTCAGTCATAGTTGCAGGGGATGCAAAGGAAACCTTTTTTAAATTAAATCGTCGTCTATGATGTATTTGCTTCAAACCTTTATCTGTTGGTTTAAACTCCTCAATCCAATCAAGCATATATACCATCCCTATCTTATGTACTGTTGTTGATTTTCTCAATTATACCATATAATGGTATTCCATTCTTTACCGTATCGCTTCAAATTTCACTCATAGTCGAGCGGTGGAAGTGCTATGACCCTTTCACCATTCAAACAACTTCATTTTGATGTAACCCCCCCCCCCCCCCACCCTCTCCAAGAAAAACAATAACCACCATTTCTGGTGGCTAATCCTTAAATATACGCTCAACTGCTCTTTGTTTATCTTCCTCACTAGGCATACTATAACGCAATATCATATCTGCTGAACTGTGACCACTAAGACTCTGAATGACACTATAATGTCCTCACCTGCCCTAACAAGTCCTGTAATGAAGCTGTGACGTGTCTGATGGGCATTGTGACCATGTCTCCATTAGATGCTGAACGCTTCTAACACTAATTCGCTCTTGCCTGTTGCTGATAAATAGTGCAGGGTGATTATCTGTCCTATCTATCTTCAAGATACTTTTCAATTGCTCTCCTTAACAATACCTTCTTTTCTGATATGTTTTGCTCTGTAAATGTATTCACCATTACGAAGTAAACTCGTCGCACCGTATCCACGATGGTTTGAATTAGGAATAAAACGAATTTCGAACGAAACTCGTTCAAGGTCATTAGATAAGATTCAATCGTTCTAGGTGACAAGTTTTTGTATTCACGATCATCTTTGAACTCTTGGATTGCAAACTTTAGCAACAAAAAAACCACTCCCTAATCAGAATTTAATGTTCTGATAGGTAAGTGGTCTAATTTATCGAAATCATGTGCAGGTATGCACACTATCTAAATTTAACCTTATAAAACCTGTAAAGCCTTACGGGATGCGGTCGGGGGGATTTGAACCCCCACGCCTTGTGAGCGCCACCCCCTCAAGATGGTGTGTCTGCCGTTCCACCACGACCGCAAGAGAGATAAAACAATGACCCGTAGGGGACTCGAACCCCTGTTACCTCCGTGAAAGGGAGGTGTCTTAACCACTTGACCAACGGGCCATAATATCATCATTGAACAATTCAGTTCAGTAAGGACGACAAGTTTTATTATAAAGGATTCCGCTTCCGTTGACAAGCCCAATTTATGGAAACAAATCCAGTCAAACAATGAAAAATAAGGAGCCCCATGTCCACGTTAGAAAAACCATGAAAGCGCCCCTATTTCATTCCACTATTTAATTTTGAAATAAGACACGGATTCATTCAACGTATTCACCACAGACCTCAGCTGTTCCGACGCAGCAGCAATGTTCTGCATCATCGCAAGCTGCTCCTCAGTAGCCGCTGCTACAGTTTGAGATCTCGTAAGAATCTGAGACGAACTTGCAGCAGAATGATCCATCGTCGCAGAAATTTCTTCCGAGCTTGCTGACATTTGCTGTGTAATAGCCGATGTCTCATGGATCTGTGTTACGATATGCGTCACGGATTGCATGATCGTTTCGAAGCTTAGGTTCACTTCCTGCATCATTTGTGAGCCTGCGCTCGCTTCCTGCTTGGTCGCATTCATCGACTGAGATACACTTTCAATCTCGACTCTCGTCTCGTGAATTAACTGATTGATGCCATCAGCCGATTCGATCGATTGTGTTGCTAGTTTACGGATTTCTTGGGCAACGACATTGAACCCTTTGCCATGCTCCCCGCTTGAACAACCGCATTCGCTTCTTTGACCCACTGATCGAAGGAAACCTGGAAGCTCGCTGCACTTTGCTCAATCGTCACGTTCTTCTCAGCTTGTGCGGTTTGCAGTAATTGCTTATCTTTTAAAATGGTAACAGCCTGACCGACCCTTGTATGCGTTTGATCAATATTGTCTTTGAGCGCCTTCAGCTGAGCCGTCTTCTCTTCTGCCGTTAACATGCCCGATACTAACAGCTGGTAGGCAGTTAAGGCCTGATACATATCACGATCGGCATTCAGAATGAGTGACGTGCTCCTCTCGGATGTCTCATACAATGATGAGGTTAGTTCATCCGTATTGGTCTTGTTTATCTGTAGCAGATACACACTCGTGCCTAAATATAACAGGGATGGAATCAATAGCAATAGGATGAGACGTACACGTATCGAAAATAATTTAGTCACTGGGCGTTCCTCCATCGTGAAGCTTTTTTTATTCACTATAGAGGACAAACATTTAACGGGTATTAGAAAATTGTTAGATTAGGTTGAGATTGAGGTGAACAAAAATAAGCCCAACGGCAAGATTGCCATTGAACTTATTTCGTGACGGAGAGAGAGGGATTCGAACCCTCGCACCGCTTACGCAGTCTAATCCCTTAGCAGAGGATCCCCTTATAGCCACTTGGGTATCTCTCCATATGGCTCCCCGAACAGGACTCGAACCTGTGACAACTCGATTAACAGTCGAGTGCTCTACCAACTGAGCTATCAGGGAATGAACAAGTTTTATTTTATTACGAAGGGGCCGGTAAGTCAAGTGTATACGATTTCAATTTTCCCCTGCAATTCCCACAGGCAAATTTACGTACATCCATTTTACGCTTACGAAAATATTCCGTCTTGCAATTCACACACTCCAGCCTGTATTTATAGGCTTGTTTCGCTTTGGGTCGAGGTAATGATTGGCAAAATCGGGTACCACCAACTTGGGCTAGCAAGGTTTTGAAATCATGATCACGATGCTTGTAGCCTCGCTTCAAAATATGCAAATGATAATGGCACAGCTCATGCTTGATAATCTTCTCGATTTCATCTCGGCCGTAGGTCTCCCACTGACTCCAACTGATCTCAATATCGTGTGATTTCATAAAATAACGCCCACCCGTCGACCGCAATCTTCGGTTAAAACGCGCCTGATGAACGAAGGGTCGTCCAAACGATTCCATAGAAATCTGCTCGATCCATTGCTGCAGCTCTCGATCTTCCATCCACGAACACTCCCAATGACAAGTCACGCGCACGGCTAATGACAAGTTCTTACTTGAATTTGTACCGTATGTACGGCTATACTGTCAAGTAGAAAAGAAGATCGAACGCCCTATACAGAAAGGATTTGAACCGTTCCCATGCCACAAATGCGCTATGCGATATTGAAGCTTGACCAGCAACTGGAATTCGTCGAAATGCCTTCCTCCTATTCCTATCAATTAACGGCTTTGAACCAACGTTTGCACAAGGAATTAGAGAAGTTGACTGCTGATCATATCCCCCAACTTCCACGCGTTATTGCTGAATGTGATGACTTGGAATTGATCGGTGCCACATATACGTTGATTCAAGGCTTGGATTACATCAATGGTCTCGAAAAAACATTCGCAGGCATCCAAGAAAAATCGTATCCTTTGATTTCCTTGCTCACTGAAATCCGCGCATTGCAAGCTCAGCTTGAGCAGTGGTACGAAGAGGAATTTGAGCTCTAAAAATAAAGGACCTGCACCCAATTTCCTAAACCTTCATATGCTATAAGTACATGGCGAAGAAGGGGATGGGCATATGCCTCAATGGCTTTGTAATCAATTAATGCGTGCCTTCCAGAACAAAAACCTTAGACAAATCCGATTATTGAATGATAGCTGGTACTTTTACCGCACTCGCCGCTCACAAGAGGAGTGGCCTGACAGCCAATCGACGGACGGACCGAGCAAACGTAAATTTTGATCAAAAAGCTAGTACTTGTGCCACAAGTGCTGGCTTTTTTGCCATGGATACATAAGAGCACAAATAGCAAGAGTAAACATTGGAAGAAAAATAGTTGCATATTTGAAATATGCCCTCTATACTGTAAATAAATGTAACAAATAGTAAAAGCAAAATACAAACAAATTCCAAAACCTGAGTGAAGCACACTCGAACTTGCAGTTTCTTCTGCCGTTCGTTTGTGCTTTTTTTGCGTATTGGCTAAAAAAGGGGGCTTAATGACATGCAGCAAAATAGTAGTCAGTGGCTACGTAGGATGCGCGAGAAGCATCAGCAGAGAAGAAAGAAAAACCGCCTGCGGGACGAGGAAAGCACCTCTGCCCGCTTCAAAAGCAACGTGATCCCACTGGAACAACGAAGGTCATCAACTAGCAGTAAACCGCATCCCCTCACCATCGCTGAGCTTGAGGCGGACGTTTGGGAGCTGCGGAAGCAGTTTATTCTTCAAATCGCCAATCGGCGTAATGGCAAAGTTCGGCTTCAAGAAGTCGCAGCGGAGTGTAATGTGAACATTCGTATCGCTGCTGAGTGGCTCATCCGCCTCTCGATGGAAGGAATACTTTCACTTGTCGCTGGCCAGCGATATTCGACGACTTATTTGGTGAAGGAGGTGGGAGGGGCTCAGAAGTAGGCGGGGGCTGGTGAAACCGATAGCAAGGAGTTACAGATCAGCAACCACGAAGGTACGCAAAAAGCAGTTGGGACCTAACTCCCAACTGCCTCTACGAACATTCAACTAACAATTCCCAACAACTCGGTACTATCCTACACCTATTATTGCGGCTTCTTCATGGTTAAGCCGACGCGGCCCTTTTTCTGGTCCACGTTCAGTACCCATACTTGGACGATATCTCCAACGGAAACCACATCCATCGGATGTTTCACGAAGCCGTTCTTGAGCTGGGAGATGTGCACCAGCCCATCGTTCTTAATGCCGATATCGACGAATGCACCGAAGTCGATCACATTACGCACCGTGCCGGTCAATTCCATGCCCGGCACAAGGTCCTCCAGCTGCAGCACGTCTGTGCGGAAGATCGGCGCAGGGACTTCGTCCCGCGGATCTCGCCCAGGCCGCTGCAGGCTGTCTAGGATGTCCCGCATCGTCGGGACACCAACGCCAAGCTTAGGAGCCAGTTCCTCTGGCTCCAGCGTCTGCAGCAGCGCTAGGAGCTGCTGTGAACCAAGCTGCGCGAGCTCGATGCGCAGCTCCTTGAACAGCCGATCTACCACGTCGTAAGACTCCGGATGGATCGGGGTGTTGTCGAGCGGGTTCCGGCCGCCCGCAATCCGCATGAACCCGACACACTGCTCGAAGGATTTCGCGCCGAGGCGCGGAACCTTCGACAGCTCCTGGCGGGAGCTGAACTTGCCATTCTCCTCGCGATACTTCACGATGTTTTTCGCCAGTGTCGCATTGACCCCCGACACATACGAAAGCAAGGACGGGGACGCCGTGTTCAAGTCCACCCCGACATGGTTAACGGCCGATTCTACGACGGCCTTCAAGTTCTCGTCAAGACGTTTCTGCGAAACGTCATGCTGGTACTGCCCGACGCCGATCGCTTTCGGCTCGATTTTTACAAGCTCCGCGAGCGGGTCCTGCAGCCTCCGCGCGATGGAAATCGCGCTGCGCTCGGCGACGTCGAGCTCAGGGAACTCCGTCTGCGCTAGCTTCGACGCGGAGTACACGCTCGCGCCCGCTTCGCTGACGATCAAGTACTTGAGCTTCCGCTCCTTGATCTCACCGATCAGCTCCGCAACAAACTGCTCCGTTTCACGGGACGCCGTCCCATTCCCGATCACAATCAGCTCCACGCTGTATGTGCTGATCAGCTGCTTGAACTTCGCCTTCGCTTCCGCCACCTTATTATTCGGTGGCGTTGGGTAGGTCACGGCGATTTCAAGCATTTTACCGGTGTCGTCGATGACGGCCAGCTTACAGCCTGTCCGGTAGGCTGGATCGACACCAAGCACCACATGGCCCTTGATGGGCGCTTGCAGCAGGAGGTTCCGCAGATTTTCCGCGAAAATCTTAATCGCCTGCTCCTCGCCCATCTCCGTCATTTCACCGCGCACCTCGCGCTCGACGGAAGGGGCTAACAATCTCTTATAAGCATCCTCTACAATGTTGCGTAACACATCTCTTACAACCGAATCACCTCTCACGATTTGACGCAGCATGTAGTCGTGAATTTTATCTGGTTGTACATCTAAACCAACCTTCAGAATCTCTTCCCGCTCCCCGCGATTAATCGCGAGAATACGGTGCGGCGGCAGGCGCTTCACAGGCTCTTGATAGGCATAGTACATCTCATAGACAGACTCTGCCTTCGCATCCTTGGCCTCTGTCCGCATAATGCCGTTATCCTGCGTGTATCGACGCACCCAGGCCCGTATTTTCGCGTCATCCGCGATATTCTCCGCCAGGATATCCATCGCGCCTTGAATCGCCTCTGCGGCGCTTCCAACCTGCTTGTCCGCGTTAATGTAACGCGTAGCCTCTTGCTCCAGTGAGCCTTGACGAGGCTGCTTCCAAATCCACATCGCCAGCGGCTCCAAACCGCGCTCTTTCGCAACACTAGCTCTCGTCTTCCGCTTCTGGCGGTAAGGTCTGTAGAGATCCTCGATTTCCTGCAGTTTCACAGCACGCTCAATCGAGCTGCGCAGCTCGTCCGTCAGTTTGCCCTGCTCATCGATTAATCGAACAACCTCGATTTTCCGATCCTCGAGATTACGCAAATACTGCAAGCGTTCCTCGATATCTCGCAGCTGGTTCTCGTCGAGCTCGCCCGTCATCTCTTTCCGGTAACGCGCGATAAACGGAATCGTGTTGCCCTCATCCAGCAGCTCCATCGTTGTCTTCACTTTGTCGCTAGGCAGCTGCAATTCAGCGGAGATTTGCTTCAGGATCCGCTCCTGAATCTCCGCTTTCTTCTCCGCAGGAACCTGTATCTTCTCCTTCGGTGCCTCATACTCACTTGCTTTTGGTTTTTGCCCCTCTACTGCTTGTCCTTCTGACCCTGATTTCACATTCAGCTCGTCCACATTTGCCACAGTCATACCTCTCCTCTATTCAACGTATGTATACCTATGTACAAACCAAAAAACGAGGGTACCCAATCGCCCTCGTCCGTTCCAGACCTTATTCAAAACTCTATCAGTCCCACACTAATTTGCAAAGCGTCGTCAACCTTTCGCATCGTTTCTTCATCCAAATGCGTAATTTTGTCCGTCAGCCTCTGCTTGTCGATTGTTCTGATTTGCTCAAGCAGAATGACCGAATCTCGATCGAAACCGTGCGTCTCCGCATCGATTTCCACATGCGTGGGAAGCTTTGCCTTTTGGATTTGAGCTGTAATCGCTGCAACAATCACAGTGGGGCTAAAGCGGTTGCCGATATCATTTTGGATCACTAGAACAGGACGGACTCCTCCCTGCTCCGATCCCACGACCGGCGAAAGATCTGCGAAAAATACATCGCCACGTTTCACAATCACGTCTTACACCCCGCTTACTAAGCGATCAAGCGTATCGTCCGCTTCTTCCTCCGCTTGAAAAGCTTCAGATGCCATGCTGAGATTTATTTTCGCCATTTCCATATACCCACGCTGCATGGATTCGCGTAGACTGCGCTTTTTGCGTTCAATTAAATACAGCTTCATTGCCTGACGAATGAATTCACTCCGATTGGAGTTCTCCTTCTCAACAATCCCGTCCACTTCTTGCAACAGGTTGTCAGGCAAGCTAATCATGATCCTTTTCGTATTATGCGCATTGCTCACACTCTCGCACCCCCAGAAACGATACAAAGACAATATTACCAGTATGTCATTCCAAAAACCAAATTATACAATAGAATATATGCCTCTGGTATATCAAATATGTTACACCTTAAGATATAAGATTGTTATTACTAAGTATTCTATACGCTATTTGTGAATCCCTCTTCCATGCCTGCAAAATTCACATGGTAAATTCATGAAGTATTTTGCCCCGTCCTAATAACGGTGTCGCATGAGAGGATTTAAAGCTTCAACTCGTTCCCCATTTCGTACATAGACACGTGCTACACGGTGTGAAATCATACAAATGATTTCATAAGGGATCGTCCCAAGCAGACGAGCCACATCTTCCGTGGTAATTCGTTCTTCACCTTGCTCGCCGATGAGGACAACCTCATCCAGTGCTTGCACGTCCGACACATCCGATACGTTGATCATACATTGATCCATACAGATTCTGCCGACGATTGGCACTCTTTTGCCACGAACCAGTACATCCGCTTTACCCGAAAGCATACGCGAATACCCATCCGCATAGCCGATCGGCAATGTCCCAATTTGCTCATCACCCTTGGTGTGATAAATCGTTCCATAACTGACACCTGAGCCCACTGGCAGCGTTTTGAGGTGGACAATCCCTGTTTTCAGGCTCAGCACTGGCTTTAGTTCGATCTTCGTTTGATCAACATCTTCAGAAGGATAGAGACCATACATTGAAATCCCGAGACGCACCATCGAATAGGTCAAGCCTGGCAAATCAATGGCCGCCGCACTATTGCCAGCGTGAATATAAGGGAAGCTCACATCTTTATCTGTAAAATAGCTCACAATCCGCTCGAACCGGGCATACTGCTCCAGCGTATAAGTCTTATCGACCTCATCTGCATTCGCATAATGTGTGAACAGACCTTCCACTTCCACATCGGGCAGCGTTAATGCTTCCTCGATAAAAGGAATTGCATCTGCTTCCGTGTGCAAGCCAAGTCGCCCCATACCGGTATCCAGCTTGATATGGATTTTCAACTTTTTCCGTGCCGCGTTCTCCTGCTTACGTCCTTGCTCACGCAGCGCTTCCAACACATCACGACTATACACCGCAATGGTTACATCCAGCTCCCGTGCCCGATTAATCCCCTCAGGTGGCGTGTAGCCGAGTACAAGTATGGGCGCAGTGATCCCCGCATTTCGGAGCTCCAACGCCTCATCAAAGAAGGCGACACCCAAATAATCCACACCCGCGGCGAGAACCTCTTTGGATACTTCTACAGCCCCGTGTCCGTAAGCATCCGCTTTAACGACTGCCATCTGCTTCATGCCCGCAGGCAGTACCTTCTGAAAATGTTCAATGTTGCTTCGCAGCGCATCTAACGATATTTCCACCCACGTGGGACGATAAAAAGCATCCACCAGCGTTCACCTCTTCTATCCACTTCCAAGTAAATTTATGTTGATTCTGATTTCAAAATGCTGTTCATTACGTAATAGTGCTTACAAGCAGCACTTTTTGTATTTTTTGCCGCTGCCGCATGGGCAAGGGTCATTACGTCCAATTTTGCTTTGTTCAGAAGCAGATGTTGGGGCACTCTTCAGGACATAAGCCGCTTCATTCACAAAATAGCGGAATACGCGGTTGCCTGATTCTAGTACCGTCATAACTACTGGTTGTCTTTCATTGGCATATTTCATTTCAGCATCTGGAAGGTACACAGCACGGATCAATCCGAAACGCACCAAAATTGTGGCGACTGCATGTAAAAACACATCAACACTCGTATTCAGCAGGATCCCAGATTGTCGATGCTTATCCCATTCTTTTTTCACATTATGCTCATGTCCAACTGGCCAGCTTGCTAACACACTTGCGATGGCTCTTCTCCAAGCCTGAATATCTTCTGGACGACCGCCTTCGTTAACTTCCTCGAGAATCCCCCAGTTCACGCGATTCCAGAGCGCATCCAAGAGAACAGCGGCTTGTTCCTGCTCCGAAAGCGACAAGTAATTAGCCACTTGCTTCGCATTTACCGTAAGCTGTGTTCCTTCTACTGTCATTCCTAATACTAACGCTACATAGAAAAAGAATTGATACACCGGCTCTTGGTCCTGATTCAGTGTTGGCTTACGAAAAAGCTGCAGATTCTGCTGCTGATCGAACTCGCTCCAGAACTTCCGCGGCAAATGCTTGCGCGCAGCGGACAATTTGACATTCTTCCCGTCCTGTACAGCCTCCAGAAACGCTCTAAATTCCTGAACGATTTGCGGTACTGTCGTATGCCCATCCATCCAAAGCTGAAGCAGCTTCGGGTCAACCACCAGTGGGTTCAACTTCCTTTTGGCAGGCGGCGTCTGTTCTTCGATATGATCTTCTATGTTATTCGAGTTCAACCAACGCTCCAGTGCGTAGTCATTGTCAGCTTCCATGTACTGCTCGAAACGTTCTTCGAAATAAGATTTATATTTACATACTTCATTTAGAGAAGCAGATTGTACTTTTGAAATTCTTGATGTCGCCTGCAGGAATTGAATCCACTTTTTGAAAGACGTCAAATAAGCCCCAATATCGGATGCACTTGTGCTGAGCACATGGCTGATTAAGAAACGGCCTACAAAATCGACAATCGTTTCACCTTGTACATCCTCATAGCTAATTCCGTAACGCACAAAATATTCCGTCATCACGAAGTCCATGCGATCCACATGTTTGTTAGCCGTTTCTTGCTTCAACTTTCCTTCATCATTCAAAAACGTCGCAAAAGCTTTCGTCTCATTTTCCCAAAACTGCCGTTGCTCTTCCCATGTTAAATTATCAATTGTATTCATCTCAAACACTCCAATTATCTATTCGCTCCAAAGTTGCATTATACCAAAAAAACGACCGTTCGTGGGAGTTGGTTAAATCTTCTTGTAAATTTGTTGCGAATATTATTACTATAGATGCGAAAAAACCCTGCACCATAGGTGCAGAGCCTTTCTCTTTTTACATAAAATCGAGATTATTTCCCAGACTGTCCGTCTGTTGCCATCGCGACTTGAATCATTTCATTTACTGGCATATCGCCCGTGAACATACGGAACTCAACACCATCGTTCGTCCAAGTAAGTGTTCTAGGCTCATCCTTCGACTCATTCCCCGTGATCACCCCAACGGTGAACCCAAGATCTACGATGTCCCCTGGTGGCAACGCTACGGATTTCGCTTGCGGTCTAACCTCAATCAAATTGAAGCTATATTTCCCTTTATATCGTAAAAGCACCGCGGCATCCTCACCAAGCTTCATATCACTGATGTCTTGCTTCACAACATCTTTAGGCAAGTAGTACGGCTCAACAATACCAATTTTTTGCGCTTTGGCAGCTGTTGACGCCGATTTCGTCGCATCAGGCTTCGTCGCACCCGTGGCTTTGGATTGATCGGATTGTCCACCAGTCGCGGACAGGTTTTTGTCCGTTACTGATTTGTCCCCAGTTGCTGCTGGGTGATCCGCATCCGTGACAGCAACATCAGACATGGTCGGCATCGTTTGCTGCAAATTCCAGCTAGTCATATTGCGCTCCATTTGGAAATAATCCTTATCGAAAGACGTATCGAATTCAAAATTCGTGAAATTCACTTGCACCAACACATTCTGATTCGCGTCTGACACTTGAACTTGTGAAGGCGCGAGTGTTTTCTTATTCAGCCAGATTTTCTGGCGGGAAAGCTGTTCATTCTGATAGTTCGCGGCGACATCGAACACGTAGGCATCCTTGTCCGTCGTGAATTGGCGATCCTTATCCGCAATGATACTCTTCGCTAGAGATTGGAACAGATACACTTGACCTTGATTCTCAGGCCAATCGCTTTGGAAGCGGAAGCTCTTCTTCAAATGCGGCGTCAAGACGAACACGCCTTCTTCATTACGCAGAACAATCTGAGTAACATCCTTCGTTGCATTTGTCAGGGAAATCCGATAGAAATGCTCCGGCGAATACGCAACCTCCACCGAGTACTCCTGTGGCTGCTGCCCCGTGTTAAGAATCATGCTGCCTGATGCTTGATAGCTGCTCGACTTACCCATCACATGATCCAAATCCTTTACGATAGATCCTGCATCCTTTTTACCCATCCCGCACCCTGCGAGAATCAATGCTACGCACATTACCACTGCTACCATCCATGTGACCCGGCGCATTCGATCATCCCCTCACTCATGATTAACATCAACATAGTACATGCATATGAGGGGACTTGTTCGATTATGCAGACGAGTTGGGGCTTGACCTTGAAAAGAGTTGCTGTTGGATGCCTCATGACTTAGTTAGGAAAAAGAGCAGAATTAGAATGATCTCTAATCCTGCTCTTATTTGACTAATTTCAGTGTTCGAATGCTGGCAGCATGCTCCATCATCGTCACTGCAATGCCTGCGATTTGCTCACCCTGCTGAATTTGAACTTGTTTAACTTCTTGTAATGTGTCCTCTACTCGGCCTAATCTTCTATCCATACTTTCAAGTCGGTCTTTCATCGATGTTATATCTGCACCAATTTCATTGATTCTACCCAATATTGTACTTAAAAACTCACGATCCGTCATCTCAGCCACGACATCCGCTCCTTTTCAAAATAAAGCGTTATGTTCTCATTATACCTAAGAATGATATTAAAAAGCACCATCTTTCGACTTCCAGCATTAGGACTTAATTTCCGTCAAAAATTAACCTCCGCAACCTTCAATACAGGGTGCTTTTCATCCTTCGATGATAAAATCGGAGACGTCGTAGGCCACGTTATGCCGATTGCTGGATCGCTCCACAGAATTCCTCTGTCATGCTGCGGCGAATAATAGGCATCGACCTTATATAGCACCTGCGTCCTCGGCTCTAATGTACAGAAACCGTGGGCAAAGCCCTGTGGAACTAACAGCTGGCGCTTATTGGCGGCACTTAGAGTAACACCAACCCATTGACCAAAAGTCGGAGAGCTTGGACGAATGTCTACAGCCACATCATAGATTGAACCTGATATAACCCTGACAAGCTTCGTTTGCGCATGCGGGTTCAACTGATAATGCAGTCCGCGCAGCACGCCAATTTCTTCCGAAAGCGAATGATTATCCTGCACAAAAACCATCGTAATCCCCTGCTCTGCCAGCTTCGCGGCATGATAACTTTCCATAAAAAAGCCCCGATGATCCGCATGAACCTCAGGTTCAACGATCACCAGTCCAGATAACGCTGTTGTTGTAATCTGCATACTTCCTCTCACCTCGTTCTAACATATGCAAGAGAATTGTAGAAAGCCTCAGACAATGGTTTATAGGCAGGTGACCGCCCTTCCAGTAGCTTGACTCTATTCATGCGTAAAAAGGCCGCCAAGAGCTTCACAGCTCCAGCAGCCTTTTTCTTGTATGAGATGCAACTACCACATATACACGATACCCGCAATAATACCTGCCCAAATCAGGGAACCGAACACCACACCAACTATCATGCCTTTGCCTATCGACAATTGATCATCTTGGTAAGCGTCTTCATGATCGATCATAGCCAAAACCTCCCCGCCTACTCAGTATATGCAATAGTATGGGGAAAATGTTGGCGAATCATGCGGGTAAGTTCATTTTTTTTCAATATGCGTTCTTATTTATAAAGCCATTTATAACTGTTCTCCAAATAATTTTGATATCAAATAAAAAAGTCCAGTTTTCGATGTAGAAAATATCATGCTTAATTCGTTCCTCGATTGACGTATCTCCGCGCAAGCCGTTGCTCTGCGCCCAACCCGTAATGCCTGGCCTAATGTGATGCTTCACCATATACTTCGGCACTTCTTCTTTAAATTGTTCCACGAAATAAGGACGCTCCGGCCTTGGCCCCACCACACTCATATGCCCAAAAAGCACATTGAAGAACTGCGGCAGCTCGTCGAGGCTAGTTTTGCGTAGGAATGTACCGACCTTCGTTCGCCGCGGGTCATTTTCCACCGTCCACTCCGTATTCGAAACATTATCACCGAGCACCTTCATGCTGCGGAACTTGTACATCATGAAGTTTCTGCGATTCAGTCCCACTCGTTCTTGCTTGAAGATGATGGGACCATCGGAGGTGAATTTGATGGCTATGACTGCGGCTAACATAACAGGAAGTGTAATGATAATAGCTACGAAAGCAAAAACGATGTCGAATGCTCTTTTAAAAATACGATTTCTGAATTCGTCTAGTGGAATGTCTCTCACATTAATCAGTGGCATATCCGCGAAATTATCGAAATAAGGGCGAGATGGCAGGAAGTCATAGAAATCTGGAATAATGAGTGTTTTGACCCCAGCCTTTTCACAAACATTAATGATACTGCCGTACTTCGTGTGAGCGTCCAGTGGCAGGGCGATAATGACCTCATCCACGATAAGCTTATTCAAAATAGGCTCTAATTCTTCAATCTTTCCTAGGACCGGTTTAAAATTATGATAAGGCATCTCATGCTTTTCTTGAAAATCATCGAGGAAACCAACCACTTCATACCCTAATTCCGGGTGTTGTTTCAACTTCGTATAGAACTGACGACCTAAAGAGCCCGCACCAAGAATCAGAATGAATTGCTTGTTATAACCCTTTTGACGGACGCGTTTCAGCGCGATTTTGATCATATAGCGGTAGAAGCTTATGAATAGAATATTATTTACCAGAAAGAGTAAAAGATACGAACGAGAAACATCCAACTCTTTTAAGATGAACAAAACACTGAGCAGCATCAATAAGCTAAACGCATGTACTTGAATGATTTTCAAAACCTCAAAAGAGAATCGTTTTCTCCGCTTCGGCGTATAGAAGTTCACCAAATAGCTTATAAAAATCGCGATAATCGCGTAAGTTATACTCCACATCACATAGTGTTTAAAAGGCAAAGGAGAACCGTACGGAATCCAACCACTTTCAAATTTCAACCACCATGAAAGGAGAAACATGAGCTGAATACATATGAAATCGGCTAGTGCATATAGTTGGGTCAAGAATCCTTGACTCTGACGTATCAAAAGTGATCACCTCGTTGGACGTAATTTATTTCGAGCTAGAGACAGGCCAAACTTCAAACCTACCCCTACATAAACCACGTAATTAGTTAGCCAAGAATACTTCTTGCGATAATGCTTATTATGAAACAAAATCATCGCCCGATGGAACTCATAGATGATTTTATACGGCTTACGACGACTACTAGCCCCTTTGTGATGAACAATCTGTGTGCGAGGATAATAATAGTTAACCCAACCGGCTTCCTTTATCCGATAACACCAATCAATGTCTTCTCCATACATAAAAAACTCCTCATCCAGCATTCCCACCTGCTCGATCGTCTCGCGGCGGATTAGCATGAAGGCACCTACAAGAGAGTCGATGGGATAAGATTGGTCTGGATCTAAATAACCAAGTTGATATTGATTAAACCGCGGGATGTTAGGGAATAGCTTGGCGAATCCAAACGCATAGTAGAATGACGCAGAAGGCGTTGGGAAGCCCCGCTTGCAGGCTTTGTCGAGTGTACCATCCGGTAACACGATTTTACAGCCGCTGGCCCCTACAGTGGGGTTCTCGTCCATGAAACGGAGCATGATGTCTAATGTGTCTGGTTGAACGATCGTGTCGGAGTTTAGAAGCAGCACATAACGGCCCTGGGCAATGCGGATACCCTGATTGTTGGCTCTGGAGAAACCGACGTTGTCGTTATTTGTGATTGTAGTCACAAGTGGAAACCGCTCGTTCATTACCTGGACTGTGCCGTCGTTGGACGCATTATCAATAAGGATGATGTCGTATGTGTATGATGTAGTTGACGAAAAGACCGATTCAATGCAAGCTAGCGTCAGATCTTTCGTTTTGTAGTTCACGATGATAATAGATAAATCCAAGAGATGACCTCATTTTTGGCTTGATATCTGTCATTATAACACGGGAATATTAAAATTAGCCTAAAAAAATAAGACTAGCACATGCTAATCTTAGGTAAATTTATTTGACGAACCATTTGCTTAGTTCGGTCGCTGCCACTCTTTGCTTGTTACGAATGATGTTTCTTTTTCGCTTCAATTCTGTATATTTACGATAGAAATCTAGCCAAGCCCCTAATAATTTAGGCTCACGAACTAGTGCGTAAATAAGACTAAGGCATTCATATACAAACAATGAAAGGATATGCTTCATCAGCATCGAGAAGTCATCGTTCTTAATCATCATTTTATAGCGATTAATATAGGATAATCTTCTTACAAAAAGCGGTTTACTACTTCTCCCGCCTTCCTTCCAGCCCCGTTCATGATACGCTGTCGCAGTAGGCTCATAAATCGCCTTCCAGCCAAATAATTGCGCACGCCAAGCTACATCCACATCTTCTTTATATGCAAAAAAGTCTTCATCAAAAAATTCACCATCAAGACTAATGTCATTGATCATCTCACGAGAATACATGGCAGCAGCTCCAGATACACCGAATACTTCTTCAGAATGAGTGAAGTGATTATTCGACTGATGTGCGCCGCGGTCAAAGGCTCTTCGCGCTTTGTTAATGATAAGGCCTGTACTATCAATATGATTAGGTTCAGCTATAAAAAGTAACTTACCTGTTGCACTGCCTGCTTGAGCGTTGCTCTGCAGCGCATTCAGCGTATTACGGATATAATCTGGATCTAGGACAACATCAGGATTGAGGATCAAGCAATAGTCCGTTTCCGTCATCCGGATCGCTTGATTGTGTCCGCCGGCGAAGCCATTGTTATGCTTATTTTCAATGATGGTGCATGTAGCTTGCCATTTCACCAGGTTAAGAATAGTGTCATCCTTGGATGCATTGTCTATGACGATGATATGGTCAATTGGATGGGATTGTCTCAGAACTGCTTCTATGCATTCATCGATATGTTCAGCGCTATTATAGGTAACGATATGGACGCTGACAGTTCGTTTGTTACTAGTATCCAAACTAAATCAACCTCCTCTCCTTATTCATTATACGGAATTGATAACCGAAACAAAACGACATTTTCCAACAAGTCTCTCACATCAAAAAAGCCATCAGTATGCAGTTAAGCACACTAACAGCTTTCTTTTAGTTCTCCCCTAGCTCGTTCAAAAAAGCCTGTAACCCGTCCCGCCAAGGTCGCAAATCCTCAAATCCATTCGCTCGAATCGCTTCATGATCCATAGCAGAACTCCGGGGTCTAGGAGCAGGTCTCGGGAACTCCTCCGTTGTACATGGCTCAACCTTGACTTTCACGCCACTTTCTTCAAAAATGGCACACGCAAAGTCATACCATGAAATAACACCTGAGTTAGAAGCATGATAGATACCGTAACGATCCGTTTGAATCAGTTGTTCAAGGAAAACCGCAAGATCAATCGTATATGTAGGAGATCCAAACTGGTCACTAACAACCTTTAAGTAGTCTCTTGTTCTCGCCAAATGCAACATCGTTTTCACAAAATTATTGCCATTAATGCCATAAACCCAAGACGTTCTTACGATAAAATGTTTCGATGATAGCGATTGAACATAAATTTCTCCAGCTCGTTTCGACTTCCCATACACACTTTGAGGGTTAGTAGCATCATCTTCACGGTAAGCTTGCGAAGCCGTACCATCAAAGACATAATCTGTGCTGATATAGACGAATTTCGCACCAACACTTTCAGCTGCAAGTACGAGATATCTAGTTCCCTCAGCATTTACCTGAAATGCCATCTCTTCTTCGGTTTCTGCTAAATCAACAGCCGTGTAAGCCGCACAATGGATAATAACATCCGGATTCATTTCCGTTATTTCTTGTAGACACTGGGCTTCATTCGTAAAATCTAACTGATCTCTTGTTAGACCTAGTACCTCATCTTTTTGCCCAAGCAACTTAACAACATCTTGTCCAAGCTGTCCATTAGCTCCTGTTACAACAATCCTCATGACTGAACACCTAACCTCGAACCGTATTGCTCGTTGAAATACTTTTGATACTCACCAGTTTGGATTCGTTTCCACCAGTCTTGATTGTCCAAGTACCAACGAATTGTCTCTTGAATGCCTGTCTCAAAATTATGCTTTGGCTTCCACCCAAGCTCATTCGTAATCTTCATTGCATCAATGCCATAACGACGGTCATGACCTGGACGATCTTTCACGAATTTCATCAAAGATTCAGGCTTTCCAAGCTCACGAAGTATCGTCTGAATGATTTGAATGTTCGTTCTCTCGTTATTCCCACCAATATTGTAAACTTCACCGCTGATTCCCTGATGCAGAACTAAATCAATTGCACTACAGTGATCCTCCACATAAAGCCAATCTCTAATATTAAGACCATCTCCATAAACGGGTAGATCCTTATCACTCAAAGCGTTGGCAATCATTAAAGGAATTAACTTTTCTGGGAACTGATAAGGACCGTAGTTATTGGAACAACGCGTGATGTTTATTGGAAGTCCGAATGTTTCATGGTAAGCTCTCACAAGCAGATCAGATCCTGCTTTACTCGCTGAATACGGACTGTTCGGAGCTAGTGGCGTTTCCTCCGTGAAAAGTCCAGTCTCACCAAGAGTTCCATACACTTCATCTGTGGAAACATGTACAAATTTCTTAACAGTATGCTTCCGCGCAGCTTCCAGCAATACTTGTGTACCCAGTACATTCGTTTTCACAAAAACGTCTGGCTCTAGAATACTACGATCCACGTGCGATTCCGCGGCGAAATGAACTACCGTATCTACACCTTGAGCGAACAGACTGTTCATAAGTTCGGTATTGGTAATATCCCCTTTGACAAATGTGTATTTACTATTCGCTTGGATGGATGTCAAATTCTCTAAGTTTCCTGCATACGTCAATGCATCCAGATTAATGATTTCATAGCTAGGATAGCGATCTAGCATATAGTGAACGAAGTTGCTGCCGATAAAGCCGGCTCCGCCAGTAATGAGAATTTTCATATGAGTTATTACTCCTATTTAAAAGTTAATATCCGCATCTTTAAGATGAGGGTGTATCTGATCCTTATCGGAAAGTAAAGGTTTGGACGTTGGCCAATCAATACCTAATGCTGGATCGCTCCATAGAATGCCCCGATCGTGCTCAGGGGAATAATACTCGTCGACTTTATAAAGAACCTGCGTATTAGGTACAATCGTACAGAAACCATGAGCAAAGCCTTGTGGAACGAGTAACTGACGCTTGTTAGCTTCACTAAGAATAACGCTAATCCATTGTCCAAATGTTGGAGAACTTTTGCGAATGTCGACCGCTACATCATAAATAGCACCAGATGCCACTCTAACAAGCTTCGTTTGTGCTTTAGGCGTCAACTGATAGTGAAGTCCACGCAGTACACCAGCTTCCACTGAAAGGGAATGATTATCTTGAACAAAGAGATGATCCACACCAAGTTCAGCAAACTTCGAGCTACTATAGCTCTCCATAAAAAAGCCCCGATGGTCTCCAAAGACATCTGGCTCTATTAGATAAACACCTTCTAAGGGGGTTGAAATCATCTTCATTGATGTACACCCTTAAACGATTCCTGATCAATTAGTTGTAACAAATACTTCCCATAATCATTCTTTTTTAATGGTTCTGCCAATCGCAAAAGCTGTCCTGCATCTATATATCCATTTCTGTATGCAATTTCTTCCAAACATGCCACTTTAAGACTTTGTCTTTTTTCAATCATTTCAATAAACTGAGATGCTTCGAGAAGCGATTCATGTGTGCCAGTATCCAACCATGCAAACCCTCGGCCCAGTAACTTAACATGTAAATCTTCAAGTTCTAGATAGCATTTATTAATATCAGTAATCTCTAGCTCACCTCTTGCTGAGGGACTTATATTTTTAGCAAAATCAACAACTTTATTATCATAAAAATAAATGCCAGTTACTGCATATGAAGACTTGGGTAAAATAGGTTTTTCTTCAATTGAAACAACCTTACCAGTAGAATTAAATTCAAGAACCCCATATCTCTCAGGATCCTTAACCCTGTAACCAAATACTGTAGCACCCTTAATATTTTCTGTAGTTTCTAAGAGCAAGTCTGTTAATCCATGTCCATAAAATATATTATCACCTAAAATTAGGGAAACGGAGTCTGAACCAATAAAGGATTCACCTATAATAAAAGCTTGAGCTATTCCGTCTGGTGAATGTTGGATAGCATATTGTATTGATATCCCTAAATCAGATCCATCTCCTAAAAGTTGTGAGAATCTAGAAGTATCTTCTGGCGTAGAAATTATTAATATTTCTCGAATCCCCGCTAACATAAGCACTGAAAGGGGATAATATATCATGGGTTTATCATAAATCGGCATTAATTGTTTCGAAACTGCTTTCGTTAGCGGATAAAGTCGAGTTCCACTTCCGCCAGCTAGAATAATTCCTTTCACGTGCTTTCCCCTTTTCTTTTCAATATAAAATCCTTTTTGATATGGCCATTTATATTTTTTTATATTATTTAATTAGAGCCTCTACTGCATCAACATCAAATACAGGAATCCCTAGCTTTTCACTTACATCTTTACGCTCAAAAAAGTAATTATCAATTAATATTGCTCCTTCGGATACGATGTAATCAGCTTTTTTTTCTTGTTCTTTTATTTGAATTATTTCATCAAACATAATGGGGTGAAGTTTATATTTATTTAAGCTTTCATCTAATGAAAAAATATGTTTCGTAATAAGCACTATTCGTTTATTATCATTAATACTTTGATAGATGAACCTTACTAATAAATCATTCACTCGATTGTTAACAATCAAGGTATCATCAAAATCAATGTACACAATTTTATATTCATAATTAAATTGATATCGATTATATAAACAACGGTCTAAAATTAAGTTTAAATCATTTTTCATGATAGAAACCTTTTTATCTAATGCATCGAAAATTCCCAACAGTGCAAAATTCACTCCAAGTTGCCGATACAAAGCCATGGTTCCTGCTTGCCTAACAGACACTTCAAGTAATCTGTAACTACCATTGTTATTTTGTTTTAATTGAAAGAACCATGGGCCTCTAAAAGTTAATTCTTCGTTTATATCATTTGCAATTGTTTTAATCTCATCTGTAACCTCAATAGTCTCAGAATGAAATGAAATTCCCATTTGAACTCTTTCTCGTGTTCTTGGCCCAATAAAGAGCAATTCACCATTCTTATTAGTAAAGCAATCTACTGTTATCTCATGCCCAGGTAAGTATTCACAAATCAACATATCATTATCATTCAATAATAATCTTTTAGCTTCATAAAAATCAGAAGCTTTTGCAACACCTTTAGCACCTTCTCCGATATTTGGTTTCAGAAATATTGGATATTCTGTTACATTATCAAGTGATTCATAAATTTTGGGGCAAAATTCCTTTTTATTGAACAATTCATATGTCAATCTTTTCTCTCTGGCTATTAAGGCAGTCTCATAATCTGAAACGACAATTTTAGCTTTTATTTGTTCTTTATGTTTTGCTAGATAAAGTGCAATTGTGTCATGAGTTGGTATGATAATATTAATATTTAATTTCACAATAATCGCATTAATATTATCAATGAAATTAACATCATTAATATAGTAGCTACCTTCGAAATACCTATCTTCTTGATAAACGAATTTAGCATGATCTGATTTACTAGATAATCCATATATTTCTAAATGTAAATTATATTTTAGAGAATTATAAACTTCTAGTGCATTTTCTGCACCTGCTGGAAATATTAGTACATTAATTTTATCCACTTTTCACTATTCCTTTCACAACATTAATCAAGTAATCCATATCATTAGTATTGTATCGTTGGTCAATAGGAATGGGAATCATATATTTACATAATAATTGTTCAAATGAATCTTTTGGTGCTCTTATTTCCACTTCTGGCCAATAAGTAGGAATATAAATACCTTTAGATATTAATTTATCCTTTATTCCATCTTGGTTTATTAGCAATGGATATGTCATTGGACATGTAAAATTATTTATGGGCAATTTTAGCATATTCATTTCTTTAAATGCCGAATGAAGATGCATAAAATTAGAATTTCTACTGTTTATACAGTTTTCGTAATTTATGCTTTCTAAAATATTAGAAGTTAGATTGGACATTAGTTTGATTTCATCATTACAGAGATAAATTTCATTTTTCCTGTATGCATCATAAGATTCTTGAGCAGAGCAGTCGCGTCTTTTTAATAAATGCTCCATTCGGTCATAAGATATATCTTGTTCTATTTTCATTTTCAACTTACCCTTAGAATATACGTAGCCGCCATCACTTACTCCAAAGAACTTTCTTGTAGAATAAAAAGTATCAGTATCCTTAATTGGCATTGAAAAAAAAGATTGTGTATTATCAATTATTACATTTTTGTACTTTTCAACTATTTCAATAGCAATCTGATCACATAATCCAAAATAATTCACAAAAAGTATAGCTTCATGATCTAATATTTTTTTTTCAAATTCAGGTGAAAAATTAGAATTAATAACATAATATTCATAGTTAATATTTTCAGATACAATTGTATCCACTACGCTATTACAAATATAATAAGGTATATACACTTTTGAATATCTCTTTAGTTTTAATATATATTTCAAACAAGATCGTCCAGAATTCAAATGAAGGGAATCCTTATGGTAATGAGTGCCTTTCGATAATTCTATTTCGAAAAATCCACCAAATTCTCTCATTTATTCCTCCAATGTATATTCATTTAGCAATTCAATAGTGTTCGTTGCCCCATTAAACATTAAAACATCAATTATCGATAGAAAAGGTGTGAATTTTTCATTAAATTGTCTATAATCAATATCTTTCGACCTTAAAAACAGCAATTCTAAATTAAATTTTTTAAAGTAATCCTTATGATATAACAATTTCCCGCCAATTGCATTTACGTATATAGTTGCTCCTGCATTTTTACAAATAGATATAACTCTCTCTTCCCCTTTTAAATATTCAAAGCTATTTAAATCAGAGGATAGTAGTATTTCAGTATTTATTCTTAAATAGCTACATATCTTACGAATAGAGTATTCATTATATTTTGCTATATTAGGTTCTGGATTCATTAATATATCTTCCAATAAAGTAATTGTTTCATTAAAATAAGGAGCCTTTAAGTAGTTAATATTAAGAGTTTTGAAAATTTTCCTTCTCATATTTAAAGATTCATTGTCATTAATATTAATTTCATTAATTTTTTTATATGAACTCGCACCCTCCAGAGGTAAGGTAAATAGTTTTGCTTGATCACGCTCTAAATAATTATTTCTATTTATCCAGCCGTTTTTTATATAGTTAACATTATCATAAATTATGTATCTATCAACCGCATTTATCATTTGATAATATCCAATATATGCAAGAAAATAAGGTTGCATAAGAGCTACTTTCATTCAATCACCTCAACGATGATTTTCGAAATTAACTCAATTTCTCTATCTTGTAAATCGGGATATAATGGCAAGCATAATATTCTTCTGGATATATCTTGTGAAACAAAACAGTCTGAAACCTTATTCTCAAGATAAGGAAGTGTATCTAAAGAAGGATAAAAATATCTTCTAGGATAGATGCTTTTTTCATTTAATTTATTAATTACCTCAAATAGTTCATCTTCACTTTTTAAAATTATTGGATAATAAGCATAGTTATATTGTAGATTATCAGGTTTAGTAGGAAGTTGAACATGCATTTTTAAAAGATCATCATATTTCTCACTAACTCGCTTTCTTTCCAAAATAATTTTATTAATATACTTGAGATTAACTAGGCCCATAGCAGCATGAAATTCAGATACTTTAGCATTGGTTCCTAAGCAAATATGTTCATCAGCATTATGACCAAATCTTAGTTTTAATGAAGTTTTATCGTATATTTGTTTTGAGCTAGATACTACACATCCACCTTCAACAGTATGAAACAACTTCGTAGAATGAAAAGAACATGTTGAAGCATCACCATAATCTAATAATGATTTGCCATTATGAATGACCCCAAAAGCATGCGCTGCATCATAAATTACTTTTAAATTGTGTTTCTCAGCAATTTTCTCAATCTTATCAATTTCACATGGCATACCAAATACATGAACAGCCAATATTGCTTTGGTGTTTTTGGTGATTTTCCGTTCGATTAGATCAGGGTTAATTTGAAGTGTCATAGGATCAATATCAACAAAAACCGGCTCGCACTTTTCTAACAATACTGCTGAAGTAGTGGCTACATAAGAAAATGGAGTTGTGATTATTTCTCCATGGGTAATATCCAAAGCTTGTAATGCAAGTTGAATTGCAATTGTTCCATTAGTAACATAATTTATATATTCTATTCCTAAATAATCCTTAAGATTATTTTCTAACTCACTAACACATGGGCCTTGATTTGTTAGCCATTTCCTATCCCATATCCCATGCAATTTATCATAATATTCTTCAATTGGTGGTAGAAATGGTTGGGTTACATTTATCATTTAATTCGCTACCTTTCAGATATAAGAATTAGATAACTGACAATTCAAAACCATAATTATATAGTTTTCTTGATACGTTTTCTATAAGGTGTTACAATTAATGGCTTAAATATTCTAAAATATATATTAGATATAGCTTTGTCAGTAACACTCTGAGGATGTTTGATTTTTTTCTTTGCCACTTTGATTAAAAATCTTTTTATACTTACATCGTCATTTTCATTAATACCATATTGACCAAATATTTCCTCAGCTACAACTTCAACGAAATTATTGAGAAAATATCGAGTGAATAAATCTTTATTTTCTTCCATAAATAAATCAACCTGCTTATAATTACCTTTGGAATCAGTAGTCAAAAAATATTTTGTCGCACAATAGTTCGTGTTTTTTCTTAATTCATTTTTTTCACTTTTAGTTAGTTTTTTATTAAATCTATTTTCCAATAGGCGATTAAACTTTATCTTTTTTTTGTACCATTCAGGATTTGAAAAAGCAGCCTGCGCTGTATTAGTAAAATGCTGTCTATATTTAATTGTTGGTATATTAATATATTTAATTCCATTTCCTTCTTTAATTGATACAAATGTCATCCACCAATCATGAAAAAAAATATCTTCTGGAAATGGCATAGCCTTTTCGATAAGTTCTCTTCGAATTAGTGAGGTACATCCTAATAACCATCCTGATGAAATAAAATCAATAAAATCTGTTTTATCAGAATGATTTTCTGAGTATTCTTTAACTAATTCTTTGTTTTTATGCTGAAGACCATTTATATCAATTATTTCAACTGCAGAATGAATAATATCATAATCATCAATATTTTCTAATAATATTTCTATTTTATTTGGAAACCAAATATCGTCTTGATCACATAAAGCAATATATTCGCCCTTAGCATATTGTAAAGCATTCTCAAAATTTCCATTCACACCTTTTTTGTTGATATTATCAACTAAAGTTAATGGGAATTTCTTCTGGAACTCTCTTATTATTTTTACACTCGAGTCTATTGATCCATCATCACTTATAATTAATTCGATATTTTTATATGTTAACTTAGCTAGTGAATTTAATTGTTCTTGTAAATAGGATTCACCATTGAAAACTGCCATTACTATAGAAACAAGAGGTAAGTTTTTTAATCGTTGTTCTCTAAACACTTCTAACTTGTGCTTACCCACATGAGGTAAAGTATACTTTCCAAGATAGAAATTTTTTATATTATTTTTGTATTCTTCATCATTGTATTCAATTTGATCTAAATAGATTAATTGATCATTTAAATTCTTAAATGGCTCAGGATTATCTAGTGCTTTAATATCATCTGTAATTCTATTCAACATTTCTTGATAACTTTCATATACATTTATGATTCCATCATAGGTCTCACTAAAGAAATCCGAGTTATATACTGCAAAAGAAATCGCTCCCGATCTAATACTTTCACAGAAATATCCATCTATCCCCTCACCAAATGTTATCATCCATTTTGCTCTTGAAATCCAATGTTTGTATTCTTCATATGACATGTTTTCAATCTGTTTAATCCCCAGTGATGGAAAATCCTTCTTTATCTTTTCTAGAATTCTCTCTTTTAATGGGTGATTATCAATTGAGGTAAGTAAAATATTTTCTTTTTCCATAAAAGATCTATAATAGTACTCAGTTAAATTACTTGTGGAAAATAAATGAACCGGTGTATCATATTTATCTCGAAGCCTTTTAGTACAATAACGTCTATGTGCTACTGTAATAGTAACATTTGGTGTATACTCACGTAGTTTATCTATATATTTTGATTCAGGCATATACCAAATATTTTGATTCAAAATATTTATTTGAAGGTTTCGAATTCCTTTTATTTTTAATGAATCTTCATGGCTTATTTTTTCAAGAAATTGAATTACAAAATTTTCAGGAATGTGTAAAACTAAATCTTCCAAATCATTAAAATAATCAAATAATTGCTCAAATCTAAAGATATCAAAAGAATTATCAAACCCAGAATATTTTGCGAAAAGTGTATTCTGAGGTAGTGTAGATATAAGCACTTCGCTTTCATGCACGATTTTTAAACTTTTTGACACTGCAGCAATAGAACAAATTGACATTACTCCGCCATTTACTCCATCCCATCCAGGAACTAAAAAAACAATAATTTTCTTCGCATCTTTTGAATATGATTGCGTTATTTTTAAGTCTTGACGATTAATTATCTCTTCTCTAGATAATACGGACAAAATATATACACCAACCTTTTTAGCATAATGTTTGATTTCATACGGATTTATCATTATTTCTTTTAGAATTCTCTTTACTTTTCCGTTTATTTTCAATATAACCTCACCGACTCGCAATATTTAAATTATCGATATTTCAAATTAAATACTATCTATCTGTTCAACATTGCTAGTCTATAATTAGCGCATATTTCCTTTGAATCCCCTATTTCTCTAATTTCCCCTTGTTCCAACCAAATAATCCGATCAGTAAGACTTTCCATTTGTTCCAAATTGTGGGAAACAAGAATAACTGTTCTTCCATCACTCATTAGTTCATTCATCTTCTGTGAACTTTTTCTTCTGAATGCTTCATCTCCGACACCTAATACCTCATCAAGTATTAGAATTTCCGGATCAATTTGTGAAGCAATGGCAAACCCTAATTTAGCCCTCATTCCAGAAGAATAATTTTTTATTGGTATATTAATGAACTCACCCAGATCTGCAAATTTAATAATTTCTTCATATTTTCCTTCCAAAAACTTTCGGGATTTACCCAAAATTGCCCCATTTAAAAATATATTTTCTTCCCCAGAAAAATCCTGATCAAATCCAGCACCTAATTCTAAAAGGGGAGCTATTGTACCTTTAACTTCCACAGTTCCCTCAAAAGGCTTCATAATACCACAAATTAGTTTTAATAATGTACTTTTTCCAGCACCATTATGTCCAATTATTCCTAGTCGTTCTCCTTTATAAACTTCAAAAGTTATTGATTTAAGAGCAGTGAATTTTGAATATGCAAGATTTCTATTTAATAAACGTACTATGTATTCTTTGAGTGTCTCCACTTTTTCTCTAGTTAAGGTATAACACATCGATACGTTATTTACTTTAATAGCTATTTCTCTCATGGCAACTTACCTCCCGTAAAAAATAATAACTAGCATTCTCGATAGCAATTCTGACCGTTGAGAGATAACGGGAATCAAGAAATAGTAATTTAATAGCATCAAATATGCAAAATAAATTTATCTTGATTTTTCTTAAATACAATAACACCGATGATTAGACTCGTAACTGCTATGATGAAACAAGATATTAAATTATTGAGATCAGGAGATGAACCATTATAAATAATTTGTCTAAAACCATGAATATAGTGATATAAAAGATTTAATTCTAATAATGGTTGATACTTCAATGGAACAATTTCTGCCGGGTAAAATATAGCAGAAAAAAACATTAGCATCATTATAAAAATCCCATAAAGATGTACAATATCTCTAAAAAAAGTAGTAACTGTTGCAAGTACCAAACTAATCCCACATGTAAACATAAGTAGTAACACTAGATAAATTGGGATGTATAGTAAATTAATAGTAAAATGTGCTTTGGTAAATATCATCACTAATAATAAATCAAATAAAGAAATAAAAAAGATAATAAAATTAGATAACACTCTAGCGAACGTCACAATATATTTTGGAATATATACTTTTTTCAATAAATCAGCAGATTCAAGTATTGAATACATTGATGCATTCGTTGCTGCTGAAAAAAACTCAAAAACTAATCTTCCAGTGATTGCATATAACGGGAAATTACCAATGCTTGTTTTAAATAATGTCGAGAAAATAATAGTCAATATAACAATCTGAAGCAAAGGACTTAATAAACTCCACAATATTCCTATCACTGACCCTTTATACTTTTTTTTAATATCTCTACTCACAAGTAATGTAAGTAAATAATAATATTTCTTAAAAGTTTTTAAATTCTCCATATATCCTTTTACTTTAAATTCCATAAGTAGTTTTTTAGTCACTCCCATCATTTTTTTCTAGGTTATTTCTTAATATCAAACAATATCAAAGAGATTTCTTTGAACAATCAGAACCCAAACCTTAGTATTGATTCAGTATTTTATTATTAGTTATTAATTGTCATGGTTTCTTATGAATAACGAGAACTCATCTTTAAAAAAATTGAGTTATAAAAAACCAATTTGGAAACCCTCTTCCAGTATGCTAAAATAAAGTCGAACTTTAGCGAAGAAGGAGACTATCTGGAATGAGTGCAAGTAAGAATGCCTACGCGGCTTCGCGTGCAAAATCAAATGGAACAATAACGACTGATAAGAGCTCTGTCATCTTTTGGGTATTAGCTGTATTTACGGGCTTATTTATGTTCTGGGCACCTTTTCAAAGGGCGCTGTTTAATGGCGGTTCAGCTGAGTTTGAGAGAAGTATTTACTCCGCTTCGGTGTGGTCCTCCATCATCTTATTGCTTGTTGCGATCCTTGCGTTTTTTGTGTTTAAGCTTCAAGAAAAGAAAGATCTCCTTACAATTCTAGTCTTTATCATTCCTCTTACTTATGTCATATCTTTGTCAAATTCAGCCTCGCATTATTTGGCAACAAATATGGTTTACATCCAAATGTTGTATGCAACCTTCTTCATTTTAGGTGTATTTCTGACAAAAAACAAGCTTGGCGCGTCGATTATTGCCCGTTTATTCATGATCTCGGGATATTTTGTCGTGTTATTCGGACTTTTGTACTGGTTAGGCAACAAAACCTTTGCCGGTCACCTAGTCGGATGGTTCGCTCTTATGGATGGAACGGATGTGAATATATACCGCGATGCCGTCATGACGGATTCCAACGGTTTTCGGTTGACTTCGGTCTTCCAATATGCGAACACTTATGCAGCTTTTTTAATTACACTAACACTAAGCTCTTTATTCTTCATCATTAAATCTCGAAAATGGTACGTGGTGCTTGTAAATGCATTCTTGTTAATCCCAACGATCGTTTCGTTCTGGTTGACGTTATCCCGCGGTGCGATTGTGGTAATCCCGGTCGTATTCCTCATTATGATGTTTTTCTTCAAGATGAGCCGGCAGATCTTAGCGCTCGTTCAACTTGGATTGGCGTTTGGTACTTCCCTTGTTATTTTACAAAAAGTAACGGATATTGGAATCGGACTACAGAAACAACCTAGTGCTTCTGAATCTTGGCACGGTTGGTGGATTCTGCTTCTTGCTTCTTTAGTTTTCGCTGGACTAGCTGTAGTTATTCAACGCTACGCCGGGCCTTGGTTGGAGCGCATTACGGCTCGTTTCGATGCCAAAAAATACGCTACATTTATTCTACCGATCGCCGCTGTTGTCATTGGGGTGCTTGGTGCAATTCTTATTCTGAGTGACACTGGATTAAAGAACATTCTACCTGACAACGTAAAAACACGTGTTGAAAATATCAACTTCCAGCAACACAGTGTTTTGGAACGTGGTACGTTTTATAAAGATGCCGTGAAACTTTGGTCAGACTATCCCATCATTGGTGCCGGTGGCGGTGCTTGGGCTTCCCTTTATGAAAAGTATCAAAACAATCCATACACGAGCCGTCAGGCTCATAATTTCGCCCTTCAATATTTGGTTGAAGCAGGCGCGCTGGGCTTCCTAGCTTTTATTGGTTTTGTCATTGCAGTTAGTGTTTTCTATATTCGGAGCTATATCAAGAGTTCACAGGAAAAGCGAGACCTTCACTTCCTATTTTTCATTATCATGATTTCTCTTTTGGTCCACAGTATGATCGACTTTGATTTAAGCTATGTGTACTTGGGCGCGATTCTATTCCTCGCTCTTGGCGGGATGCTGAGCAACAGTTCCTCTGGTGAACTGCGGTTGAAGTCGAAGTCAGCTGTCATCCACAAGCTTTTCCCTGCAAGTATCGGGGTACTATCTCTTGTTATGTTCTTTATTTCCGCTCAGCTTCTCTCTGCCAATGGTTCTTATAAGCAAGCAATTGAAGTTGTTAAAACGAGCAAAGATTACAATCAGATCGTGTCACCGCTTGACAAAGCGCTTTCTCTGCATCCTGCTCATCCAGACTATTTGTTAACAGGGCAGGTTAGTAGAATTGGGATTCTCCTTAGTGTTTACAATCAAACGCAGAAGGAAAACCCGAACGATCCTAAGAAGAGTGATCCGTTTTTCAATCAAGCTCAGGACCTTATGGATCAGCTTTTGAAAAAAGAGCCCCATAACCGCGTCGTAGCCATGCAACAGCTAAATATGCTTCTCATGAAAGGGGAGCAGCAGAAAGCTCTTGATTGGTCGAACGCTCAAATCACTAACTATCCTTGGTATATGGATATGTATGAGAAGAGCATCTCGCTTAATATTGAGCTTGCGAGTCAAGCAACTACAAAGGGTAACACACAAGAGTTCAACACAAGACTTGACAATGCACTTGCCACATATAACGATGTGCTCGCTCGCATTGACTCTTTGAAAAACCTGCCAAAAGAGCAAGCCCAAGGCCGTGAATTTGCGGTCACACCGAACATGGTTTTGAATGTTGGGCAAATCAGCTACATGCGTGGTGATTACAAAGGTGCAGCTGCATTGATTCAGCCACGTATAACTGAGAATATGGATGACCAAGTGAACCGCGTTTTGATTCGCTGGTATTTGGCTGTGCTGCAGAAACAGGGCTCCAAGGATCAAGCGCTTATGGACAAATTGATCGCGAAAGATCCAGCTGAAAAGCAAAATATTGATGCGATTATTGCGACGAATTTTCCTGTAAAATAGAAAGGGCGCCACAGCGATGTGGCGCTTTTTTCATTCCGCTTTTGTGCCGCGTCCTATTTCTCCATCCACTCACGCCGCAAGGCGAAAAGCTCGCGCAGCTCGCTTGTCGACATCTCGGTGACCCAGTTCTCGCCGGTGCCGACGATTTGGTCACTGAGGCCTTGCTTACGCTCGATCATCTCGTCGATCCGCTCTTCGAGCGTGCCGAGCGTAACAAACTTGTGCACCTGCACGTTGCGCGTTTGCCCGATGCGGAAAGCGCGATCCGTGGCCTGATTCTCCACGGCTGGATTCCACCAGCGGTCATAGTGGAACACATGATTTGCCGCTGTGAGGTTCAAACCGGTTCCTCCTGCTTTCAGCGAGAGGATGAAGATGTGACAGCGCTCCTCCGCGGGGAGCGCCTCATCCTGGAAGCGCGCGATCATCGCGTCGCGCTTCACTGCACTTAACCCCCCGTGCAAGAACTGCACGGGTTCTCCTAACGCCTGCGCAAGCGTAGCCTGCAGCAGGTGGCCCATCTCGACGAACTGGGTGAAGATGAGGCAGCTGCCTCCTTCGCTCCTAAGTTCGTCAATCATTTCAACCAGCCGCTCCAGCTTCGCTGAGCGTGCTCTCATTCCCGCGGCGGCGAATGCGCCGCGCCCCGCCTTCTCTCCGATCTCCTTCAAAAACAACCCCGGATGATCACAAATCTGCTTCAGCTTCATCAAAGCGGTAAGGATCAAGCCTTTCTTCTCTATGCCACCTAAACTTTCCCCGACCGCATTTGAGCCCTCAATCTTCTCCATCAAGCTCTGCACAACATTCTCATACAAAGCCCCCTGCTCAGGAGTGAGCCGCACATACGCTTTGCCCTCGTACTTATCCGGTAAATCCAGCTGAATAGCGGGATCCTTCTTTAATCTCCGCAACAGGAACGGCCTAATCAAACGCTGAACGCGAGCTGTCAGTTCCTTAGCCCCATCCCCATTCTTCTCAATAGGACCTACATATTGTCGGTTAAAATGAGTCAAAGTCCCGAGGTACCCCGGGTTCACAAAGTCAAAAATCGACCACAACTCGGTCAATCGATTCTCAATCGGCGTCCCCGTCAAGGCAATTCGTTGCCCCGCAGTAAATGACCGAATCGCCTGCGACTGCTTCGTATAAGCATTCTTGATATTTTGCGCCTCATCTAAGCATAGCGTGTCCCACGTGACGCTAAACAGTTCCTCTTCATCGAGCTGCGCGAGATTATAGGAGGTAATCACCAAATCAGCATCACCAAACGAAGCTTCGAAAGCTTCGCCCTTTGCTCGCTGCGCGCCGTAATGCAGATGCACTTGTAAGGTAGGCGCAAAGCGGGTCAACTCCTTCTGCCAGTTACCAAGCACAGAGGTCGGACATATGAGCAACGAAGGTTTTAATTTTAATTGCTCCTTCACCTTCAGCAAATAAGCAATAAACTGAATGGTCTTCCCCAGCCCCATGTCATCCGCCAGACATCCACCAAGCCCCATGTTACGCAGGAATAAAAGCCACGACACCCCCTGCACCTGATATGGCCTAAGCTCTGCTCTTAAATCCTGAATTTCTTCCACAAGTGGAAAAGACTTCGTCTGACTCAACTGTTTCATCAAACCACGCAGATGACGATTGAGCTCTATTTTGACCTCCACAGCCTTGTCCTTCTCATCGCCTTCCGCCGCTAACCCTTCCTCGTCGTCAGTTCCTTCTACTAGATGCATTTCCAAAACATCCCGGAAAGAAAGGCCCTTCTTCCTCTCAACCTGCCGCATAGCATCGCGAATTTGCTCCAAATGCGCAGGATCCAGCTGCACCCATTTGCCACGTATATAGATCAGGCGCTTCTTTTCCAATGCCATTTGCCCAAATTCTTCCTCAGACAAATCCACGCCACCCAGAGCTACTCGCCAATCAAACTGCACGATCTGATCCATCCCAAACATGGCTTTGCGCGTTGATCCCACCGAGCTTTTGATCTTCGCCTTCAACTGAGGACGACCCAGCTTCTGAATCTCTTCCCACCACGATGGTAAAAAGACGGATATACCCGCCGCCACCAGCTGCAGACTCGATTCCGTTAGGAAAGTCCACGCCTCATCATCCGACAATTGCTCGATAATTTTGCCTGGTTGATACGCACTCTCAAGCTCTGGCATCATCCGCAAAACACGCTTTATTTGCTCTTGAAGCTTATCCGCAATGTCGGCCTTCCACGCATGCGGTATCTCGCCAACTAACACATTGCCCGCCGTGCTAAACTCAACGAATCGGTTCGCATCTCGGCGATCCTGGGCAATAAAACGTAACCGCCAATCCGCTGCGTTATCTTTGGCCGTCGTCGTCCCATCGATATACGTCTCCGCATAGGGTTCAACGAGCTGGACACAAATCCGATACGGTGCATCATCCTGCGCCCACCCAATCGCAAAGAGCCAATCCTCTTCCTGCATCCAAGCCGATTCTGCCAGCAAAGCCTCGAACCCTAGCTCGTTAACTCGCAGCAACCTATTCGCATTAAGCAGTCCATTCCACATCCGAGTTAAACCGAAATCCGGATCCGTAACCAGCAACTCTTCAACGATATGAGTAAACCAACTCTGCCAAAAGCTTTCCGGAAACGCTCCCGAGCTCAACTCCGAAAATCTCTCCGCCTGTCCCACAGGTACCCTAAGCTTCCAGCCATTTTTCCCTTCGCGCCAAAGCTTATAAGAAGGCAGATACCAACCACCATCCAGTGCCTCACCTAGAAAGACCGCTCCTTTTTGCAACTCCGCAAATCCATCTTCCCAAGATAATCTACTATGTAAAAGCATCCCAGGTGCACGCAAATAATCCAAAGCCATAGCAGGAGACAGCAGAATCGCGTCACCATACTTAATCCGAGTCACTTCCAATTGCGTACCATAGAACGAGCGTTCATGCCAAGCAAAAAGCAGCTTCCGCAGCATATACCCCGGAATCGCGTTCGCTTCCTCTGTTTCTCCATAAAGAGCAAAGCTTCCCGAAGGCAGTCTCTGCATTCTCATATAAACCGGTGACAAGGTCATCATGGAATCAAATTTCCTCTCCGTAATTCCTCATTGAAAGCGCGATACCGAGCGTATTGCTTAACGGTTTGCGCCAGGTACGCTTCAAAACGAGGCGTTAGCTTCAGCTTTTTATAAGCAGCCGCCAACTTCTTTAACAGTTTAACGGCTTGTACATAATCGGGACGATTTTTACCCTGAATACACGCTTCAATCGCATGATGATAAATGGGCAGGAGGAATCGGATATTCGCCTTTTCAACGACTTTTAGCTGCGCTGAATCGATATGTACTGTAGTAAGATCCAAGAGCAGACAGAGATCTGCCCACGCCTGATAATCCCCCTTCATGATTAGAAACTTCGCATAGTGATCGTAACTCGCAGGTAAAAGTGAAATCATGACTTCCCTCTGCTCTTTCTCTACATCTCGCTGTTCCGCTGCCAAACGCCAGAAATTCAAAAAATCGTCCGCATAAACACGATCATTCCACGCCATCTTCGGCTTTAACCACCGCAACCATTTCAATAAACGATCCCACTGACTCTCAAAAACAAACTCGCTTAAGTAATCAAACCAATAATCAGGCTCAATCTCGAACATACCCGATTCTGCTCGTTCCCTGGCATTCTCATCCTCACTTTTGCATATATCCAAATGTATAGAACCGAGCGTCGCGACTTGGCGGGCCTGTTGACTCGCTTGTGGATCCGACAGCAGCTGCCTGAGCCTTGTCTTTTCTAACTCCACCATGTCCTTATTCTGAAATAACTGCGTCCATAACAACTTATAGAAATCGATCCAGTCATACAGGTACATGTTCGAGCCGTTTTCACAGATGTCAGTCAGATAAACCGATAATTCCCTTACATGCTCCCCATACTGCTTGTAAGCATTTTTGACATCAAGCGTTTGAAGCGAAAGTTCCAACTGCTCACGAGCATGCTTCAAGACACGTTTAACATAATAATTCGTATTTTGATAAAAATCATACGTAGTCGCCTTAGACCCTGCCATCGTATCGCATAGCTGCATCACATATAACGCCACCTGAATGTCATATAGACTTCGAATCGTCGGTTCCCATGTGTCCGCAAGTTTATTCAGTTCTCTCCAAGCGCGGATACACACTTCCTCCAGGCTGAACGCATTATAAATCTTCGAATTACCATATTGCTTATAAAAATAAGCACGCCACTTTTCGCAGCTGTCTGTCGGTTGTGGTAAATTCTCAGCCTGCTTTGACGTCTTTATAACAGGAACATCTAACTCCAATTGCGTGATCTGCGTAGCTTTCTTGGCACGAAATCTAAAATCTTCTGGATCATACCCATTCTGCTTCGCCACTTCATAAAGCACGGCAGCCATATGCTTACAATAGTAGCCGTACGGACACGTACAACTACTCCGCGTGAAGGTTTTGAGATCCAAGGTAACCTTGTACCTGCTTGTTCCGTCCGCCCTTGCTTTTATGATCGAGGTGCCTTCCGCTTGAATATCCCTTACAGCACCTTCCTTAAAATATGTCCAACCTCTTTCGAGGATCACTTTATCAAATTTAGGACGTATCCGTTCGATCCAGAACGGCCAGTCTATTTCTAACTCTTGCATGTTTTCCTATCCCCCGTTACCCACTCAACTTCCTTCACTTATTATATAATCAATTCTCCTTACAAAAAACACCTCCCGCCAGAATCATGAATGATTCTTCACGGGAAGTGCTTATCTGTTACTTCCTTAGCATACCTTGATGCGGATGCGGGTGAGTGCCACAGTACTCATCGGTTTCACTACATGTATATACATGCTCATAAACTGGAACACAATGATGACGATTCACAATTTGAATCGGGTGAATGACTTGAACCTTCTGTGGATGGTAAAAGTCTCTGACAACTCTTTCTGGATCTGTCATTATCGGGTCAGCAGGTGGACACTGAAATTGTTTACCTTGATTAGATTGTAAAGCCATGAATGAGTCAACTCCTCTGTTAGTTTGAGATAGTATACGTCTAACCCTAGTCCAGAGAGTGTACCAATGCCTATCTTATCCACAAATGGGCTATTGCGAATAGGCCAAGCAGGCATGGGGTCCAAGCAAACGGAAAAGAGCCAGGCTATCTGATGAATACCTATCGGTAAACGGGAGTAAACATAAGTAAAATTAGGTTATCGTTCACAGTCTGGGAATTACGAAGTATAATTAGGAACAGGAGCTTGTCACACTTTGGCATGAAGCTAAACGAAATAATAAGATGGATACAAGGCTAGAATCGATGGACACAAAAATTGACCGTATCCAGCATACTATGGATTCACAACATATCGAGAAGCAAAAGCAATAAGAACAGCTGTATAAGGAGTTGTGCAAGTTGAGCGAACAAAAAATAGATATTCTCATTGGAGAACTACAGAAAGTTAATTCTCGGTTAGATCAGCAAGAAAATTTACTTGTGCAACTTATCGATATTGTAATACACCAAAAAATTAGGAATGGAGGAGGATACCCACATGAACGAGCAACTATTGATACAAATTCTTGAAGAGTTAAAAGAAATCAAAACGGACCAGAAAGAAATGATAACAGATCAAAAGCTATCCAAAGTTAAAGAACAGATAACTCCCGCAGCCCCAATGGGCTTTTTATTTTCACCACAAATAGAACATACGTTCCAAAATCGTTATTATGGGTCTTAGAATGGTGATTTTTGCAAATTTAAGAAAAACCGCTACACCGTCCTCTATATTGCAATAAACAATGGACTATCCTCCCCACCTTTCAGCAGGCGGGTAGGATAGTCCATTTAATTGTCTTCATGTTATAGCCCGTATGGTTTCTTTATTGGACTCAGAATGAGATAGTCATTATCCCTAGACGCTTCTTCCACATCGTTATAGGCCCAATAGCTCAGATCAACATCCGGCCATTTAAGCGTATTCCCCCCGTCGATCGGAACGCGATTCATCAGACGATTCATTAGCGTAACGATTTCGGCTCGGGTTATAAAAGCTTGTGGGAGAAAACTTCCGTTCGGATAGCCATTCAAGTAACCTGCTTCAGCTGCTGCATTGATGGCATCGCGCGCCCAATTGTCTGGAATATCAGAGAAAGCATCTTTTCCAGTTCCTTTTCCTTGCAAATGCTTCATTCTAGCTACTAGAGTCGCCATTTCTGCCCTTGAAATTGGCTGTTCCGGACGAAATGTTCCATCAGGATAACCGCTCAGGAGTCCTATTTTCGACACGGCGACGATTTCTTCCGCTCCCCAGTTCGCCATCGATATGTCCGAATAGGTTATACCGACTAATCCGGATTTTTCAAGGTGATAGAGTCGGAACAACATAGCTGCAATTTCCTGGCGTGTCACGCCATTATCTGGTTTAAACGTGCCGTCGGGGTAACCAAAGATGTACTTTTCATGATTACCAACCAACGGATCAGCAGTAACATTACCTGTTACAGGCACTGAAGGCCCTGTAGTAACACCGCCACTTGAGCCCTCGCTGCCAGAATTAGAAGATGACTCATCCTTCTGTTGCTTCATGGAAAAACTATACTCTACAATCGTTTGCCCTACGTGAATGATTCCGTCTTTCATATAGCTGTCCGAACCAAATGTTACATAGGGTGGTCGAGCAGTTAGCGTATTGAAGGACTCATACCCCGGTTTCGTCGCTACGATATAGTAGTCACCCTCCGGGAATACCATCCAACCATATTCTCCCGCAGAATTGGTGACCTGCGGATTATGGTTTTGATTTGGCAGAAAGTCAGGTAACACCGGCAGGTCTACGAGTGAATTCGGTATACGACCTTTCGCCTTGTTCAGGTCAGTATCCGCCCAATACAGATTCATAGAAACTCCGCTAATAGGCTTTCCTGTCTCATCGGTGACGATGCCGTAAGGGTCGATCAGCGAGTAGACAACGCTCATTTCCCCGTTTTGATCCACATTCATGGTTACCGAAGGACTGGCTAATTCCGTACCATCAGGAGCTGTGATCTGGTACACAAGCGTATACTGTCCTGGCTTCACGTCTTCCACATCAAAAGTGCCGTCTGGATTATATGGAATTTGTTGATCCTTGCCATTACCTTTCACCATAATTTGTACGTTATTACTTCCGAACATACTATCAATCGTTGGTTGGGAATTCGAGTTGTCGGAAGCGGATTTCAGTACAAACAATTGACCGCTAATTTTGTTTGCAGCAACAAAAGTTTGACCTGTTCCGTCTATTTCCCCTACTTGTGCATTTTGCGTTGTATTCAACTTTACAGTTTGATCGCCGATTTGTAGTTCGGTTTGGATATTCTGGGTATAGGTCCAATTACCGCGCGGCACATAAATCAGATACGAACCATCTTGCATGGAAGTAGTCTCTTGAGAGAAATCCACGTTTCCATCCTCGTTAAAGTCGGCCGAAACCGTAATGATCGCGCCTGCAATCGGTTTGCTTGTCACTTTATCGATCAAAATACCCTGAACCGAGGAAGGCATATAATGAACCGTTATGCTTTTCTGTGCCATCCGTCCACTCGAATCAGTGGCTGAGGCTAAAATGGAAGAATGCTCAGGATTAACCCCTGTAATCACGGGTACGGTGTACGTTACCGTTGCGATTCCAGTCGAATCTGTTACTTCCGTTTGCATTGAATTATCGATGCCTTGGAACGTAATCGGCTTACCCGCTACCGGACTTCCATCTTTCGTATTGACTACACTTGCTTTCAAAGTGATTGTTGACTTCCCGTCACCTACAACCGAAGCCGGAGATGCTTCAAGACTCAGTGTGATATCGGGGATGCCGCTTTGCACCAGAAATGTCGTAGTAGCCGATTTGCCGCCGTAAGTTGCTGTGATCGTTACGGTTCCGTTCCCAATAGCCGTAACAACGCCATTCGAATCTACCGTGGTTACGGTTGGGTCTGATGAAACGTACATGACATGATCTGTCGCTGGCACATCGAGAACGCTCTGATCCGAGTAAACCATTTTCACGATCATAGACTCCGTTTCTCCAACTTGAAGCACCCTATTGCCCGGAACAAATAGCAAATCGCCAATTGCAAACGTCGCAGTAACCATTTTATTTGAACCAACATTCATGTCCGTTCTTGTTGCGTTTGTATTGCCATCACTCCAGCTTACAAAATGATATCCAGTGTTTGGTACTGCTGTGACTTCTGCCCCAGAATCACCGTGATTTACTGTTTGCGACGATGATCCAGATATACGACCATTTCCATCTGTCGTATACATCAACGTGTATTGGTTTATTGCAAATGTCGCGCTTACTTCTACGTTTGCAGTTACATGACTGTCTGTTCTAGATGCTGTTGTAATACCATCGCTCCAACTTACAAAATGGTATCCTGTGTCTGGTACTGCCGTAACTTCTTCACCAGAATCACCGTAATTAACTGTTTGTGACGGGTTTCCAGATATACTACCATCTGCTCCGGCTACATAATTTAACGTGTATGCGTTTATTGCAAATGTCGCTGTTACCGTTTTATTGGCAATAACATTACTGTCTGTTCTTGTTGGACTTGGATTTCCATCGCTCCAACTTACAAAATGGTAGCCTTCGCTTGGTACTGCTGTTACTTCTGTACCAGAAGCTCCGCGATTTACTAATTGTGTCGGAGATCCAGGACCAGATATACTACCATTTCCTTCTGTCGTATATGTCAACGTGTATTGATTTATTGCAAATGTCGCAGTTACCCTTTTATCCGCTACCACATTAGTATCTGTTCTTGTTGCAGTTGTAATTCCATCACTCCAATTTAAAAAATGGTAGTGTGTATTTGGTGTTGCTGTAACTGCTGCCCCAGAAGCTCCGAGTGCTACGAATTGTGACGCTGATCCTCCGGTTATAGTACCATTTCCATCTGTTGCATATTTTAAATTATAGATTGTATACGTATTACTACTTGGTAACGAGGGATTACTAACTAAATAATTGATCGAGCCGCTGACTGCAGTTACAGTGAATGTGTAATTTCCAGCACCATAAGCTGCTATCGCAGGGAATGCTAAACTAGAAATTGAAGATGATACTGGCGAACCAACTACAACACCATCTCGATATAATTGAACTTTATAACTTGAAGCATTTGGAACTTGATCCCAAATTGCAGTTGTAGCAAGTGATCCTGTTCCCCATTTAGCAATTTGTGGAGCTGGTAACTGAGTGGAAAATGGACCGCTCATTTGTGATGGATCACCTGTCAAGTAATTTGTTCCATCTCCCACTGTGGTTACTTGATACGTGAATACTCCTGAACCATAGGTGTTTGTGAAATTTTGAAAATCAAAACCAGTAGATGAAGCTGGAAGCGATGCTACGCTTTTAACTGGAACACCATCCTTAAATAATACAACACTATAGCCAGACGCATTAGGCACTGGATACCATATTGCCGAAGTCCCATTCCAACCACCTGTCGTTGGTGGGTCTAAAAAAGGAAAGGAACTCACCGATGTTGTATTAGCCGGAAAACTGCTATCAAAAGACGTTAACAGCGTCCCCAGATTTTGTTTATCTCTACTTGGAATATCCATTTTTGCTGAGAAATCAGTCCCGTTTTGCGTAATTAGCGTGCTACCACTCGAAACTACGATTCCATTCTTATCTTTATATTCATAAAATAACTCGTTCGAAGTACCCGTATAATAACCTGTAGCTGTAGCTGTCGTTCCATTATCTTCAGTATTGACTTTTATTGGAGACATTAATGTTTTAAACTGAACGTCTGCTATCAAGTTCCCTAGTGAATTACTAGGTCGAACACTTTGATAAATGAAATACGTATAGTTCTGACCTTTAGGAACTACATATGTTCCACTGACAAGATGCCACTGATTTTGATTTACTCTATCATTCGTTTTTGTGATTGTGTTCCCATTCGCTTGATTTCCAAGATCTTTAAAACTAGCATATGTTGGATTGGCATCAACCGTTTCGGAGAAACCGATGATTGCATTCATCTCTTGAATTCCAGGGTTACCAGTAGATCTCCCGCCATGATAAAATGACCATTGAATAACCTCACCTGGCGTGGTCTTGATTTTTTGAAATAATGCTGATCCCAGATAGGCGTTAATTTCTGCAACCCACACATCAGTACCATTATTCATACCAGGTAGTTTCGTCAGATCGATAGCAGGAAGATTGTTCATACCATAAGGGGATTTAGCTCTGCCCATTTCAATAGAATAATCATTGTTATAATTCCCCGTAAGTACATCTGTATCAGGTACTGTACGCCATCCGAAAGCTGCGTTTGGTTTATTTGGTTTATCAGCTACAACATACGAGCTAGCAGTACGTTAGCAGTAAAATTACCATTCACAATTTGCGAAGGAGTAAAATCAGAAAATGTCGCGGTTACACTTACATCTTCATTAACATTAGTATCCGTTCTTGTTACAGTTGTCTTTCCATCACTCCAGCTTACAAAACGATAACCTTGATCTGGTTTGGCTGTTACTGTTGTTCCAGAATTTCCGTAAGTTATGGTTTGTACTGTAGTTCCATCTATACTACCGCCTGTTCCAGCTGCATAAGTTAACGTGTATTGATTTGTAATTGTGGTGATTGCAAATGTCGCGGTTACACTTATATCTGCATCAACATTAATGTCAGTTCTTGTTGCAGTTGGATATTCATCGCTCCAGCTTACAAAACGGTAACCCGTGTCGGGTACTGCTGTTACTGTGGTCCCAGAATTTCCGTAAGTAACGGTTTGTACTGCGGTTCCATCTATACTGCCGCCTTCTCCAGCTACATAAGTTAACGTGTAGGCATCTGCACTTGCAGATACCTGCTGGATTGCAAAATTAGTAATCCCTACAAATTGACCTAAAATAACAAATAAGATTATCATCATATTTACTATTTTTTTAGTTCGTTTGCTCTTCATGACTTTTTCCTCCCTCTTATCTCATAGAATTTTATCGATAATTATTAAAATAATTAAATTATTTGATTATCCAACTAGCTCAGGATAGTTTGAATCCTTATCCTTACGATAATAATATAAAAGTATTAGTAAACAATTTTAGCAATGTTGCGAAACAATTTCTTTTCTTTTAACACAATACGAACTACCATGAATGCTCGACGATCTACACAATACATAATAAAAAGAGGCTTCTCATGAGTTCAATTGAACTCATGAGAAGCCTCTTTATTATTCTATGTGCTTAAATGACGTTTTCTAACATGAGATTCCTTGCTACGCAAGGGATTTCAGGCTAGTTTACATCATGCCGCCCATGCCACCCATGCCGCCCATATCAGGCATACCTGGTTTGCTTGCTTCTGGTTTATCAGCGATAACCGCTTCTGTCGTCAAGAACATAGCTGCAACAGATGCTGCGTTTTGAAGTGCGGAACGTGTTACTTTCGCAGGGTCAACGATACCAGCTTCGAACATGTTTACCCATTGTCCTGTAGCTGCGTTATAACCGATGCCTACTTTTTCGTTTTTCAAGCGCTCAACGATAACGGAGCCTTCTTGACCAGCGTTAGCTGCGATTGTGCGAACAGGCTCTTCAAGGGAACGAAGGATGATGTTAACACCCGTTTGCTCGTCACCTGTTGCTACTACTTTCGCTACTGCGTTGTATACGTTAACTAGGGCAGTACCACCACCAGAAACGATACCTTCTTCAACTGCTGCACGAGTCGCGTTCAAAGCATCTTCGATGCGAAGTTTGCGCTCTTTCAATTCAGTTTCAGTCGCTGCGCCAACTTTGATAACAGCTACGCCGCCAGAAAGTTTAGCCAAACGCTCTTGCAGTTTTTCTTTATCGAACTCGGAAGTTGTTTCTTCCAATTGGGAACGAATTTGTGTAACACGCGCTTTGATATCTTGCGGGTTACCAGCACCATCAACGATGATTGTGTTTTCTTTGGTAACACGGATTTGACGAGCGCTACCCAATTGATCAGGAGTTGTGGATTTCAGATCCAATCCAAGCTCTTCTGTAATCACTTGACCACCTGTTAGAGCGGCGATGTCACCAAGCATAGCTTTACGACGGTCACCGAAACCAGGAGCTTTAACAGCTACGCAAGTGAATGTGCCACGAAGTCTGTTCACAACAAGCGTTGCTTGTGCTTCGCCTTCAACATCTTCAGCAATGATTAGAAGTTGTTTACCGGATTGAACCACTTTTTCAAGAACAGGCAAGATCTCTTGGATGTTCGAGATTTTTTTATCTGTGATCAAGATGTACGGGTTGTCCAGAACTGCTTCCATTTTATCCGTATCTGTGATCATGTATGGGGATGTGTACCCACGGTCGAATTGCATACCTTCTACAACCTCAAGCTCCGTCAAGAAGCCTTTGGATTCTTCAACTGTGATAACACCGTCTTTACCTACTTTTTCCATAGCTTCAGCGATCAACTCGCCTACTTCTTCATCAGCTGCAGAGATTGCTGCAACTTGTGCGATGGATTGTTTGCCTTCGATAGGCTTAGCAATTTTTTGAAGCTCTTCTACAGCCGCTTTAACAGCTTTCTCGATACCTTTGCGGATAACCATTGGGTTAGCGCCTGCAGTAACGTTTTTCAGACCTTCGCGGATCATCGCTTGCGCTAGAACCGTTGCAGTTGTTGTACCGTCACCGGCAACATCGTTAGTTTTAGTAGCAACTTCTTTAACAAGTTGAGCTCCCATGTTTTCGAAAGCATCTTCAAGCTCGATTTCTTTCGCGATCGTAACACCATCATTTGTGATCAACGGGCTACCAAATTTTTTCTCAAGAACCACGTTACGGCCTTTTGGACCTAGTGTTACTTTAACGGCATTCGCCAAAGCATCTACCCCGCGAAGCATCGCGCGGCGTGCGTCTTCACTGAACTTAATTTCTTTTGCCACGATAGGAAACCTCCTCTAATTAAAAACCTAGATAAATTGTTAAGTACGTCTAGCCGATCTATATGCTGCTCTAACTTAGGCTAATACAGCGAGAATGTCGCTTTCGCGCAAGATCAACAGTTCGCGGCCTTCGAACTTCACTTCAGTTCCAGCGTATTTGGAGAAAATGATGCGGTCGCCTTCGCTTACTTCAAGCGGAACACGTACGCCATCTTTCAACGCGCCTGCGCCTACGGCTACAACTTTACCTTCTTGTGGTTTTTCTTTAGCTGTATCTGGCAGCACGATGCCACTTGCTGTAGTCTCCTCTTTCGCAACGGCTTCAATGATTACTCGATCACCTAACGGTCTGATCATGGAAAAATAGCCTCCTTTAGAAAATTGGTCTTAGTTAAATTTCATTTATTAGCACTCGAATGTGTTTAGTGCTAACAACACCTCTTATGATACTCATTCTGGGAGTAATTTGCAAGTCCTTTTACACATTTTTCATTCTTTAGGACACCCCCCTCATTCTACCCAAATGATAACCAAATATTCCCTTAAAAAATGAAAAAAAATAGCCTACCTCGAAGGCAGACTATGTTCACTCATTTCCTCATTTAGGACCAAACTCCCGTTCCCAAGCGGCATCACTCGCAAGCTGTTTGCGATAAATAAAGCCGGACATAAAGACACTGAATTCATACAAAATAATAAGCGGAACTGAAACTAAAATGGCAGAAATCGCATCCGGCGGCGTAATAACGGTCGCCAGAATCACCATCAGCATGTAAGCATACCTTCTAAACTTATGCAGGCGCTTCGGGTTCAGCAGCTTAATCTTCGTGAGAAACATCACCACGATGGGCATCTCAAAAACACAGGCCAACGGAAGAATGATGTTAAACATAAAAGTAAAATATTGCGCAGCACCATACATCTCCGTTATCTCAAGGCTCTTACTAATAGACGAAGTAAAGTAAAACGCCATCGGAAAAACAACCCAGTACCCGAAGGAAAGTCCGAGTAAAAATAGTAAAAATGCATAAGGAATATAAATAATTGAAGCCTTTTGCTCCGTTTCCCGCAGGCCTGGCTTAACGAATGCCCAGATATGATAGAGAATTACAGGCAATGTGATGAGAAGACCCACAGCTAAACCAAAATTCATATACAACCGCAGGGCATCCCAAGGCGAGAATACGTTCCACCCTATGCCATCAGCTGGGGGGATACTTTTCAGATAACGAATGACCGGTTTCGCAGCAACGAGTCCACCCACCATGCCAATGACCAGAACAACTAATATCCACATAATCCGCTTACGCAGCTCACCAAGGTGATCTATGAGTGACATTTCTTCATTTTCCAACTTATTTCACCTACCTAATCTAGTGGATACAACCTGTACGGCTGTACCACTTGCTAATCTGCAAAAACAACGACTACTAATCCGGCAACCTCCGGGAATTGCCTGTGTGGCCTGACTGCTGGGATGGCGCCGGGGTAGGAGCCGAGGCCTGCGCAGGAGCGGCGGACAACACATCGCTTGCTGCTTGTGAGGCTGATTGTGCGAGTGGAGCTGAGATTGCTTCTGCAGCTTCAACAGGCGTACCGATAACCTGAACAACCTCGGAAGACTTGTTGGTTACGAAAGCCACAGCAGGCTTCACTGCGGGTGAGCTTGTCATTTCAGCCTCGGCTTCCGCGCTCATCGAGTCTTGTTGTGTCGGCGTAAGAGAGGCTATCGAATCGTCATCTGGTACAACCACACTGGCCACCGCAACCGGTGTAACCGGGTCGGGTACAACGCGTGTGTTTGATGCTAAAGGTGCTTTCGGCTCATCATTCATCAGCTCATTCGTGGCTTGTTTGAAGTCCCTAAGTGTCTTGCCAAGCATTCTGCCGATCTCTGGCAGCTTTTGCGGTCCGAAGATGACAAGGGCAACGACGGCGATCAATATGAGCTCAGTGAATCCTATATTTTGAAACATGGACTTCATCTCCAATATGTGTTGCGTTATGAATACAAGCAAATACATCTCTCAAAACATGAAAATGACTGGATACATCCTATGACAGGCTTGATCCAGGTCATCGTCATCATTAACATTGATAAAATCCGCCGTAGCCCATCTCCGTGATGTCACTACGTACGATCTCCTCGCCTGCGCAGATGCGCGGCAGCAGCACATCAAAGGATGTGTACGGGTCGTGCATCACACAACCCGGCAAGCCCATGATTGGTAGATCGCCCAAGTAGGCGATCATCAGCATCGAGCCCGGCAGCATCGGCGTGCCGTAGCTGACCACGCGGGCGCCGGCCGCCTTGATCGCACCCGGCGTGCGATCATCCGGGTCCACGGACATGCCGCCCGTGACCAACACCAGATCCACGCCCAGCGCCGCTAGCGCGTGGATCTCACCCACAATCGCTTCGCTATCATCGAGCGCGAAGCGTTGGTCGACAACCTCGGAGCCGAGCTGCGCGACCTTCTCTTTCACAACCGGGCCGAATTTATCCTTAATTCGGCCCTTGAAGACCTCGCTGCCCGTCGTAATCACGCCGACGCGCAGCGCCTGAAACGGCTTCACCTCGAGCAAGGTGAAGCCCTCCTTACGTCGAGCCGCTGCCAACCGCTCGACCTCCTCAACCTTCGCTTCGTCGACGATCAGCGGGATCACCCGCGTACCGACCAGCGAAGCGCCCGACTGAACGACCGTGTTGCTGCGAATCGTCGACAACACGACCTCATCGATGGCGTTCACACTGTCCACGAACGCCTTATCGATCTTCACCAAGCCGTGAATCTCCGACTTCACGTTCACTTTGCCCTCATGCGGCTCCGTCAGCTTGAGGTTCTCTCCCGCAATGGCCTTCGCCATGCGCAAAGCCGCCTCATCCTCATGGAGATAGCCGGGGTGCAGCTCCATCACATAGATATGTTCCTTGCCGATGCTCAGCAGGGCAGGAATGTCCACTTCCGTCACTTGATGACCTTTGCGGAACAGACGGCCTTTGAACTCACCTGGCAGAATCTGCGTGAGATCATGCGGCAGAATCATGCCGATCGCATCTTCCACTTTGACCTCGCGCAGCATAGAAGTGTTTTTACTCATCATGAGTCACCCTCTTGCCTTGGCTTGCGTTCCTCACTTTGCTCACCCGTGATCGCCTTCTTTGCCTGTCAGAATACCTAGCGCATGAGGAAGTTGATCAATAATAGCCATCAAATTCTCTTGAACACCCTTCGGACTTCCTGGCAAATTAATGATCAGCGTACGTCCGCGAATACCAGAAACAGCTCTAGAAAGCATAGCTTTCTTCGTTTTCTGCATCGAGATCATGCGCATCGCTTCAGCAAAGCCTGGTGCTACACGATCAATCACATTGAGTGTCGCTTCTGGTGTTACATCCCGTGGAGCCAGCCCGGTCCCACCTGTTGTTAAAATTAAATCAGCTTGATAATAATCAGTCATTTCTATTAAGGAAGCCATAATTTCGTCCATCTCGTCCGGTACAACCCGATACTCGACGATCACACCTTGAATTTCCTCTTCAATCAGCTCGCGGATTACCTGAGCGCTAGTGTCTTCTCGTTCTCCTCGGTAACCGCGGTCACTGGCTGTCAAAATCGCAACTTTCCAGTGCATCCTTCGTCACCTCTCCCTTGTGTTCACTGAATGAGATCAACCCACTAACCTACGTGATTGTTATTGTTGGCATTTCACTTGTAACATCACGCTTTATTCTCTTGCCTGTGAAAATCCCCGTTTTTACCGCCTGTTTTCATAACAAGCAGCGTCGAGTTAATGATCATGTCCTTCTCTACAGCTTTGCACATGTCGTACACGGTCAATGCCGCGGCGGAAACAGCTGTTAATGCTTCCATTTCTACCCCAGTAGGACCCGTTGTTCGTACAGTTGCTTCTATGTATAGTTCATTGATGCTGTTATTCGAAAACTGAATATCTACCCCAGTTAAGGCAATGGGATGGCACATCGGTATCCAGTCTGACGTTTTCTTGGCGGCCATAATGCCAGCCACTTGAGCCACGGCGAGGACGTCGCCTTTTTTCATTTTACCCTGTAGGATTAAATCAAGTGTTTCTGGCTTCATTAATAAGGTAGAACGCGCAGTGGCTATGCGCTTCGTCTCATCTTTATCCGATATGTCGACCATTCGCGCTCTTCCCTGTTCATTAAAATGCGTCAATGGTGAAGAATCGGGCACGGCAATCACCTCTATATTAGGTTTCTGATTTGAACACCATCTTACTTTCGGTTACGATGCCATCCACTCGGAAATCATGCCAAGAGGAAGGTACAGCAGGAATCAATTGCTTATCAAAAGCAGCCGCAACAGCAAAAGGTCGGTTCAGACCACGCGCAGCGAACAATTGCATAAAGCGGTCGTAGAAACCGCCGCCATAGCCCAAACGTCCGAAATCCAGATCAAACGCCAGCCCTGGCACAACTATCATTGAAATCGTAGCTAAATCATGTTCAATCGGAATATCGTTACGCGGCTCTCTGATCCCATAGGTCCCGCTTTCGAGATCTTCATAACGGCTTATGATATGCAAGTTCATCGTTTTCGTATCCGCCACTACCTTCGGTATCAACACACGAATTCCCTGCTGCCAGCACCATTCCATTAATGGCGCAACGTCCGGCTCTGAACGAAAAGGCATGTAGCTCATCAACGTCGGCTGCGGACTGGACGGAACTTGCCCCTGATCCAACAACTTATCTGAACATAGCTTCACCATTCTCTGGTGTATCAGTTGCTGCTTCTCATCCCGTGTCTCTGCAACAATCGAAGCACGTCGTATTTCCATTTCCTTGCGTAATTCTATTTTCCGCTCTCGGATGTTCATCATAAGCTACAGCCCTTCCTAGCGAGGAGTGGTTTCCCCCATTTTAACATAAATAAGCTAAAAAACTATACTCGTGCCTAAGACCCTGTCGAATCGGCTTTATTCCAGGTCATTTGACACTCTATTTCTCACCTATACCTACTCACTCCATGCCTAAATTAAGCAGGCGTTACCCACACACTTCGTGTATACTAATGATTTGATGGGATTGAAATAGCTCCCTAGGGTCACCTTAAAAAGGTTCTTACATGAATATGTATCTAAATCGCAGGAGGTAGCAGCAACATGCTATTACAAGTTTCTAACATATCCAAAAGCTACGGGGTACGCTCCGTACTCTCTAATATAACGCTTCAGATTGAAAATCGGGAACGTATCGGGCTCGTCGGTGTCAATGGTGCCGGGAAGTCTACCCTGCTTCAAATCATTGCGGGTGAGATGTCATATGATACTGGCGATCTATTCAAAGCGAAGGAAACCAAAATCGGCTATTTAAAGCAAAACAGCGGACTTAACACCGACAAATCCATATGGAACGAGCTATTGAGCGTGTTCCATGCATTATTGGAAACCGAACGCGAGCTGCGTGAGCTGGAAGCCCAGATGGCTGATCCTGACCTCATCTCCGATGAGAAGAAGTATGAGTCCACCATGAATCGGTATGCGCTCCGCTCCGAATGGTTTCGTGAGCATGGCGGCTATGAAATCGAGGCCAAAATACGCGGCATTTTGCACGGAATGGGCTTCGGGCAGTTCGCTCCAGAAACCTTGGTAAACACCCTCAGCGGAGGACAGAAAACCAGATTGGCTCTGGCTAAAATGCTGCTAGAGGAACCTGATCTGCTCATGCTCGATGAGCCTACCAACCACTTGGATATCGCCACATTGACGTGGCTCGAAGGCTATTTACGCGGCTACCCAGGCGCTATTCTTGTCGTTTCACATGACCGCTATTTCCTTGACGCACTGGTGACGTCCATTTATGAGATTGAACGCCATGCGTCCAAACGGTATACGGGCAATTATTCCCGTTTTATCGAGATTAAAGAAGCGAACTATGAAATTGAAATGAAACAGTTTGAAAAGCAGCAGGAGGAAATCTCTAAGCTGGAAGATTTCGTGCAGCGTAACATTGTTCGTGCTTCGACGACCAAGAGAGCGCAGTCCCGCCGTAAGCAATTGGAGAAAATGGACCGTCTAGATAAGCCGATGGGCGATTTGAAACGTGCTTCCTTCTCCTTTGAAATCGAGCAAACTTCGGGAAAAGAAGTCTTGCAAGTAGACCGACTAGCCCTTTCGTATGATGGCAAAAAGCGCCTTCTCGACGGTGTCTCGTTCCAACTTCGTCGTTCCGAAACCGCTGCGCTTATCGGGCCTAACGGCGTAGGGAAATCTACCCTGCTCAAGACCTTGATCGGGCTGCATAAGCAAGATGCAGGTACGTTCAAATGGGGTGCTGGCGTCACGATCGGTTATTACGATCAAGAGCAGAAAGGTTTAAATCCGTCCAACAACGTGTTGGAAGAAGTGTGGAACACGTATCCTCATCTAGAAGAAGCGCGTATTCGTACCGTGCTTGGCAGCTTTCTTTTCAGCGGCGAGGATGTGTTTAAGAAGATTGCTGCTTTGAGCGGTGGAGAAAAAGCCCGTGTTTCCCTAGCGAAGCTCATGCTGCAGAAAGCCAACGTATTGATTCTCGATGAGCCTACCAATCATCTCGATTTATATAGTAAAGAAGTGCTTGAGTCTGCTTTGATGGACTACGAGGGTACGCTACTCTTTATCTCTCATGACCGTTATTTCCTCAATAAAATGGCGGAGAGCATGCTTGATCTGCAAAAGGATGGCCTAACCAGCTATCTGGGTAACTACGACGATTATGTGGAGAAAAAAGCGGAGCTTGCTGAAATGGAAACGAAGCGTTTGGCGAAAGAGGCTGAAAAGAAAGCAACTGGCGGTTCATCATCAGGGTCACCAGTTGTAGCTGCTGGGAAAGCCGAACCTGCTAGCGGTGGAAGTTACGAAGCGGACAAGCTGGCTAAACGCGAGGAACGCAGTCGTCAACGGAAGCTGGAGCAGCTAGAGCTCGATATCGCTCGTCTTGAAGAGGAAGTTACCGCTCTTGAGGCTGAGCTTGCTGATCCAGCTGTGTATAACGATTATGTGCTTGTTCAGGAGAAAACGGCAGAGGTTGATAAGCGTAAGAGTTCACTTGCGGCTTGTTATGAGGAATGGGAAGTTTTATTGGCTTGAAAAAGGTTGTAGAAGGAGTTCACGTCGGTTGACGTGGACTTTTTTGTTGTTCGTCTTTTTTTCTGGCGGTTGTCCTGTGGACAAGTTCACAAAATGTTCAAAGTTACCCACAGAGGCGGTAAATTTCATAGCGAATTTCATTCACCGCACCTTTTAGCGCCTACCTTTCTCTATGCCAGGGTCTTCTTATACACAGAAAAATAATGACGAATTGTTCCGATAATTTCACCTGATCGCATTTTCGCCCATTTTAGTTGTACACACTGTTATCCACAGAAAAATGGGGGCAATTTACGCCCCCTATCAGCCTTTTTCTTATTTTTCCACAAAGTTATCCACATTACCCACATTTTTTTGTGAAAAAGTTATCCCTCCCAACCCTCCTTTAAAAAGGTTGATATTTCGGGTTTTCTTTGAGTTATACACATTGTACACAGGGCATGTGTATAACTTTGCTCACAAGCTGTGTATATATCTAAGTTTTCTTACAATTTAAGTGTTGGGGCGAAAACGAGTTGATTACGAAGCTGTTATCACCTTCGAAGGTTCTCCGGACGTGACACTATTTTGCATTCGAATGGCTTGGTTGCAAGCCGATATGAACGCTTTGGCTACCGCGACAAGGACATCTTGGTCGATCCCTGTATTCTTGTAGGTTTGGCCGTTTACTGAGATTGTAACCTCAGCTTCACCGGTTGCTTTTTCTCCTGTGGATAGTGAGTGAAGCTCGAGATCAGAGAACACAACATCCATCGGGATGGCTTGCTGCAGACAGTGAACGATGGCTTCGATCGGGCCTTCACCAGTACCAGAGTAGATACTCTCCGTGCCTGTTTGATTATTTCTTACCGAGACGGAAGCGACGCGATTGCGATCACTGCTCGAAATGACCTGCATATGCGCTAGCGTGAAGGGCTCCATTTGCCCATCAACTGTGCTGCCTACAAGCTCCATCAGTTGGTCGTCTGTGACCATCTTTTGCTCGTCAGCCTTTTCTTTGAAACGTGTGTATAGTGTATCTAGTTCTTCTCCAGTAAGCTCGATGCCAAACTGCCCTACACGATGCTTCAGTGCGTGACGGCCAGAGTGCTTGCCAAGGATAATCATAGAGCGCGGGATGCCTAGCTTCTCTGGATCCATAATCTCGTACGTATTGCGGTTTTTCAGCAGTCCGTCCTGATGGATGCCCGCTTCGTGCTGGAAGGCATTACGGCCAACAATCGGCTTGTTGTACGCAATCGGGAAGCCCATGATGCGGCTGACCATTTTGGAGGTGTTAAAAATCTCACTCGTGACGATGCCCGTTTCCACGCCCATCGAATGCTTACGCGTCTCAATCGCCATAACGAGCTCTTCCAGTGAACAATTCCCTGCACGCTCACCGACTCCGTTCACAGTTACTTCTACATGCGTGACTCCTGCTGCAATAGCCGCAAGGCTGTTGGCAACGGCTAGCCCTAGATCATTATGGCAGTGTGCGCTATATTCCACGGTATCGCCGCCTCTCACACTATGACGCACTCTGCGGAACATCGCGCCGTATTCCTCAGGAAGCGCATAGCCCACTGTGTCGGGGATGTTAAGAATGGTGGCACCTTCGGCAATGACAGCTTCCAGCACTTCGAAAAGGAACTCATCTCCGGTACGTGTCGCATCCATCGGTGAAAACTCGATCCGGTCCACGAATTGCTTCGCATATCCGACCATAGCGCGAGCCATTTCCACAACCTGCTGGCGCGATTTGCGCAGCTGGAAATCTAGGTGGATGTCCGACGAGGACAGGAACATGTGAATGCGTCGCGAAGCTGCGTCTTGTGTCGCTTTGACCGCTGCGTCGATATCCGCTTTGACCGCACGGGCGAAGCCGCAGATCTCAATGCCTTGCAGTTCGCGTGAAATTTGCTGGACCGCTTGGAAATCGCCAGGACTTGAGATCGGGAAGCCCGGCTCAATGGTGTCGATCCCCATCAGAGCAAGCTGTCTCGCGATGCGGATTTTCTCTTCTGGGTACAGGGATGCACCCGGTGCCTGTTCGCCATCTCGTAGTGTCGTATCAAAAATGCAAATGCGTCGATTGGTATTTGTGTTGTTTTCCATGGTTAATTCCTCCTCCAGGTATGCCCGTATGGGGCGGTGAAATTTTAGGGCGTATCGCCTGACGTCGGCGGGTTCCGCCTAATGTAAGCGTGAAATTCATCACTACAGCATGGGATTCTGATGATTATGCTGCTCTAGTGATGGTTTTCATCACTACAGCGTGTGAATTTGGCGTGTTCGGCGAGTTTTCGTCGCTGTAAGCGTGAAAATCATCACTTCAGCGTGTGATTCTGATGATTGTGCTGCTGTAGTGATGGTTTTCATCACTTCGGCGTGCGATTGGTGGGATGCGGAGTGTTTCATCAGATGTGAATTGTGGCTGCAGCGCACTTTCCACAAACGACAAAAAGACCCGTCATCTCCACATAAGAGACGACGGGTCTTCACCCAGCGCGGTACCACTCTTGTTGACTCCGTCAAGGAGCCCACCTCAGATATAGCCAGCAAGCTGCTGCTCGCTACATCACCCGATCACGGAGGTCATCCGTTCATCCCTAACAGCTAATCTACAGCCGATCAGGAAGACCGCTTCCAAGCGAGTTCAGGGGGTTCTCGGTCTGCGTCGCATCAACCCGCAGCTTTCTGTACCAGAGAAAAGAGCCCTTACTACTCTTGTTCATTGCGTTATTTATATGTGTTTTCCTCGATTAAATCAGTTTCAGAACAACCAAAAAAGCCTGCCATCTCTATAAAAGAGACGACAGGCTTGAACCTTCCGCGGTACCACTCTAATTGATCCGAGCTGTTACACTCGAAACCACTCATGTACCTGATCACGGGGGTCAACCGTCAAGACCTACTTGGGTGCTGGATCCTTGGCATCCTTATCAGTCCTACCGCTCCCGGGCGAGTTCAGGTGACGTTTCGTCTGTGCTTTCACCAAGCGCACAGCTCTCTGAGCGAAACTGATCATGCCTTACTATTCCCGTTCGTTGCGTTTGAAAGTATTGATTGTGATTATAATATGCACTTTTTTCAAAGTCAATACCGTTGTCAGAAAATTTATTTTATTCGTTCACTGGTAATTAACAACCGATTCCAGTGCCAAGAGTGTGTAACAACTACTAACAACTACCACTCTTCCAGCTTGAGCTGTGGCTCGGCTTTCAGCTCCATGGTGTCGAACTCCTGCTTGTCCCACTTGAGAAAAGCGGCGGCGCCAATCATCGCCGCATTGTCCGTGCAGAGCCGGTGCGGCGGCACCAGCAGCGGCACATCAAGCTGCTCGCAGCGCTCGGCGAGCCTGCTGCGAAGCCCTTTATTCGCGGCGACTCCGCCCGCGAGCAAGAGCTGCTTCGCGCCGTATTCCTTCACGGCGCGGCTCGCTTTCTCCACAAGCACGTCGATGACGGATGCTTGGAAGCCCTTCGCAATCTGCGCGACCTGAACGGTTTCGCCGCGCATTTTGCTTTGGTTGACGACGTTCAGCACCGCGGATTTCAATCCGCTAAAGCTGAAGTCGTAGGAATCTGCCTCGAGCCAGGAGCGAGGCATTTTGATTTCGGAATCGGCTTCCTGTGCAAGCCGATCCACGTGCGGTCCGCCCGGGTACGGCAATCCCATTGCCCGGGCAATTTTATCGTAGGCCTCGCCGGCTGCATCATCGCGCGTGCGCCCGATGATACGGAACTGGCCGGGGCCTTCGAGCAGAATGAGCTCGGTGTGTCCACCGGACACGACGAGCGAAATCGAAGGATAAACCAACTCGTGCACGAGCTGGTTGGCGTAAATATGTCCCGCAATATGGTGCACACCAATGAGCGGGAGGTCTAGGGCGCAAGCGAGCGCTTTGCCCGCGACGACGCCGACTAGCAGGGCCCCGATTAGTCCGGGGCCTTCGGTTACGGCAATGGCGGAGAGCTCATGGAGCGAGACCCCCGCTTCTGTGACGGCTTCCTCCAGCATCCATGTGATCGACTCCACATGCTTCCGGGAGGCCACTTCAGGCACAACACCGCCATAGCGTTGGTGTGTTTCAATCTGGCTAGAAATTACGTTAGAACGAATGATTTTCCCATCTTCAACAATCGCCACGGAAGTCTCATCGCAGCTCGTTTCAATGGCGAGTATATAGATTGGCTTCGTTGCCGCAGTTTTCTTTTGACCGTTGTCCACCATTTCTTCTTGTCTATCCTGATGCATCTTCTGTTCATTACTCACAATGTTCACCTATTTGAAAGCCTCAGTCACTGAGACTATCCTTTCTACGATTGGGCAGATCTGCCCACATAACGACAGCGTCCTCGCGATTATCTGTATAATAGCCTCTTCGCATACCAACGGAGCGGAAGCCTAGCTTTTCGTATAAATTTTGCGCCACATAATTCGAAGCTCTCACTTCAAGCGTGATACGAATTGCACCTAAGAAAGCTGATGTTTTCATCAACTCACGCAGCAGCCTCTCTCCGAGCTTGCGACCACGATACGTATGTTTGACAGCAATGTTCGTGACATGTGCTTCTTCCATGATGAGCCACATGCCGCCATATCCAGCAACTTCCCCATCGATATCCATAATCATATAATGCGCAAACTGGTTGTTCGTCAGCTCATTCTCAAACGCCCCTCTTGTCCAAGGAGTCGTGAACGCTTCCTGCTCGATCTCACAAATAAAAGGAATGTCTTCCATGGTCATCGAGCGGAATACCAACGAATTCTCTATGGCATGCGGCTGTCTCTGTTCCATGATCAATGCTCCCCTTTCTTTGTCTGCAGGCCCGCTAGCAGATTAGCTTCCGCTTCCGGAAGCCTTGTGTAATTCGGCACGAACGTATGAACGTCAGCTTTCTCGCCATTCGCTAATCTCGGATAAGCGAGTAATCCAATATACTCCGCTTCAATGCCATAAGGAACAACACTCACCCTGCCAGCAAAATCCTTGGTAAACTGCTCCAGCTCGGCCGCAAAGCCTGCCGTTTCACCAACGAACAAGATATTCTCAGGCGCTGCTGATCTTGCCAAAGTCAGAATTTGCTCCGTCCATGCCCCGATAACCCGAATACCGTCGGGCAACACCTCACGCCAACTAGCATCTGGTTCTCGTTCGGCTGTAACCGCAGTTCTCCCTTCGTAGGCATACACAGCTGTAAAAGCCTGTTTACGCCTTCCATCCATAAGAGGTACGACCCACGTTAATCCGCTTCCCAAATAGTCGTTCTGCACGGAACCACCAAGAGCCATAGCCGCTAAACTGGACACACCGATCATGTCTAGTCCAAGCGACCAAGCAAATGTTTTGGCTACAGAAACGGCAATTCGCACGCCTGTATACGAGCCTGGCCCTTGGCCGGCAGCAACCGAACGTAGATCTCTCGGCTTCATTCCAAGGCTAGAGAGTAAATCTTGAATGTGTGGAAGCAATCCGAGAGAATGATTCCGTTCCGCATGGGAGCTAACCTCTCCGAGTAATTTTCCATTTTCCAAAATAGCAACTGTCATTGCCGATGTTGAGGTATCGATGGCTAAGCATCGACCCATGTTAGTTATCCGTTCCGTCATGTAGATATCCGTTCTCCTTCATCTGTACACACCAGCGCTCATACGGCGAACCGTGCGGAGTCAGGTGAAATACGCGGGTCTGATCAACCTCTTGGGTGATCGTAATACTGAGTCTGTCAGGTGGCAGCAGATCCTCAATTAAGCTCGACCATTCGATCAGCGTAACGCCTGCCCCATAGAAGTAATCCTCTAATCCCAACTCATCTGCTTCCTCTTGCGAAATGCGGTACATATCCATATGGTAGAAAGGGAGTCCAGCTCCCTCGTATTCTTTGATAATGGTAAATGTAGGCGAATTTACGTGCTCCGATATCCCCATCGCTCTGGCGAAACCTTGGGAGAATCTTGTTTTTCCCGCACCTAGATCACCGTCTAATGTTAAGACCGTGCCGGGCTGTAGATACGTCGACAATAATGTTCCCAATTTATCTGTATCTGCTTCGTGCTGAGATTGAAACCTAAATGTGGATTGAGTCAATGATCTCATCCCTTTCTTCCGCGTGCGCGTGCTGCTTCTATTATAGTCCTCGCCAGCAGGTGACAGCAACCTGTCACTGTATTAAATTAATGCTAACAAAGAAAGATACGGCCGTTTAATGCTAACAGCACAAAAAGCCCTCCCCGTTTCAGCGAATCGGAGAAGGCTTTTTTTTTGCCCAAGCGGACCTTAGTGTACCTCTTCAAGTTCCTTAGCTGGTACGACCCGAGCATCTGCGGGATTTCCTTCCGCATGCACTTTAACGAGACCTTTACCAGAGTCTACACTGTCAATCCAGACAGCCATCCCATTCAGATCAACGTCAATTTTCTCATCTGCAGCTAAAATTTCTTGAGCACGGTGAACATTCATGGTTCATCCAGTACGGATTCCGGAGCATCCATCGTATCCGTGGTTGAGTGTTCAATCAACCCATTTTGCATGGTGACGTTTCCGCCTCCAAGCCCCTCATTAATCATACGATCAATGTCCATGAAACAATCATCCCTATCCTCATTGCTCGTATCTTGCGACAAATTCGACTCTGATGCCATCCGTAATCCCTCCTTAGGTTCGCTATTTGGGTTATCATCTTGCATCTTTAACATCTCCAATCGCGCCCCGAACCATTCTCTTAATTGACTGCCGTATAAAGGGAGAATATCAAGAGAATACTAGTACAATTACGTATGTTGGGGGAGGAATTACATCGATGCATACCGTGTGGAAAGGCGCCATTAGCTTCGGACTTGTTCATGTTCCCGTTAAAATGTTTTCAGCCACTGAGGATAAAGATATCTCCATGCGCTATATTCACAAAACTTGTATTACCCCGCTATCCTATGTTCGGAAATGCCAGACTTGCGAAAAGGAAGTAGAGTGGGAGGAGATTACGAAGGGATACGAGTATGAGCCAGGGCGCTTTGTTCTTTTTGAAAAGGACGAGTTGGAGGAAATCTCCGGAGAAGCGAACAAGGAAATTAAGATTTTAGACTTCGTAAATTTAACAGACATAGACCCGGTTTACTTTCAAAAGACATACTACCTCGGTCCTGGCGATACGGGTGCCGGTGCCTACATGCTGTTGCTCGATTCCATGCGCCAAACAGGCAAAATCGGTATCGCTAAGGTGTCGATCCGCTCCAAAAGCTCGCTAGCCGCTATTCGCGTCATCGAAAATTGCCTAGCGATGGAAACGATATTTTATCCGGATGAAATTCGTCCGATTTCGCAAGTACCGAACCTTCCCGAGAAGGTTACCGTAAATGAACGTGAGATGGAGATGGCGAAGATGCTGATCAATCAACTCTCCACTCCTTTTGAACCAGAAAAGTATAAAGACGAGTATCGCGCTCGGTTACTTGATGCCATTGAGCATAAAGTGGCAGGCGAAGAAATCCAGAGCGCACCTGAGCTGCAAAAGACAAGCGTCATCGACCTTATGGCAGCGCTTCAAGCCAGCTTAAACGCGACCAAACCATCCGATGGCAAAGTGACGCTTGGCGAGGATGCCTCGGTAACGGTGGAGAAAACGGCGGAGAAGAAGCCCGCAGCGAAGCCTCGAGCGAGAAAAGCAAAAGAGCCCGTTACTTGATAGTTATGAATTGAAATACCCCTATCTCGGCTTCCAAGATGGGGGTTTTGTTGTTTGTTTGGGCCGATGTAGTTCTCTCACTGGAGAGTGAGATAGTCCGAGGATTTCTCACGTCCCCGCCACCCCTACTCACCTAAATCTGATCAAACGTACACGCCGCCAACTCCACCTGCGTGAACGCCTGAATGCTCGGGTGCCGCATCACACCGCCAGGAGTCCACGCCATGTATTGGATTTTCACCGTTAGCTTCGGCTCGATCCATATCGCATCTTTGCTCCGTTCCGGCTCATTGGCAAAAGGCTTCTCCTTCCTCGCCATCGGCTCGACGAGCTTGGTTAATTGGCGCCATTCCTCGCGCGTTAATTTGCCTGTCCCCGCGTGACCGATGTAAACAAATCGGCCCTCCCGATCGAATAGCCCTACTAGAATTGCATTGACTATACCTGCACGCAAGGTCACTCCCCCAATGACCGTATGAATGTCATGGAAAATCTTCTTTTTCACCCAACGCCGGTCTTTCCCGCCTAACGCATAGGTGCTTTGCAGATCCTTACACACAATCCCTTCCATCCCATGTGCTTTCATGACCTCATAGAGTTGATGAGCATCAGGTATATTCGGTGTCAATTGAAAATGAGGCAGCGGTATAATCACGTCTTGAAGAACTTTCTGTCTGACTGACAAAGGTTCATCTAGCAACCATTTCCCATTACACATCAAGATATCGAAAATCATATAAGTAACGGGCGTCTGCGTGACCGCTCGATCTATGCTCAACTTTTTTCGCAGCGATTCCCGCTTCATAATTTCATGAAAGGTAGGCTTTGTATCATCAAATGCAATGATCTCTCCATCCAAAATAACAGAAGAAGCCTTGCAGTAGGACTGAATATCCAATAACTCAGGATACTGCTCCGTCCGCTCATGGCAGCGGCGATTCCACAATCGCACCTCCCGTCCATCGTAGTAAGTTAGCATACGTACGCCATCCCATTTAATTTGTGCAATCCAATCGGCAGCGGTTGGAATTGTTTCCGTTGAGATCGGTTCAAAAGGAAATACCGGCTTAAGCTCCATTCGCCCTGCCTCCCTCATCCATACGGTTGATTCACTCTTTGTTTGGATGTTTCTAGTCTTGCCATTCTGAAATGGCTGCAAACTTTCGGCTAGTCCAACCACTCCTATAATTTTTATCTATACAGACGTGCATAAATTTGAGATATTAACAACGTCATTCATTTGTTGTCTGCTAGGAGGATCGCATGATTTATTTAGCAATTATCATCTTTTTACTTACGATTACCTTTGTCATTTGGCAGCCGAAAGGCTTAAGTATTGGTTGGTCTGCATCAGCCGGAGCTTTACTTGCCCTCGCTTTCCAAGTCGTTACGCTGCAGGATGTGGCTACAGTAACAGGCATCGTGTGGAACGCGACACTCGCTTTTGTGGGCATTATCTTGATTTCGATTATTTTAGACGGGATTGGATTTTTCGAATGGTCCGCTCTTCACATGGCACGCCTAGCCAAAGGCAACGGAAAGCTCATGTTTGTCTACGTCATCCTGCTTGGCGCGGCGGTTTCAGCCTTTTTTGCCAATGACGGTGCAGCTCTGATCCTGACGCCTATCGTGCTGGCCATGGTCAGAGCAATGAAATTACCGGATGCTGCTGTTCTCCCGTTCATTATGGCAAGCGGGTTTATCGCAGATACAACGTCACTTCCATTTATCATCAGCAATTTGGTGAATATATTATCGGCCGATTTTTTCAAGATAGATTTTGTCACCTATGCAAGCCGAATGTTCGTGACGAGCTTGTTCTCGTTAGGAGCGAGCTTGCTCGTCCTCTACCTTTACTATCGTAAACAAATTCCTAAAAGCTATGATATGGCTGAGTTGAGACGTCCATCGGAAGCGATTAAGGATCTGGGTCTGTTTCGACTCTCGTGGTGGATTCTTGGCATTTTGTTAATCACCTATATCTGCAGTGGTTTTATCCGAGTTCCCGTTTCGCTACTCGTTGGAACTGCCGCACTGGCCTTCGTTCTTATCGCCCGTTCGAGCCCCGTGATAGATACGAAGAAGATTTTGAAAGAAGCTCCGTGGGCTGTCGTTATTTTCTCGATAGGTATGTATGTAGTTGTCTATGGGCTCAAAAATGTCGGTCTAACCGATGCTCTCGGGGATCTCATCGAATTTATATCTGGCAAAGGCTTGCTGACAGCCACACTTGGCATGGGTTTCCTTGCGGCAATTCTGTCCTCGATCATGAATAATTTGCCAACTGTGCTGATTGATGCATTAGCGATTCAGGGAACACAAACAGAGGGCACTCTGAGAGAGGCCCTTATTTATGCAAATATAATTGGTACCGATCTCGGACCGAAAATGACGCCTATCGGATCACTAGCAACCCTGATCTGGCTCCATGTGCTAGCCAAAAAAGGTGTAAAAATCACGTGGGGCGGTTATATGAAAGCAGGCGTTATCCTGACAATTCCTACGCTGCTCATCACGCTAATTGGTTTGTATCTGTGGTTGCAGGTGGTTTCTTGATTGCTAGACATCTCATGTTAAGTGCCTAATATCTTCTTCCCGCGCGGCGTTGTTCCATTCGGATCTGGCTCTAAAGTTACCCCAAATGAGTCGATTTGCGCATCCTTTACTTTCACTGGGATGGCATAGGTGAGCACACCTGTGCCTTTCTCATCCACACGCAGTGTCCCGCAATTATATCGTTTCCCGCTCTTGTTGTACCACACCTGATAGGTCCAGTCCCCCTGCGTTTCCTTGAGCCCTTGCAAATTGATAACTACGTTATGGCTATCGCCATTCTGCAGCACATACGCCGTACCTGAAGCTGCAGGCATGGTGGTATCAAAGGATTTCAACTGAAACGTATGCACGATTTCTGCAGGTTGATTTAATGCCGCCCCCGCTATCGGGCTTACAGCTTGCTGCTGATTATTCCACCAAATGCCTACAACGAAGCCTAGGACAATCGCGGCGGAAGTGCCATATATCCACATGAAAGAACGCTTCTTCTTACGCTCAGCGGGTTCTATACGATTCGGTTGTAAGGATTGCATGACCTGCCCCTTCAAATCAGCAGGCACTTCAACTTCTTCCATGTCAAAAGGCAACGACTCCCATACTTCCTGTAACTCGCTTAACTCTTCGCGGCAGGTGACACAGGTTCGCAGATGCCGTTCGAAAGCAGCGCGTTCCCACTCTGTGCAATCGCCTGTCAAATAATTGACCAGATAACTGCAATCTACAGTCTCTCGTTCTTCCATAACGTCATCCCTCCCTCAGTGATGTCAGATGCTTGCGAAGTAATTTTAAGCCTTGATGCAGTCGGCTCTTGATCGTACCTATGGGTTCATTGGTCTGGGTTGCAATTTCACTCAACGAATAGCCCTGCCAATACATCTTATTGATTAATTCAATCTGACTTTCAGATAAATGGACATAAGCCTCCTGAATTTGCTCCCCGATCCATTTGCGAGACATCACTGTTTCTGGATCCTGATCCTTGGAAACGAATGATCGTTCCCATTCCTTGGGCTCAAAATGGATATCTTGGTCGGTTCGCCGCTTCTTCCGAAGAACGTCGATCGTCATATTCCGAGTTATGGTGATGATCCAATTGACGAATGCTCCCTTGCTCGCATCATAACCCTTCTCCGTCGTCCATAACCGTGTAAATACTAGCTGGACAATTTCTCTAGCCGCTAATTCTTCCTTGGTGGATTTCAATGCAAAGGAGTACACAAGCTTCGCATATCTATCATATAGCTCCTCTAAGGCTGAATGGTGTTTACCCATGACCAGCTTCATGAGTTCTCCATCTGTTCGATTTCGCATTGTTCAGGTACACCCCGAGTCGAAATGACTTTTATTATCCCTCTACCATAGCTTCAGCTGGAAGTCTTGGCAATAGTTTGGAAGAAAAAAGCACTCCAACACATCTGAACCTGCCAGCATGTTGGAGCACCTTACTTCAATTGTTATCTTGCAGTCATTTGAGAAGGATCGATAACAAACCAAACTTTTCCTACATTTTGTCCAGTTGTATCACCAGGTTGATGATCCTTAATCCAGTAGTACAGCGGCCAACCTTTATAAGTACTTTGCAATGTACCGTCGTTCCGTGTCAATACGCCAAAGTCGCTTGCCCCAAGATCGGAGGATACGGTCAGATTCGCATCGTAGAAAATAGGCCAGTTCACTAAGCAAGAACCCACACAGGAATTAGGATCTGCTTTGTCCTTAGTAAACATATAGAGTGCCATGCCATTTGCATCCACCAGATAAGTGCCCAACGCATCGGACTTACTTGTTTTCACCGCTGTGTTCGGAGCTTTGGTTCCCACGAATTTCGCTGGATCAATCACGTACCAGACATGACCAACATCTTGACCCAAGGTGTCGCCCATTTTCTTGTCATCCACCCAGTAATACAGCGGGAAGCCTTTAAACGTGGATTGCATACGGCCATCTGAACGAACCAGTGTACCGAAGTCATTGGCGTTCATGCCTGTCGGCGCAGAAATCGCAGGGGCATAGAATACAGGCCACTTCTCCAAGCATTTGCCTGTGCAGTTACTAACGCCTTTCGTATCCTTGTCAAAGTAGTAAAGCGCCATTCCGGCTCCATCTGTCAAATAATTGCCTAGATCCGTTTTTGTACCCAAGGCCACGTTGCCGTTCGACGGCTTGATAACAAACCACACTTTGCTAACGTTATCGCCCGTGGTATCTCCTGGCTTTACATCCTTGATAAAGGAGTATAGCGGCCAGCCTTTATACGTGAGCTGATCTTTACCGTCCTTACGTGTGAAGACACTGAAGTCAGCAGCATTGAACTCAGCCGGGACCGTAAAGTTATTCGAATTAAAAATAGGCCAATTGGTTAAACACGCTCCCACACATGCGTTCACATCTACAACATCCTTCGAGAAATAGTACAGCGTCATTCCTTTATCGTCAGTGAGATAACTGCCAAGCGTATCGCTTTGTACTAGTTTCAATGCTGGCTTAGCAAGCTCATCTAACTTCGACTTATCTAGCTTCCCTTTGCCTGCCAAATCAGCAGCTAAGGTTACCGTCGTCTCTTTCATCGGTTCCTTTAACGCCTCAAGCGTTCCAGATGCAATATGTAAGTTTTTGAAGTCTTTTACCGTCGTTAACTTGGATAAACCATGCTTAGCTGCGAAATCGAACACATTGGCATATTCGAAATCCATGCCTTGCTTATAGCCCAACGATTCCAAAAGCACTTTATAAAACTGCTGTGCAGTCACGTTTCCGAGCGGATTGAAGCTATGGTCATCTGTACCTTGCCAGCCAAGCTCAGGATGCGCACTCAAGTAGCCGAGAATAGCCTGATTGTCTGTCGATATACCGCCTACATCTTTGAAGCTAGATGTTCCTTGATAAGCCAGCGCCTCGGCTTCTAGTCCTTTCAATCGGAGGGACATCACGGCAGCTTGCAGCCTAGTCGTTGATTTGTTCAAGTACTCCGCAGTCAGTCCATTGCCTTCACCTTGCAGAATACCTAAATTACCAGCAACGTCTGTTTCGCTTTGGACCTTCAGGGGTTCAGCCGCCATGGCTGATATGGCTGTCACTCCTGTTACAATGCCTAGCAACACCAATGAGGATAACCCTATTTTCTTCACATAATTGACCATACTACAATGCCTCCTTCTTGTTTCTAAGTAAGGAAACGTAGGCAAGCTATTAGTGGTTTGAATGGAATGAAAGCTTTTTTATCCCAGTTTGAGAAGTGTGCGCCTAGGCAATAATTGAACATACGACAAAAGCTCAGAAGGAGCGATTCTAATGGCGTTCAAAGCGGAGAAAGCAACGCTTCTCGTTGAAGGCAACGAGTTGACGATCACGAATCCGAATAAGCCGCTATGGCCCGATTTAGGTATCACGAAAGCGGATTATCTCACGAAATTAAGTGAGCTCTCGCCCTACCTCCTACGTTACTGCCGTAATCGCCATTTAACGACGATTCGATTTCCGCATGGGTATGATGACAAGTCCTTTTATCAGAAAAATGCTCCCGATCCCGTGCCTAGCTTCGTTAAGCTAGCCCCGCTTGATGGCATTAACTATGTGAATTTGGATTCCCTATCTACGTTAATGTGGCTTGGGAACCTGACCTGCTTGGAGTTTCATCCTTCCTTCCATTACATCGGAGAGTCACTGCCAGCAGAATGGCTGATTGATATTGATCCTACTTTGGAGGAGGAACCTCGCATCATGGAGGCTGCTCTTATTATCGGTGAGGTGCTGGATTCACTGCGCATTCAGTCGGTCCCCAAAACCTCAGGAGCAACCGGAGTACAAATCTACATCCCCATTCAGCCTGGTTATACATTCGAGGAACTCCGAAGGATTGGACATTTTATCGCTGCGTATGCGGTTAAGATGCATCCGAAGCTGTTTACGATTGAGCGCTTCAAGAAGAATCGTGGCGATAAGATTTATATCGACTATCTGCAACACTGGTATGGTAAAACACTTTCGGCCCCCTATACGCCGCGCGCCAAAAAGGACGCCACTGTTTCGACGCCCTTACTCTGGAAAGAGGTTGAGCTTCGCCCGAGCCCTCGTGAGTTTAATCAGTTGACGATTATGAATCGACTACGAACCTACGGGGATCTGATCGACCGTGTTTCACCTCAAAATTTAGATGCTATTTTGTCGAATATAAAGAGTAGCCCTTAATGGAACTACTCTTAATTCATTTAAAATAAGGGTGACAACAATCGCGCAATCTTCTCTTTCCTTTTTTCATTCCGTGACCTCTGTTCAAATTCGTTTAGCTTAACTTCCGTGCATTCCTTCAGATCCATCTCGAAATCGCTCTCCAAGCGGGCAATAACCTTGTGATCAAACATCACAGCATTCAACTCGAAATTACTGAAAAAGCTGCGCATATCCACGTTCGCTGTACCTACTGTCGCCATAATTTCATCTACGATAATCATTTTGGCATGAATGAACCCTTTCCGATATAAGTAGAATCGAACACCTACCTGTAATAACTCCTTCAGATAAGACCTTGAAGCGTATTGTACGATGCGCGAATCTGCCTTGTATGGAAGGATGACACGCACATCAACGCCGCTGATCGCTGCTGATTTGAGCGCCATGATGATGCTCGGATCGGGAATGAAATATGGCGTCGTGATCCAAATCCGCTTCTTCGCCGCGATCAATCCCGCAAAATACATCTCCTGAATCGCATCCCATCTGGCGTCAGGACCGCTCGAAATGACTTGAACGAACGAAGGCTGTTCTTCCATATGAGCTGGATAATAACTTCTTCCCTCCAAGCTTTCCCCGCTAACGAAAAACCAGTCTGTCAGAAAGGTGCTCTGTAGATCGTAAACCGCGTCTCCATTCAGCATCAAGTGTGTATCTCGCCAAAAGCCCAGCTTAGGATCCCCACCGACGTATTCATTGCCGATATTAATGCCCCCTACAAAACCAACCAAGCCATCAACGACCACAATTTTACGGTGGTTCCGATAATTCAGTCGTTTATCAAAGAAAGCAATCAACGGCTTTAAGAAGGGGTGTACAGCAATGCCCGCATGCTTCATTTTGTCAATGTAGGCTCTAGAAAGAGAGTGACTCCCCACGCCATCATAAATGACCCTAACGGTTACACCTTCCTTCGCTTTCTGCAGCAAAGCTTCTTGAAATTCCCTGCCGATCTCATCATCGCGAATCGTATAAAACTCGAAGTGAATATGGTCTCTGGCTTTCCCTATTTCCGTAAGCATGGCCTCATACGTGACATCGGCATTCGAGAGTACCTCAACCCGGTTGAGCGCGGTAATCGGTGCTTCTGGCACATGATACAGCCAACCGCGCAGCCGCGGTTCTTCTGACAAGAAGCCCTCTTCGCCCTTTTTTGACACCGAAATGGCTTGAGGGCTTAGATGTTGTCGCCGCTCTTCCCATTCGCAGCTATGACCATGAACCTTCTTCCGTCTTACATATTCCCTCGCAACGAAATAATACATAACAAATCCAATAATCGGAAAAATAAAAAGAATACTCAGCCAAGCTACGGACTTAGCAGGCCGTTTATATTCGCAAATTAGAATCGTAGCTGCTTGAAAAATGAATATCAACAATAACAGAACTATCCATAACAGAAACACCATCTCCTATCCCACGCATCTTCATGCTGAAATAGTTTTTGCCAATGCCATCCGTGCTATACCTTTTATTTCCATCGAGACCAGTGCAATTAAAATTTTCCAACTTTCGTAATAAAATCCTTCTGTTTCGCAGAACATAATCTACGCATTCTTATTTACTTCAACTCGATCGCGGCAGGAGGTGCCTCTCGCTTGGCCAAAACACCTAAATATTTAATGAAAAGCATCCTGCAAAAACGTACAACTACACAATCAAGTGAAGGCAATCCTCCTGCAGAATTGGAACAAGCCCTCGATATCCCTTTTATCGAAGATCTTAAGGAGACTAAGCTTTCACTGCTACTAGAAGTGAATCATACATTCATCAAAGACCTGTTCCATGAATGCTCCGATGTTGTTGTCAGAGAATTCGAGATTGACCCACATATCCCAGCACTGCTGTTTTTCGTAGATGGATTAACCAATACACAGCTCCTGAACGATACGATGAAATCACTCATGCTGATCGGAGGCGGTGAAACCTCGATTGAGCGCATCGCCAATGTCATTCTGCCCGTGTCACAGACGCAAATTTCCGATAACTACGGCGATTTGCTAACTTCTGTCTTAGGGGGTGATGCTGCCCTGCTTGTTGAGGGGAACGCGAAAGCTATTCTGCTCGGCATCCGTGGTACGGAGAAACGTTCCGTTGGTGAACCTGAGACCGAAACAGTCGTGCGTGGACCTAAGGAGGGCTTCGTAGAGAGTATCCGTACGAACACCTCCATGATTCGCCGCAAGCTAAAGACGCCTCGACTCAAGATGAAATCCATGAGTGTTGGCAAAGAAAGCAACACCAATCTTGTCGTTTGCTATATGGAAGACCTAGCAATGCCTTCCTTGGTTGAAGAAATCGTCAAACGAATAGAGCAAATCAAAATCGATGCCATTCTGGAATCAGGCATGATTGAAGAACTGATTCAGGACGACGCTTATTCGCCATTTCCACAACTGCAATATACGGAGCGCCCAGATGTGGTGGCTTCCGCACTCCTTCAGGGACGAGTTGCGATTCTCACGGACGGGACACCCTTTGTCCTCATCGCCCCTTTCGTATTCATTCAGATCATGCAAACGAGCGAAGACTATTATGAGCGTTTCCAAATCAGTTCGTTTTTACGTCTTCTGCGATATATTTTCATGTTTCTATCGTTAACAACACCTGCTCTTTATGTCGCTATAACGACGTACCACCAAGAACTACTACCTACAGCCTTGATGCTAAGCGTCGCTGCTTCCCGAGAGGCCATTCCATTTCCCTCCGTCGTTGAAGCTTTCATCATGGAAATTACCTTCGAAGCCTTGCGAGAGGCCGGCATTCGACTCCCCAAGGCTGTCGGGTCCGCCGTTTCCATCTTGGGTGCGCTCGTCGTTGGACAAGCAGCCGTTCAAGCGGGTATCGTTTCGGCACCGATGGTTATTGTCGTTTCGATTACGGGAATTGCCTCCTTCACCATCCCGCGATTTAACGGCGCGATTGCCATTCGGATGTTGCGCTTTCCGATCTTAATTGCCGCAGCCATTTTTGGTTTCTACGGTATTTTGTTCTCTTTAATGATCCTAATCGGACATATGGCGAATCTTCGCTCCTTCGGAGTTCCTTACTTATCACCTTTTGGTCCCTTATCTGCTGGCGATATGAAGGATGTCCTCATCCGTGCGCCACTATGGCAAATGCAGAAGCGTCCCGAATTTATGGCTGTTCAGGATAACGTAAGTCAGGGTAGTGATCTGCCTAAGCAAATCAAGAAACAAGGTGGCCTAGACGGCAGTAACATCGATCACGTACACAAAGCCAGCAAGGAGGAGCAATCCAATGGTTCATCCTAAAAAGTCGCTTAGGCCAGGGTTAGTGGCAGCTTTACTGCTTTCCACGACACTCCTAACAGGGTGCTGGGACCGTACGGAAACGAATGATATCGCTTTTGTCCTTACGTCATCGGTCGATTTGGAGGATGATGGCAGATACCGCGTTGCCTACATGTTCCCTTTACCTGGATCTATGGGTGGCGCAAGCGGAGGTGGCGGAGGCACAGCGGGAGGCAAAAGCTATTACATTGATTCTGAGATTGGAACCACCTTTCGGGATGCGATCAGCAAGCTTCAATTACGTATGGCAAGGCGCATCTTCCTCGCCCACCGAAGAACGATCGTCATTGGCGAGAAGCTCGCTGCAGCTGGCATCGAATCCCTGTTCGATGTCATCCCGCGTTCGTCCGAGAATCGGATGACGACCTTCCTGATTGCCACCAAAGGTAAGGGCTATGACCTGCTCAATGCAGAACCGAAATTCGAACGCTTTCCAGCAGAGGTGTTTCGTGAGCTGGCCAAGTCACGACAAGCGATGCCCACATCGATGAAAGATGTCGGTATGTCACTGAGCTTTCATAGCGATCCGATCATGAGTTATTTGGAGCCCCGCGAGTCGAAAGGGACCAAAGAAACCTCTCATGAAGTCCAGTTAATTGGCTATGCCCAATTCAAAGGAAATCGCATGGTGGGCATTTATAAGAAGCAAGAAGCAAACGGACTCATGTGGCTTCGAAATCAAGTGAAATCGCAACAACTCACCTTCCCCGTAGAAGAAGGGAAAAACATTTCCATTGTTGTTTTAGGCGGCACGACGGCCATTACCCCCAAGCTGCAGGAAAACAAAGTTATTTTCGATATTACGGTGGAGGCCCGTGGCTCTGTGCGAGAAGATCTATCCAATGATGACTTGTACCAAGCTGCCATTCTGCGTAAAGTCGAGAACAAATTCGCGGAGCAAATTAAAGAATCCATGATTGCTGCGATTAAACAAATGAAAAAGGAAGGCACCGATTCAGCTCAACTCGGTTTAATGGTTTGGCGCACCCATCCTCAGAGATGGAAAGCGCAATTCGAGCAGGATTGGGAGCATTATTTTAAAGAAGCTGAGTTCAATATCCACGTGAATGCTACCATTCCCGATACAGGTGTGATTAACCGTAACGTAACCGAAGAAGGGGTTTAGGCCATGAATGGGATTTTTATCATAGGCTTTCTCATCATATTAGCAGGCTCATTCTGGATGGATCGCAAAATGTTAAAGAAATCAAATCTAGGAAACAAGATGATTTATGGTATTGCGATTGGTTTAATTCTTGTTTGTCTTCTTAGCACCTATTTCCACACGACCTTACCGATGCCAACAACCTTTTTCATCCACAAGGTTTCTCCTTGGTTCGCCCAGGTTCTCGGAATATAACAGAAAGGAGGTCTTTCCCATCGATACGAAGCAAGTCATTAACCAGCGTCAGCTTTCCTGGCTGGCTTCATCCATTGTTACAAGCGGAGGCATACTTACCTTACAAAATGTCTTAATTCGTATTACGCAAATGGATGCATGGTTCAGTTATCTGCTCTCGATGTTCTACGTCTTCCTGATTGCTGGCTTTTTCGCCTATATGGTCATGCTCTACCCGCAGAGGCATATTTTCGAAATATCCAAAGAAATACTTGGACCATGGGCAGGCACCTGCGTCAATTTGCTGATCTTGTTCCATTTCTGGCAAATTGTCATACGGGACATTTCCTCCATATCGAGATTTAGTTCAACCCTATTACTGCATCAAACACCTTTAGAAGTTTTAATTTTGCTGAGCTGCCTCTTACTCATGTATTTTGGTAAAACGAGTATAGAGGTCATCGCAAGAGTCAATGACCTGTTCTACCCGCTTTTTGTCGTTACCCTTGCCCTTATGCCACTGCTCTTATCGAACGAATTTTTCTTAAGGCTTACGACGCCGATCCTGACGATGCCGATCCAGAACTGGACGGCCAGTTCCGTTCTGACACTTGGAAGCGCTGGCGATGTATTTATTCTTGGCGCCTTTCTGCATTTGCTGTCCAATCCCAATCATATTCGATCCGCAATACGTCATGGCTCTTTACTGGGTTTTGTCCTGTTAACCCTTGTTCTATTCTTAATCATTGCTGTACTTGGACCCAAAATGCCTGCAAATTTCTCATATCCCAGCTATAACTTGGTCCAAATGATTCATGTAACAGACTTTCTAGATCGCCTTGATCTCGTCATGCTCATGATCTGGTATCCCACCGTTATGTGCAAAATCATTGCTATTTACTTGGCGCTTCTGATCGGAATCTCCTCCCTATTTAAGGATCGGAATTATCCGATGATCAACAAGCCCATCGCCCTGTTAATAACCATGAGTACGTGCTTTTCCTTTAAAAGCACCACCGAGCTGCTCGCCTTTTCCAACTTCAGCTCACCTGTCATTGTGCTTGCGTATCAGCCGATCGTCATCGTTCTTCTGTTTGTTATAGGGTTGATGAAGAGGCGTAAATCACAAAGCAAAAGCATATCCCCACCTTCCCCAGAAGGTACGCAACCCAAGAATGAGCCTGAACAGAAAGCCGGTAAACTCAGTCAACGTTTGAGCTATTCCCATTGGTTGTGGGGCGGAAATGCGTTATTAGCCAGTTGTTTTATATGGATCCTAATAGGCTTCATGTTTGGCGAGAAATCCCCCCTCATGGGTTCGATTTGTGCGGTTGGCTTCGGGGGTTGTCTGCTTCTTTCGGTCTTGACTACCTACATGGAACTTACCAAGCTAAAGCAAGCCGAAAGCAGTAACTAAGGGGAGCTGCTTTCGTGAATTTTAATTTGGAGGAATGCTTATATAAATGAAAAGCACCCGCCTCAGCGGGTGCCTCGTAACCTTATACTGGAACCGATTGGTTTAACCGGCTTTTTGCTACTTTCAAGTAGCCATGCACGTTTAAGTATTCGCTATCGTTCGTGAAGCGTAATTTCATCGCTCCTGCAGCGTCTTGGATGTACGGTTTCAGTGCTGTTGCACCGCCGCCAATCACATAGAAGCATTGGATATCTGGACATTTACGCCAGCGTTTCTTGATCATCTCGACCATGCGTACGGCAGCACGGCGGAAATGCAGATCCACGATCGGCCGAATATCCACTTGGCCTTCCCCTGGAAGCTGAATCGTAAATTGACGATTCTTCACGCGTTGTGCTAGCTTCGCACGACTTGGGAACAAATGACCATACGCATCTTCGACATCACGAATGATGGCATCCAAGTAAGTAGCGATACCGATTTGCTCGCCATGGCTAAAGTGATTATCAATCGCCATGCGTTTGATAACTGGGAAATCTGTCGTCAATGCGCCGATTTCGCAAACGCCTATGCAGCCGTTGTATATTTCTTCGTCTTTGACCTGCAAGCTATCATGTGTCGCCATGTGGAACATGGCCGCAGCACCTTCAATGGAGACAGCTACTTTGCGGATCGAAACTTTGATTTTACGATTATGGAATTGCGGTGTCGAAAGGAACGTCACTTCGTGCTCACCCAGAAGCCGATGCTCGAAGGTCTGACTGTATTTCGGGAAAGAACGAACGGGTAAACCCGTGCCCAATGTATATTCAACTTCGTCAACATTGGCGTAGCCAGGGCCCGCTGCTTGGTTCGTGAGACCCTGATAAGCAAGTGCAGTCAATGCAACAATGAGGGATTGATCCGATAACGCTTTATTATCCGTATCTTCCAGCTCTAGGTTATCTTCGTGCTCCAGGGCAAGCTGCCCTACGAAATAACGCTGATTCCTTTGTGAAAGACTCGGACTGTAGATGACAACATCCAACGCTTTCCACGGTGAATCTTCTTCCTGCAAAATGTGTCTTTCGTAGCCAGGCGCAATGATATTCGGTATCACCAGTGGTTCTCTAGACCCATCTAGCACCAACTTAATACTATCGTTCCCTATGTCAATTCCTGCAAGCTTAATCATGTGTGCCTCCACTCCAAATCTACAGCTTTCTGTAATTGTATTAGTAAATTCGATCAGATACGACAGGATTCCTTCCTACTTCAGACTCAATTTCCTAGGACTAGTAGGCAGGAAGGCAGGTTTTTAGCACATTGTGACGAATGATGTACAGACCTTTACCAAATTCAACCACGACAGGAGATAATATAGCCCTTATGAAGCTTAAGTGGAAACCTGAAATAAACGGCTCCGCCGTCCTTCCAGGACGGGTGCGTTTATCTAAAAATATAGCGAACTTATTAGGTGGAACATATAAATCCTTATATTTCAAGAAACTGACACTGGTTATCATTCCAGACGCTAATCAATCAGTCGTCAGGTTTCGTATTCCTCATTTAGCAGCCTACATCGCTGCAGCATGCTTATCCTTGCTAATGCTGATTTCCATATCGATATATATTTTGCATACACATTCCTTGAAACAGGCAAGTGATTTGCAATCGAAGCTGAGTGGTGCCAATCAACAATGGAGCGCAGCGCTAACTTCTAAAGATGAAGCTATCGAACAATTGCAAAATGAAGTCATTCAACTGTCCCAGCAAGCCGAACAAATGAAAACTCAGGTCGAAGAAGTAAAAAAGCTCGAAAGTGATCTCAAAACTATAGCTGGGATCGATCACGAACCTAGTAACGTCGCCGTTGCAAGTAAATCATCGGCAGATAAGGCTAAGAAAGATGCCAATCAACCCATCGCGGATACAACTCCGGCTTCAACAGGTGTGGGCGGAAGTCCAAATCCCGTATCACAAGATGTCATTCTCAAGCTGGGTCAAGATACAATTGCCTCCTTCACTGCGCTTAATGGGGAAGTTCAAACCTTGCAAACGAATTTGACTGAAACGAAGCAGAAGGTTGCCGACAAACAGCAGCAGCTACGCATAACACCAACGCTGTGGCCAACTAGCACAAAGGTTGTTACATCGCCATTTGGATACAGATCAGATCCATTTACCAAAATACCGAGTTATCATTCTGGCATTGATTTCGGTGCTCATGAGAATGATCCCGTATTTGCAACAGCGGCTGGTAAAGTCGTCAGCACAGGGAGAGACATTTATCACGGCAACAACATTGTGATTGAGCATTCCAAGGGCTTACGCACCTGGTATATGCATTTAAATAAAATTCTAGTAAACAAAGGTGATTCCGTAGACAAAGGCAGCAAGATTGGCTTAGTCGGATCCACTGGCCGCAGCACAGGGGCACATCTCCATTATGAAGTACTCAAAAACGGCGAAAGCGTCGATCCCAAGCCTTATCTTAAATCGATTCGAAAGGATGACAACTAACATGTTCAAAAAAACTAAAAACCTCATGAATCCAAATACAACCGATACGCTGATAGGTGAGGGAACTAGCTTTGAAGGCCGTATTAAATCGGAGGCAAGCATTCGCATTGAGGGCGGAATTACCGGAGATATCGATTGCGCTGGCGATGTTATTATTGGCGAGCATGGTGTTGTGAAGTCCAATATCGCAGCGCGAGATGTCGTTTTGGCAGGAAGTGTACAGGGTAATATTACGACCAAGGGCAAGCTGACTATTACCTCTACAGGATCCCTGCATGGCAATATTAGCGCAGCCTCTTTCATCATTGAGGAAGGCGGCGTATTCCAAGGCAGCAGCAAAATGGAAACAACGAAAGCAACCGCCCCTGTGCCCGTACCTAACAACGAGCCTGAGACTGGGAATCGACCTGTTGCTGCGCCAGAACCTATGTATAAAGGCAACACGGTTGCCATGTAACTCCGTTCTGCTAGGATTGAAGCTAGCTGCATGGTATACTAGTTGGAAATTCATTTCTAATTTCTAACTGATGCAGGAGACATGGAACTATGAGAGAACAATCCATCCTATTTGATCTTGATGACACGTTGGTGCATTGCAATAAATATTTTGACTTTGTTATTGAGCAATTCGTAGATCTGATGCTGACTTGGTACGCCGGACATGGACTACACATGCAGGATATCAAGCAAAAACAGCTTCAAATCGACCTTGCTGGCATTCAAATTCATGGCTTTATGCCGGAGCGATTTCCACAATCGTTCGTTGAGACGTATCAATGGTTCGCACAGCACTACAACCGTCCTGTTAGTGCCAAAGAAATGGATTGGCTCATGCAACTCGGCCACTCAGTCTATAGTTACACGGTAGAGCCTTATCCTTTGATGAACGAGACCCTTCATAAGCTTGGGCAAGCTGGACACCAATTGTTTCTGTATACAGGCGGTGATGTGTCCATCCAAATGAAGAAAATCAAGGCTGTAGGCCTCGATGAATTTTTCCAGGATCGGATCTTCGTTACGGTGCACAAGACCCGTGAGTTTATGAACACGCTGATGCATGAGCAGAACTTTGACCGCCAGCATACGTGGATGATCGGAAACTCAATCACAACAGATGTCCTGCCAGCACTGCATGCTGGTATCCATGCGATTCACATTCCTGTTGTGGATGACTGGGTATTTAACAATGGAACGATCGATATCGCGCCAAAGGGAGCCTTCTACCAATTGCCGTCGCTACTGGAAGTACCAGATACGATACACACGTATCTTCAGAAATGACAAAGAACGAGAAAGAACGATCCATCGGTGAAAGTCGCACCGTCAGGATCGTTCTTTTTGTTGTTAAGCCGCGATATCGCGTCTGCGGAATATTCCCCAGGAAAGTGCATTGAATAATAGGAAGTAGAGAACGATCATCGTGATAGAGAACCCCAGCGTCATTCCCTCCATTAACGGCTGTCCATCCAGATATTGTGTAAGATCTGTATTCGCGAATAGATAGTATTTGCCCCATGTGTAACGCATAAACACAATTGTGATGATTTGACCTGCGAACATAAGGAAGATACTAATACCTATCGCAAGTGAGGCGCTGCGAAACACCGTTGAAATCATAAAGGCCAACGTGACGACCATGACGAGCTCAATCAGCTTGAGTCCATACGTTGAGAGTACATAGAGCAGCATGTTCTTTTCCTGCACTTCTCCGGCTGCATTGACAGTCAAATGCGGAAGACTCAACCGATCAAAGCCGTATAAGAAGCCATTGACAATCAGAGCTGTAATAATTAAGAGAATCACTAATGTAGCCGCAAATATTAATGTGGTCAGGTACTTCGACAACAGTATCTTCGACCTGCTTGCGGGACGAATGAGCAGCAGCTTAATGGTCCCCCAAGTAAATTCTCCTGCCACCATATCACCCGCAATAATGACAGCGAATAAGGTAACTACTAGCACAATTATTGCTGTGGCAGTCATCATACCACCCCACAGCGTATTCTCCTCAGGCGGGTAATTATGGTCCAGCATATATTGATGACGCGCATTATCCTCACGCATTTTCTTCTTAAATTTTTCTGATAAATCTGGATTTGCAAGTTCTGTTTTATTATGCTCGATGCTTTCTGCGGCCCTTAGCTTCCAGCTATCGTCTTTGTGAGTATCCGAATGAAATAATATCCCGGTGAGCACAACAATTGCAATTAATAAGATTGCTAGAATCCATGTTCGGAGTCGATTATAAATTTTCATATGCTCGTTCTTGATGAGATTAAGCAATAGGATCACTTCCCGTCATTTCTAAAAATTGATCTTCCAACGACTTCGCAGTTTTACGGATGCCATATACAGCAATCCCAGCTTCGACGAATCGCCTATTCCAGATCGCCGTTTCTTCTTTGTCCAGTTTCATAACAAGTTCGTTATCAACGACTTCTACATGTAGACCTTGTTCAGAGGCTAGTTTCGCCGCTTGCTGGGCGGCATCTATTTCGTAGACGACCCGCTGTTTGCCATCCTCCGGGACAAATTCTTTAATAAGTCGAACATCTACTAATTTTCCATTTTGGATAATGGCAACGCGGTCACACATGAGCTCCATTTCTGCCAATAGGTGAGAAGAAACAATAACAGATATCCCCTCTACTCGGGTAAGATTTCGCAAATGATCGCGAAGCTCCCGTATACCTGCTGGATCTAGGCCATTGGTGGGCTCGTCCAGAATAAGAACCGAAGGCTTATGTAGAAGTGCCTGCGCAATACCCAATCTTTGCCGCATCCCGAGGGAGTAGGTTTTCACCTTGTCATGAATGCGATTCGTCATCCCTACGAGATCAATCACCTCTTGAATACGATCCTCTTCTATCCCAGGAATCATCCTGGCATAATGCACCAAATTCTTATAGCCGCTTAGAAATTTATACATTTCCGGATTTTCAACAATCGCCCCAACATGACGAATCGCTTGTTCAAAATGCGTACGAATGGAATACCCGCCAATGCGTATATCCCCCTCTGTGATCGACATCAGTCCAACCATCATGCGGATGGTTGTCGTTTTGCCCGCGCCATTCGGCCCGAGAAAACCGAACACCTCGCCGCGCGGTACATCGAAGCTTAACTTATCAATAATGGTCTTGGAACCAATGCGTTTCGAAATATGATCCACCTGTACGATGGGCATATTCGCCTCTTGTGCTGCTGACATTCGACTTCCCCTCTCTTTTAAATCCAATATAATCCAATTTTACCTTACTTTCGCTGTCTTGCCTACTGATAAAATAAGTCATATGACTGTGCTCACTATGGCTTTCCCCTAATTTTATGTACAATAGAAGGATAAGACCCGTGTGTAAAGGAGCACCTCATCTATGATCCAAAGAAGACCTTGGCATGGTGTAGAGTGGTCACTGTTCATCGTATTGACTGGTGCTGCATTGCTCGGTTTGCTGTATAGCTGCCTTCACATCTACGAACAGCCCTTCTCCCACATCCTGTTAACCATATTGGCTATTTTACTCTCTTACGGGGTTCCTTTTTCATTCTGGCGTCCCCAGTATATTAACCCGACAGGGTATCCAATTGCCGTTCTACTGACCGGTATCCCTCTGCAAATTTACTTGGCTTGGATGGAGCAAGACGCCTTACTTACCATTAATTGCCCAATTATGGTCATTGGATTCCTCACCGACCGAAAAAATGCTTGGTGGACCGCCCCAATTTTCATGTTGGGGATGCCTGTAACCTATTTTTTCCTTCTTCACAGCGGCATGGGGGTTGGTCAATTATTTAGTTTTATCCTGAATGCCGTCCTCTTCTTCGCAATCGGATTAAGCTTACAACGTGCCGTCACCTCCAACGAGAAGACGGAGAAGCTGCTAGAGGAAAACCAACGTCAGTATCATTTGATTCATGAGCAGAATAACGTCTTAGAGCAATACGCTAACCAGATCGAGCAGCTTACTTTGGTAGAAGAGCGCAATCGAATGGCTCGTGAATTGCACGATACGGTAGGCCATACGTTTACCTCCGTCATTATGGGGATGGATGCCGTTTCTTATCTGATCGAAGCATCCCCTGAAAAGGCCAAACAGAAGCTCGATGTTCTGCGAAATGTGACACGCGGCGGCCTCGAAGAGGTGCGACGCAGCATCCATCAGATGGTTCCCAAAGAAGGAGATATACTGCTCTCCCAGCAGTTATCCCGGCTTGCTAACGAATTCGCTTTGCACACTGGCACCAAGATTCATTTCACGACGGTTAGTGAGGAATTCGAGATTCCCAAGCAAACCAAACTTTCACTTATTCGCTGTCTGCAGGAATCTTTGACGAATGCGAAGCGTCATGGGCGAGCAACTTCTATCGATATTGTGCTGACATATGCCGAGGACCAAATCTCCCTTCGAATTGAAGATGATGGTGTTGGAACGGAGCAACTTACACTAGGTTTCGGCATTAAAAGCATGCAAGAACGCATATCAGCACTGCAAGGTACGTTACAGGTACGCTCCCTGCCTGAGCAAGGGACAGTTGTCCATTGTTTCATTCCCGTCAAACGGTTCCCAACCTATTAAATCAGGTCCCATCTGCCTCGGCGAAATGCGGAGGCTATATCACTGTGAGGAGGATTGTTTCCCAATGACTGTAAACCAAGCTCCGCTCAAACTACTCCTGGTCGATGATCAGGATTTAATACGCGAAAGCTTGCACATCGTGCTCGGTATGGACCCTGATATTGATGTCGTTGGCTTAGCCGAGAACGGACAAGTCGCGGTTCATCAATGTGCAGAGGTGCAGCCTGATGTCGTGCTCATGGATATTCATATGCCAATCATGGATGGTGTCGAAGCCACTCGCCAGATTAAGGCTGCTTGGCCGCACATCCGTGTTATTATTTTGACTACCTTTCAGGAAATTAGCTACGTTGTAGACGCGCTAAGTGCAGGGGCAGAAGGCTACTTACTAAAGGCTATTCACCCTAAAGACCTCGCCACAGGAATCAAATGGGTCCATCAAGGCGGCACACTAATCCCGCATGATATCGCCAAAATGCTCGTGCAGCAGGCGCGTGGCGGGGTTGAGTTGGGCGGAGGGACTCTCTCTGCTGAAGATAAGGGTGAGCCGCCCGTTCGTTCAGAGACCTACGGCCTCAGTGAACGTGAATTACAAGTGCTGCACAGTATCGCCGACGGCCTGAACAACCGTGAAATTGCCGAGAAGCTATTCTTGTCCGAAGGCACCGTTAAGAACTACATCTCCAACATCTATTCGAAGATGGACGTTCGGGATCGGGTTCAGGCTTCGAAGAAGGCGCATGAGGAAGGAATGCTATAGGTTGGCAGTCCATGATACAAACAAAGACCGCTCTTCACCTTGGAAGAAGCGGTCTTTGTTTACGCTATATTACTCGAATAGCTTCTCGAGAAAGCCTTTTTTTCTTTTGCGAATCTTACTATAACTCTTCACTCTTGAGAACGTGGCTTGCGTCTCCTCTTCTTTGGTGTCAGCTACGCTTACTACATCTTGTACAGCTTCCTCGATAACACCATGAAGTGCCACTTGATCTTCTTGATTTGTCGCATGCTGATGGATCACGATCGTATTGACTAGCTGCTCATGCAGCTTATTCTCTAGCTCGTGTCTACATAATCGTAAAAACTGCTCTTGCTGCCTATTCTGGAGTTCAAACTGCTCATGAAGTTGCAATTGGAGCTCCTCTACCTGCTTGGACAGTAGCTTTACTGCCTTTTGCAAAGAATTCAGATCCTGCGGACCGAGCGGCTCTTCAAGTTCTTCTGAGTTCTCCTCATTGCCTGCCAGCAATGCTTGCAATTCCGCAGCTGTAAGGAGATCTTCTTTCTTCATGCGCATTCCTCCATCCCGTACATCATGCAGCCCATACTTGGACTGCGCTTTTTCTTATTGTACATGAGATTTCGGAAATGTTCACGTTTATCTATTATAATGAGCCGTACCAGCTTACAGGTTTAGTTGTTATTAGTCTTCTATGGCCCAAATATTCATCATAAATATTCAATTGATATTCACCTGAAAAGAAGGATGAATAGAAGTCCTCATCACGTGTCCCCATTGTGTATTTGCCACTCCCCAGTTTAATGATTTTACTTTCAGGTTGTGCATTCACATTGTTGCTTGACTCAAGCACGACACGTTCAGAGAAATTCACTTCAGAGTTACTATCATTAATTTCTATAAAAAGATTATGACCTTCTGTACTGGCTTCCACACTCCCATCCTTGGTGAGATCCGTGCGGAAACTAATACTCACTTCGTCTGAATACAAGTTAGCACGAGTCTTAAATGACGATAAACTAAGTTCAAACGGGTATAGATTAATTTTTTTCAAAACATGTTGCGTTTCGTCTTCTTCCTCAGGTAATTTAAGTGCTGACACATCATAGTAAGCATCGGGGGTATCCCCTAGCCCAGCCACTGTGCTTTCTTTAATGGATTTTCCTACTAGTAATTGCAGTCCCTTCTTGGACAAATCTTTGGGAACTACAGCAGCAATGGAGAGCATAGCTTTACCGCCAGGTACAATTTTCTTAGTTGGTACAGCAATGTTTGTTGCATACATCGTACCATTCGTATCCTTCAAAAAAGCCGTCAAATTACCAGCATAGATATATCTCGATTCTTTATTCTCCATAAGCAGTTCCGTAATAAACAGATCCGTAGTTTCACTCGTGTATGTACTAACATTTCTAATTGAATAAATCGCTTTGTTCCCAATGCCAGCTACCTTCCACCCTTGCTGTTGTGCCAAAACTGGAATTGCGGAGAGTTCACCTTCATACAGAAATTCAGCTAAGTCATTTGTTGCCTTATCTTCATCCAGCTCCTGGAGTACAAACTTTACACTCGTTACAGATGATTGATACGCAATCTTTCCAACCGCTTGAAAATGGATTTCCGAATGACCAGCGAGTCCGGTTACATCATCCGTTTGAACAATAGCAGCTTCTATTTTCACCTTGTCATCCAGCATGAAATATCCCGTCATTCGAGGCACTGACAGTAGCTTGCTACTTGGGTTGCTAATAACTAAATTCGCAGATAGCAAATCCTTGTCTTCCCAATGTAATTGTCACCCGTGACGTCTCCGCCTAGCAGAAAAAAACTGCTATTTCTTTTTCATCGCTTTATAAAAAATATATGAAAATGTTATTACAAAATAACTCATTAATACTACGAACCCTTTAAAACTAAGTGGATACTTATCATTAAACTGAGACATAACAATAGCAAAAATTCCAACGAAGATATTAATAACTAAAATAAAAATTGCAATTCTTTTTTCTTTATCGATTTTCTTGTAACTATAAAAAAGTACGAACAAAAGAAGTAGCATCCAAAAAATGGCTAATATATAGATTTTAATTCCCTCCGTTAATTTCGAATCCAATACAAATACTCAACATTATGTATGGTTTACTAGAAGTTAATTAGTAAAAAATAGCTTAGAGAATAGCTCTCTAAACTATTTTTTTAAAGCCTAATCTAAGATTCCGCCAATAACAACTGCGACTCCAGTTCTTGAAAGCGTATATGCTACTAATGGGGAAGCCGCAGGTAGTGCAACTGCTACTGCCACTGAGGCGACTACAAGTGCAGCGCCTGAACCAATCGCCCACCAATTTGTGCCACCATCAATATCGAACAATTCACTAAGATTTAATTCCTGCATTTTTAATGTATACTCCATTGTAATTCCTCCTCACTTTTATTACTTTTTTTAATCGCAACGCCAAATCCAATAAGAGTTACGCCACCCGCTATTATTGATTCAGCAATCTTCATTCCAGCAGGATTTGCAACAGATACAGGTACCAATGCTGCTACTGTTATGGTAGCAGCTATCACTACCGCACCACCAGCAATAGCCCACCAATTTGTTCCTCAATCAATGATTTGTAATTCTATTGGTCTCTGACTATGATAGATATCCTTATCTACATTGGATACGTATTGTATCTATTCAACGAATAGATTTAAATTTTTAGAGCATATGCTCTATAACAACGATGGGTTAACTCCGATATATATGTCTATAATTGGTTCTTCTCCAAGAATTATTTTTTCACTATTCGTTTGAACATTATAAGCAACTGTAATCTTCCGGTGGAGCAAGTTTATAAATTCTCCAACTTCATTATTTATTTCTATAGCTCTCATTTTCTTACGAAAAGAAACCACATTTTCAAATCTAATGCTTTTATCTTTTTCAATTTGGGTCTTCTGGTTCATATTGAACACTCCTTTGTTCAACTCTCTAAAAAAAGAATATCAAATTTTTCCCATATAGAAATATATCCCAAATGGGACATAATCAAACCCTCTGTTTTAATGAGCCGTTAAGATAATGACATTGTAATATTACAATGCTTTAATTGTTACTTTCACTTAACCTATTGTCCGTAGCTACTCTCCTCTCCTCGCCCGGCTCAAACGCCAATCATTTGTCCAATGTATCCAACATTTTTGGAAAGAAAAAGCCGCTCCTTCCCCGACATAGGAATTGAGAAGCGACTATACCTCATTTAGGACATAGAGTTAATTTATAAGTTCCATAAACTTCCTAAAATACTGCCCCTTATCCCCAACCTTTGTCTTTGCATAAACTTTCTTCAGCATATTACGTACAGTACCCTCTGTAATCCCCATCTTATTGGCAATTTGTAGTGCACTCTGATTGTACAACCAAGCATAAGCAACTTCTCTTTCTCTTGGAGTCAACTTATACAATTGGAACTGCCTGTCCATGATTTCCTTTTTTATCTCAGGATTAGATTGCTTATATTTATTTTCGATTGCATTCACTAATCGCTCCACCAAAACACAAGCAAAACTAACCTCCATCCCTTCCATCATCGACAAGTCCAGATAACCAATAATTTCACCGTTAACTTTTATTGGGTGACATATACAAGTCCAATCCGAGAATATCTGTAAGCTATGATTTATCCCTTCTACAACTGCAGAAGAGCCAGTTTCCATGGCTAAAGATATTCCATTAATTCCTACTGCGTGAAGAGCAAATGAACAACCAGGTACAACCTTGTACCGCTCCAATGCCTGAAGAAGAGACTCAATACCCTCTATGTGGATAGCTGTGCCTGCTATATCTGTAAGTATAAAAAAGTGAGTGCAAGGAATTGAGGCAGACAGCTCTCTCATTTCCTCTATTGCAAGATTTGCACATATTGCACTGATACCATTGCCATCTACTCTTAAATCATAAGGCAATGTTGTAGCAGATATAACAACCCCGTAACTATCTACAAGTTGTTGTAATCTACTTTTTTCTTCCGCGGGTAAATCATTATAGTTAATCCAAGTTTTTTGGCGGATATTCTCCACTGTAAAGACACTCACGGATCAAACTCCTCTCCACGATATAGTTCTCTTTACCTAGTATAATTCCTACATAAATATGCCATAAGTACTAAATTTTATGAAACCTATTTCTAACCTTCTCAATAGCTTCTTTGGAGTTTCGCACATTTAACTTCTTCAGTATTTGATTTACTTGATTCTTAATTGTACTTCCCGATTTGAATAACTTCTTCTCAATTTGTGTGTAAACCCTTCTTGTATCAACTCAAACACTTCCTTCTCTGCTTGAGTAAGTGGTGCTAAGAGCTCATCCCTCTTAAGTCTCAAATAGTCATTCATGACGGTTTGGACTGGGGTTATTTCACACATGGCCGCTCTAATGACACTAGGTAACCGTCTGTAATCCGTTTTTGCTACGTAATTTACAGCTCCAGCAGCCAATGAATTAATAATTAATTCTTTATCATTAAATGAAGTGATCATGATAATTTTGGTTTCCATAAACAGTTTTATCTCAGAGACAGCATCAATACCTTCCATTAGTCCCTCCGTAAGATGGATGTCCATCAGAACAACGTCAGGGTTTATTTCTCTGCATAACTGAAGTGCTTCTTCTTTATTAGCTGCTTTATACGTCTCTTTCATATCTGGTTCGCGTTCCAAATAGTCCGAAATACATGTTCGCCATATGGGATCATCTTCAACGACAAGAATTTTTAAGTTCATAGGTGCGTCCCCAATCTTGAATTAATTTAGATAGACAGCTTGATTCTTTTTGCAGATAAACGTCTTGTATTTGATTTTGAATGCGATTAATCATTCCTAATAAATGATCCGTAGAGGCCAGAATATGAGAGGCATTGGTTCTTATTTCATCTTGTCCAGACTCTGAAGTCATATGCTTAATACTTTCTGAGAGTATATTTATTTTGCCAATTTCATTCTTTATTGCATGGTTGAGGAAACTTGTGCCCGAAGTCACAGCTTTCATCGTGCTGTCAATTCGACGCCGCTCGAATTTAAGTTTTACTCCAAAAAAATCGAATTTGATCATAAATATGAGTAACAGTACTAATAAGATAAACATCATCACTGCGTTCAATCTCCATGCTTCGTGAACGTGATACAAGCGCAAGATATAATTAGATATCAAATGGAATAACACAGGTGGCAGCGCAATCATTAGGGTAAGTAATCTATTTTTCTTTAAATGGGGGTTGATTTCTTTTATATAGGTATATATCAACAAACCACTTCCGATTAGGATATAAGGAGCAACCCATAAAGCAGCAACTCCGTAATGATGAATGATTTTTGGGAAGATAGGCGTGAAATAAAACATAAGGAGAACGGGGATAAGTAGAGCAAACTTCCAAATTGCTTTTGCCCTAGATCCAAACAATTCCGAGTAACAGAGGCAAAATATGAAATAAACAATAGGGTAATCCATACGTGTTAATGAACGATCCTACACTTTAAACCCTTGGAAATATGTGCTCAACATTCGCTGTCATAAGTTGATGATCCGATAAATAGGGCATAAAGTTCTCAATTACGGCCCGACCAAACCCACCTGCCCCCCCACAAAAAGTTACAAGAGCCACCCAACGGGTAGACTCATTACGTGGGTTATTTAAGATGAGAATGATTGTGATTAGCCATAGTACGATAAACGTAAAAACCATTTGTCATAACGCCCCCCTCACCTTGAGATCTTCTGATATTAAACATATCTCAGAGCCCAGACTAGCCATCCACTTTTTCTTTTTATTAGAAACAATGAACGGATATTTCACATGATTTAACACAGGCAAGTCATGTTTAGAATCTGCAACAGCTATTGTCTTTAGAGAATCGAACTCCTTCGCTGCTTTGAATTTAAAATCTGGTAGCTTTTCCAAATTTACAATTATACCTGAGTTACGCTTTTCAACTGGAAGACATATATAGGGTACATCAAAGTATTGTGCATACAACTTAACAACAGGCGTAAAATTTGTAGAAAGCAGGGTGACGTTAATGTTGTTCTCTTTGAGATAGAAGATCAAGTCATGCGTGTACGAGATAAAGCTATTCTTATACTTGGACTCGAATAGTTCTTCTGCATTAGACTCTAGTTCTTCCAATGCATATCGATGGTACCGGTAGTAGAACACTCTTTGAAACCAGTCACGGCTAATAAAATCTAATAATAGATAAAAAGGCCCCCAGCAAACCGCAAAATAAACAAACCAAACTTGCCATAGGAGCGTACTTTTAAATTCTTTTCTTTTCATCCACATATAGAGATCCGTAATTCTTGCTTTTGCTAATGTATTGTCTATATCAATTAAAGCATCAGTAGCTCCTTGGGCAATCGCTTCCTGGATTGGGTTAAAATCGGTTATGTATTTCATAACTATGGTTCCTCCGAATGTCATCTTCTCTTTGTAAACAACAAACCCATGTGAGGTTTACAAAGATTATACATATAATGACAACCTTATGTTGTCGAAATTTGTCATTTGCAAGTTATTTTTTACAAAATTTACACAAAGAAAGATCAATTCCACCAAGAGGGGAATTGATCTTTGGGTAATCATTATTGGGTAAACTCTATCGATAACGAAATACTGTCGGCTATTTTCCATGTACCATCTGTTTGTTTCTTAAGAACGGTAATGCAGTCAGAACTATTATTTCTAAACTCGGGTCCGCTTACCTTTTCAGTCTTGCTTAGGGAACGCACATATGCTTCCTTCTCACTAGCTTTCGTAATCCTTACGTTTGTATTCGTTAACTTGAAGTCAAACACAGCGGTGAGTTGCTTCCATTGAACTACCTTCTGAGATAGATTAGGGTATGTGCTGTCATAGATGGGTAGAAGTGTATCAAAATCTTCTTTTTCAGAAAGGACCCGATCCTTCTCGACCACGGCTAAAATTTTAGCTTGCTCATCAGCGGATAAGGTAATCGTCTCTTCTTTATATTGATCCGCCTTTAAATAATCAATCTTGTTCACAACCGATTGGCTAGTTTTCCATTCGCCATTAACGCGTTTTAACAGCGCAATGGCTTCAATTTCGTTATTTTCGAACGCGGGGCCCTTCACCTTTGTCGTTTTTTGTTTATAAGCAACACTGGCTTGGTCTTTATCCACTTGAACTGTATCGCTTACTTTAAGATCATAGGCAAGATCATACAAGGTGAACAATTGTATAGCCCCAGCTTTGGCATTCTCATATCCAGGAGTTGCTGGATCTATTGTTGCTACCATGGCATCTGCATCTTCACGGACACTGGCATCCACCTGTCTTTGCAGGACATGCTTGATCTGCTGTGCCGTGTTCGCAATATAAACCGTTCGGCTCAGACCATCCCAACTGACTTCACGCCCAGATGCTTCACCCACGAAACGGAGCGGGATGAAGGTCACGTTGTCTTTGATAACTGGAGCTACTTCTAGCTCGAATGCCTTGCCGTTGACCAAGACTGTCTTGCTGCCGATAACGAGCTTCACACTGAGCTTGTCGCTGCTGCCAGTTACTTCTTGCTTGGTCGCGTCCCACTCTACCTTCAAACCAAGTGCTTCAAAAGCCGTACGGAACTGCACCAACGTATTCCCTTCTGTAATAAAAGGCTGTACCTCGAAAGACAATGCCTTATCGTCGACGAGAACCTTAATGTCCTGCGCATCGGCCGCGCTAACACTTGCCGCTCCTGCAATCAATGAAATTGCCAACATGCCTGTTACGATCCACTTTTTCATAATCATCACTCTTCTTTCTTATAATGTAATTGCAAACTGTGGCCATCTGCCGTCCACGTCAAACCGGATAGCTGCTCCTGAAATGCTCCAAGCTCAATCCAACTTGTCCCCTTGTTTAGGAAAGCATCCCCTGTCATTGTGGCGGACATAGGATAGCTAATATCTATGATCTTGGATTTGATCGATACCGCACGTTTAACTTCGTCCCAGTGAATATCAGCTTCAGCCAAAGCCGCCAATAGACGCGCTGGCACGTAGTAACTTTCTTCTATTTTTTTAAAAGGAACATTCACCGGTAACTCAATCTGATTGACTTGCGTTAAGGTGTCCGTAAGCTCCAAATCCAATTGGGGAGCCCCAAGCGCTAGCATCGCCCGTATCAGAGGCTCGATCTCTCCGCTAACTTCTATGTCTGGCTCGATCCCTACATCATTGACCTCGTGTTTATCGGGCGTCAGCCACTCCATACTTGTGACTTTAAGCGTTCCGCCGCTAATCAGCGGGAATATCTGTTGCGCCACGCCCTTACCATAGGAGCGGGTACCAATGATCGTTGCGAGCTCATGATCCTGCATAAAACCTGCGAACATTTCAGAAGCGCTTGCGCTATTCTCATTGATTAGAACAGTGGCAGGCAGACCCAAGCTGTGGCCTTCTTTGATCTCCAGCGGGTGAAGTTCTAACACGCCTTGCTTCTTTTCGTACATAAAAGTCCCGTTTTCAATAAAAAGCCCTGCTAATTTCTGTGCTGCCTCAACGTAACCGCCGCCATTGTTACGCAAATCAATGATTAATGAAGTCATTCCCTGCGATTGCAGATCGGTCAATGCTTTGGCAAACTCGATTTCTGTGTTCCATGCAAAGGTATATAAAGCGATATAACCAACTTTTCCGTCAAGCAAGTGGTGGCTAAGAATAGGGAATTGAATATTTGTAAATGTGAGAGCAATCACTTTCTTTTCATCGCCGCGCGAGATCGTAAATGCAATGGTGTCGCCCTCTTTTTTGCCTAACATCGCTTTCGTTAGAGAACCTATCGTCAGCGCTTTATCCGGCTGTTCACCAAGGGCTACCAAATAATCTCCTGCTTGAAGTCCTGACTGCTCGGCAGGCGTGCCAGGGTATACTTGATTTACGTAAATACCTTTGTCATTGGATGTGATACGAAATCCTAGTCCAACTGCTTGGCCGTTGACCGCTTTCTGAAATTTACTCGCTTCGGAAGGTTCGTAATACTCCGTATACGGATCATCTAGCGAATCTATCATGCCTTGTAGAGCAGCATCTAATAGCTCATCCTGCGTCGTACCACTTATATGCAAGGAGCTAAGAAGACTCAATACCTCGTCAAAGCGATAAGCTGACTTGGATTTAGCATTGGGCTCAGCGGCATTCAAGGAAAGTGGAGCAAGTAAAAGTGTTAAAGACAGACCAGCTGTGACGACGAACTTCGGATATTTCCTAACGGTACTCACCATCCCTCACACATTTCTCTGATAAACACACACTAAAACTCATCATACGAGATGTTCTGCTACATGGATATATCCTATATGGGATATAGAAACTGGTCGGGCTAACTGTGAAAAAAAAAAACTGCCTGCAGGTAAAGATCCACCTGCAAGCAGTCTCATAAGTCTTATGGTAAATTCGATGATCCCATCAAGAAACGATCCACTTCACGCGCCACCGCGCGTCCTTCGTTGATCGCCCAAACTACAAGGCTTTGCCCGCGACGCATGTCGCCAGCTGCGAAAACGCCGTCTACGTTCGTAGCAAACTTCCCGTAATCCGCTTTCGCGTTGGAGCGCTCGTCTTTGGCAACGCCAAGCTGATCTAACACTGTGTTTTCTGGTCCCGTGAAGCCCATGGCAATCAACACTAGCTGCGCTGGGTAAACCTTCTCGCTGCCTGGCACTTCGACCGGTACGAACGCACCCTTCTCGTTCTTCTGCCACTCGATCAGAACCGTATGCAGCTCTTTCAAGTTGCCGTTCTCATCACCCACGAATTTCTTCGTGTTGATCAAGTACGTGCGCGGGTCATCGCCCTGAATAGCAGCCGCTTCTTGTTGACCGTAGTCCACTTTCAACACCTTTGGCCATTCCGGCCATGGGTTGTTCGCTGGACGTGTTTCCGGTGACTTCGGCATGATCTCGAACTGCGTCACGCTCTTACATTTATGACGAATGGAAGTACCCACGCAGTCCGTTCCGGTGTCCCCACCGCCGATAACGATAACGTCTTTGCCTTCGGCAGAGATGAATTCACGATCGGCATGCTCGGAATCAAGCAAGCTCTTCGTGTTCTTGCTCAGGAATTCCATCGCCAGATGCACGCCGCCGAGCTCACGACCCTCGATCGGTAGATCGCGGCCTTTCGTAGCCCCGCCGCACAGGACGATTGCATCGAATTCCTCTTGCAGCTTCTCAATCGGATAGTTCACACCCACATGCGCATTAGTTACGAACGCCACGCCTTCGGCTTCAAGCAGATCCACACGACGTTGGACATACTTTTTGTCCAGCTTCATGTTCGGGATTCCGTACATCAGCAAGCCACCGACACGGTCAGCACGCTCAAACACGGTAACCCAGTGTCCTGCTTTGTTCAGCTGCGCTGCTGCCGCAAGTCCGGAAGGACCTGAGCCAACAACCGCAACCTTCTTCCCAGTGCGCGTTTCCGGCGGTTCAGGCTTGATCCAGCCTTCATCGAAGCCTTTATCGATGATCGCTTTCTCAATTGCTTTAATGGTAACCGGCGTGTCCTTCAAGCCTACTGTACAAGAGCCTTCACAAGGCGCTGGACAAACACGGCCCGTAAATTCCGGGAAATTATTCGTCTTGTGGAGACGATCCAAGGCTTCGCGCCATTGACCGCGATACACGAGATCATTCCACTCTGGAATCAGGTTGTTCACGGGGCAACCAGCGGCCATGCCGCTGATTAATGACCCTGTGTGGCAGAAAGGAATCCCACAATCCATACAGCGGGAGCCTTGTGTCTGTAATTTATCTTGCGTTAGTGGTGTCGCAAACTCTTTCCAATGGCCGATTCGGACCAGAGGAGAAGCTTCGGATGCCACTTCACGAGCGTGTTCTATAAAACCGGTTGGTTTACCCATTTACGTTTAATCCCTCCTGAGCATGTTGGCCAGAAAAGCTGGCATCCTAGCATAACTCGCGTTCGTACCTGAGCACAAACGCCTTCGTTAGCCTTACACTGATTTGTTAATTTCCGCCTACGCGGGAAACATCCCTCATATTCGCCTCGAAAGCAACCATGATGGCTTCTTGTTGGCTTAGACCGGAGCGTTTCACCTTCTCGATGGCATCAAACATCCGTTTGTAGTCCTTCGGTATAACCTTCACGAACTTCCAAACGTACTCATCCCAGTGCTGAATAACTTGGTGGGCAACGCTGCTATCCGTAAATGTGGCATGATGCTGAATCATCGTTTTCAATTCATTCATTTCATACGTTTCTTCCAGCTGCTCAAGGTAAACCATCTCTTTATTCACTTTGTTTTGGAAGTCACCATTCACATCCAATACGTAGGCAATACCGCCTGACATACCTGCTGCGAAGTTACGCCCAGTTGGACCTAGTACAACGACACGACCACCAGTCATGTACTCACAGCCGTGATCGCCAACACCTTCAACGACGGCACGCACACCGCTGTTTCTTACGCAGAAGCGTTCGCCAGCGATACCACGGATGTAAACATCCCCGTCTGTTGCGCCATATAAGGCTGTATTGCCGATAATCACGTTATCTTCCGGTACAAAAGTCGACTTGCTCGATGGGAAAATGGCCAGCTTACCGCCGGACAATCCTTTCCCTACGTAGTCATTGGCATCTCCTTCGAGGGAGAGTGTGATCCCCTTCGGTACGAAAGCACCAAAACTTTGACCTGCAGAGCCTTCAAAGTGAAGACGAATCGTATCGTGCGGCAAGCCTTCTACGCCGTGACGACGTGTCACTTCACTGCCGACAATTGTTCCGACAACGCGGTTCACATTCGTAATTGGCAGAATCGCGTGTACGTGTTCTTTGCGCTCAATCGCTGGCTCGCAAATATCGAGCAGCTTTGTCATGTCCAGCGAGCGATCTAATCCGTGATCCTGCTCCATTTGGCAGAAGCGACCGACTTCTTCGCCCATATCCGGTTGGTGCAACAGCGGCGAAAGATCGACGCCTTTGGCTTTCCAATGCTCGACAGCTGGCTTGGACTCCAAGATATCGGTGCGTCCAACCATCTCTTCAATCGTGCGGAAGCCAAGCTCTGCCATCATCTCACGCACATCGTTAGCGATGAAGGTCATGAAGTTAACAACATGCTGTGGATCTCCAGCAAATTTCTTGCGAAGCTCCGGATTTTGCGTAGCGACTCCAACCGGACAAGTGTCCAAGTGGCAGACGCGCATCATCACGCAGCCGATCGTTATTAATGGTGTCGTTGCAAAGCCGAACTCCTCGGCACCGAGCAAAGCAGCTACGATCACGTCGCGCCCTGTCATCAACTTGCCATCCGTTTCGACGACGATACGGCTGCGCAGGTTGTTCAGTACGAGTGTCTGATGTGTCTCCGCCAGACCGAGCTCCCATGGCAGTCCCGCGTGACGAATACTCGTCTGCGGTGACGCGCCTGTTCCTCCGTCGTAGCCAGAGATGAGGACAACGTCCGCTTTCCCTTTGGCTACACCGGCAGCGATGGTGCCAACACCGACCTCGGATACCAGCTTAACGCTGATCCGTGCCCGTGGGTTGGCATTCTTGAGATCGTGGATCAATTCGGCAAGATCCTCGATCGAATAAATATCATGATGCGGCGGCGGCGAAATCAAGCCTACGCCTGGCGTAACACCGCGAACCTCGGCTACCCAAGGGTACACCTTGGTTCCCGGAAGCTGACCGCCCTCGCCGGGCTTCGCGCCCTGCGCCATCTTGATCTGAATCTCGTCCGCGTTGACGAGATAGTGGCTCGTGACGCCGAAGCGGCCGGACGCCACCTGCTTGATGGCGCTGCGGCGAAGATCGCCGTTCGCATCTGGCGTGAAACGCTCTGGATGCTCGCCGCCTTCGCCGGTGTTGCTCTTGCCGCCGATGCGGTTCATCGCAATCGCGATGGTTTCGTGCGCTTCCTTCGAGATGGAGCCGTAGGACATGGCTCCCGTCTTGAAGCGCTTGAAGATCGATTCGATCGGCTCAACCTCTTCGATCGGAATCGGTGTGCGTCCTGCCTTGAAGCTCAGCAGTCCGCGTAAAGCCATATATTTCTCGTCTTCGCGCTTGACGAGCTTGGAGAAGCTTTTGTACTGCGCATAATTGTTCGTACGAACTGCGGATTGCAGAGCATGCACCGTTTCTGGGGTATAAATGTGATCTTCCCCGTCTCTGCGCCACTGCAAGTCCCCGCCTGTATCGAGCACACGATCGCGCCCTTCTTGCTCGGAAAACGCACGGCTGTGGCGTAGGAGAGCTTCCTTCGCTACCACATCGATGCCGATACCGCCAACTGGCGTATACGTCCAAGTGAAGTAGCTGTCAATCAGCTCTTGGCTTAAGCCAATTGCCTCGAAAATTTGCGCTCCGCGATAACTCTGAATGGTGGAAATCCCCATTTTCGCTAACACTTTGACTACACCCTTGGTGACAGCTTTGATGTAGTTATAAGTCGCCTTTTCATGATCAACGCCAACAAGCTGCTTACGCTGAATCATATCATCTAGCGTTTCTAACGCCAGATAAGGGTTGATCGCGCCTGCGCCGTAGCCGAGCAATAACGCAAAGTGATGCACTTCACGCGGTTCACCGGACTCCACGAGCAAGCTAACCTTCGTCCGTGTGCCTTGACGGATCAGATGGTGATGTAAACCTGACGTCGCCAAAAGCGCTGGGATCGGTGCGCTTACGCTATCTACACCACGGTCAGACAGAATGAGCAGTGTAGCTCCGTCCACGATGGCTTGATCCGCAGCCGTGTACAACGCTTGCATCGCACTCTCTAGCCCAGCCGTGCCTGCTGATGCTTCGAAAAGCGTCGACAACGTGACCGTTTTGAAACCATCACGCTGAATATGACGCAGCTTCGCCAACTCTTCATTGGAGAGGAACGGCGATTTCAAACGAATTTGACGGCAGCTCTCCGGCTCTGGCTTAATCAGGTTGCGCTCAGGTCCAATTGTGGTACCCTGCGCCGTAATAATTTCCTCAAAGTTCGCATCAATTGGCGGATTCGTTACTTGCGCGAATAATTGTTTAAAATAGTTATAAAGCAACTGCGGACGGTCTGAAAGCACCGCAAGCGGAGCATCCGTACCCATGGAGCCGATCGGATCTACACCTGTTTTGCCCATTGGCTCCAGGGTCTTACGCAGTTGTTCGAATGTGTAGCCAAATGCTTGCTGACGCTGAAGAATCGTGTCATGGTCCGAACCAAGTACAATCGGCGCATCTTCCAGATCCTCTAAGGAAACGAGATGGTCATTCAACCAATCTCGATATGGCTGTTCACTAGCGATTCCGCTCTTGATTTCTTCGTCGGTCACGATGCGACCTTCTACGGTATCTACAAGCAGCATGCGTCCCGGTCTCAAACGGTCTTTGTACAAAATACGCTCAGGCTCGATATCCAGTACGCCTACCTCGGAAGCAAGCACGATGAAATCGTCCGTCGTCACATAATAACGCGAAGGGCGCAAGCCGTTACGATCGAGAATCGCTCCAATTTGACTGCCATCTGTAAAAGCAATCGCTGCAGGCCCATCCCACGGCTCCATCAAGGTGCTGTGATACTCGTAGAACGCTTTCTTGTCATCATCCATGCCTTCATGCTTGGACCAAGGCTCTGGCACCATCATCATCGCCGCATGCGGTAACGAACGACCTGAGAGCATCAAGAACTCTAGTGTGTTATCAAACATTTGGGAATCGGAACCATCGGTATCAATAACAGGAAGAATGCGTTTGAAATCTTCACCAAATAAATCGGAATCACACATCGCTTGACGCGCGTGCATCCAGTTGACATTTCCGCGAAGCGTATTGATTTCACCATTGTGGATCAAATAGCGGTATGGATGCGCACGTTCCCAGCTTGGGAAGGTGTTCGTACTAAAACGAGAGTGAACAAGCGCTAAGGCAGAGTCTACCTTTTCGTCTTGCAATTCCACGTAATACGCATCAACTTGTTCTGGTGTTAACATACCTTTGTAAACAATCGTTCTGCTGGACAAGCTAGAATAGTAAAATTGCGATTGCGGATGCGATAATTTGATAGCGTTTTCAGATAGCTTGCGAATAATATATAACTTGCGCTCAAAATCTAGATTCGTCGCGGTATCTGCGCTTTGACCAATAAATACCTGGCGAACATAAGGTTCCGCCGATTTCGCTGAATCTCCTAATGAGCTGTTATTTGTTGGAACGGTTCTCCATCCAAGGAACTGTTGTCCTTCTTGTTTGACTATTCGCTCAATGGTACTTTCACAGGCTTGACGCGCCTCTAATTCCTGAGGCAAATACACCATACCTACGCCATAGCCTCCCGAAACAGGAAGTTTAATGTTCTCTTGCTCACAGGCGGATTGGAAATACGTGTCTGGGATTTGCATCAAAATGCCTGCGCCATCTCCCGTATTTTGTTCACAACCTTGCCCGCCGCGATGATCCAAATTGCAAAGTACACGAAGTGCTTGCTTGACGATGGCATGAGATTTGACACCCTTGATATTGGCAACAAAGCCTATACCGCATGCATCATGCTCATTCCTCGGATCGTACAATCCCTGTTTGGGAGGTAATCCATTAATAGTCATGTTGTGCAACCTTTCTTCCCTCGTTTTTCACTGGACTTTGTTAGACGCCTGCTTTAAAGTGCTAAAAAGTAAAAATTCACTGTTTACATATTTCGACTACATCCGCAATAAGTAGAGGAAATATTCTCAATATTTTTTATATTATATTAACACTTGGTTTCCTATAGTTCAATTTAAAAATATTTAAAATGAAAAGGTTTTCATTTTAATAGAATCGGTCATCAAATACATAATGTAAAAGTGCGTCTAATTATTTCATTTCCTATATATGTCGCACGGGCTGTGCATGTGATAGCGAACTTTCCATGTTTCATGCTATGATAGCTAATACCGCTGCAAGAACATACATCCAGATTCCACATCTTAGGAGGAGCTCTGTTTGAGTATACAGCATACTTTTGGGGGCGGCATGATTAGGGAGCCTCTGTATCAATGGCAAACACAGGCCCATCCGGTAGAAATTGAGCTTTTCCGCTCGAAGCCGGTGCGCCGTCTGAAGTTTTTACACCATTTTGGAGCATCTGCTCTGTTTTCACCACTTACACATTCACGTTTCGAACATACGGTTGGCGTTTGGTCACTCATGGCTCACTTTTGCCCAGAAGAACCCCTTCTGCGCATTGCGGCGTTGCTCCATGATATCGGGCACCTGCCCTTCTCCCATGCGGTTGAGCGTACACTCGGGTACAATCATCACCGGCATACCGAGCAATTAATTGGGCAAGGCGTCATCGCTGATATTTTGATCAAACACGGCATATCACCGCCATCCATAATTAATCTTTTAAAACTAGAAACACCGCTAACGAACAAATCAACGATTCTCGGACTCGATCACTTGGATAGCTTTCTTCGCGACACGTATTATGCCGGCCAGATGACGCTGCCTCCCTCGGAGCTTGTAAAAGGACTTCGCTTACGCGGACCTTTCATCGAAGCGGATGAGACGTCGGCTGCGGCACTTATCGATGCGGTTGTAGAAGATCACCGACTCTTCCTGCACCCGCAGTTTCTAGCTATGGATGCGCTGCTGGCGAAAGCGACGGCACATCACTGCGAGTCAAACCCAGGCATGAGGGATCGTATTCCAGCTTTGATGGATCATGAATTGATCCAAGAGCTGCTGCAGAGTAACAATGCAACGGCAAGGGAAACCATTCATGTGCTCATGTATGAGCCGCATCGTATTCAAATTACACAGCAACCCGTTCCAGGCAGCATCGAAGTGAAGATCGGGAAGGTTTACAAAAAACAACCATTAATTGGCGATAAACTCGCCTCAGAGGTTAGCTTTCAAGCCGCCGTTAAGCTAGCTGAGCTGGATAGCATGGCCGCGACATATTTTTTCACGATCTAAAACTTATCTTACATCCGCAGAAGGGACTGTCCCAGCTTGGCTAAATTGTACTTTCGTTATGGCACGATGAACAGCGGTAAATCCATTGAAGTCTTACGCGTAGCTCATAATTATGAGGAGCAGGGCAAAAAGGTGCTTCTCCTCACTTCCGTTATGGACGATCGTTTTGGTGTTGGTAAGGTCGCTTCCCGCATTGGTATGCAAAAAGGGGCGATTGTCGTAGACGAGCATTTGGATATGGTCGCCCTCGCGCAGACCGAGCGTCCGAATTGCATTCTAGTCGACGAAGCACAGTTCTTGAACAAAGCTCAGGTCTCTCAGTTGATTGAAGTCGTCGATGAGCTGGATATTCCAGTTATCGCTTATGGGCTTCGAGCTGATTTCATGGGACAATTATTCGAAGGCAGCAACTCGCTATTAGCTGTGGCCGATACGATCGAGGAAATCAAAACCGTTTGTTGGTATTGCGATAAAAAGGCGATCATGAATATGCGTTGCAAAGATGGGGTTCCTATTTTTCATGGTGAACAGATCCAGATCGGCGGGAATGAAAGCTACGTTCCTGTATGCCGTAAATGCTATGCTTCCAAAAAGAAAACTACACAAATCATAGGATAAAAAGGTGAGTTCCTTGCGTAAAAAACGGATTTTGCTATTATCTGAGGGCTTCGGGAAAGGTCATACACAGGCTGCTCATGCGCTGTCTGGGGAGCTTCGGCAATCCTCGTCAGGCATGATTACTCGCGTGATTGAGCTTGGCGCTTTTTTGCATCCTACCTTAGCACCTTGGGTCTTCTCGGCATACCGCCGCACGGTGACTTCACAACCCAGACTGTATGGTATGCTGTACCGAAATCAGTATGATAAAAGGCCGAGCCGCGTAGCCAGTCTCGTGCTGCATCGCATCTTTTACTCGCAGACGAAAGCGGTCATTAAGCAGTTGAAGCCGGATATGATCGTTTGTACGCATCCATTTCCAAGTATCATCGTCTCTCGGCTGAAACGGGCGGGACTTGATGTACCTCTCTTCACTGTGATCACGGATTACGATGTTCATGGGACTTGGTTGGACTCGGCTGTAGATAAATATTTGGTGTCCACACCACTAGTTAGAGAGCGTCTTATGGAATGCGGCGTGCCGGACAAGCATATCGAGGTGACAGGTATACCTGTTCACCCTAATTTCCGCAAGGCGCATAGCAAGAAGGATATACGTCAGGAATTCGGCCTCAAAGCTATGCCAACGGTCATGGTCATGGGCGGCGGATGGGGTGTTTTTAAGAAAGAAGAAAAAGAAGAGCTGCTCACTTACTTAGCAAGTTGGAGCAAGGAGATTCAGCTGCTTATCTGCCTCGGCACCAATGAAAAAGCACGTCATCAGCTTCTGGAGGAGGATGCCTTCCGTCAGCCGAATGTTCATCTCATTGGCTATACCACCGAGATCAGCAAGCTGATGGATATCTCCGATCTGCTCATTACGAAGCCAGGCGGGATGACCTGCACCGAGGCGATGGCCAAAGGTATTCCGATGCTGTTCTACAGCCCCATTCCCGGTCAGGAAGAGAGTAATTGCACCTATTTCCAGGAAAATGGCTACGGACAACGCATCACATCTATGGCGATGATTGATCACTGGTTTAAGCTGCTGCTCGAGCAATATCCTGAGCTCGCTAAACGCAGAACAGACATCCGTGAAGGCCACAATGAGGAAGAACGAAGCTGTGCGACTGCCATCATTGCCTATTTAGAGCAGTTGGATAAGCGTTCCTATATTCAGGCATCATCAAAAACACCGCTCATACAATGGTAATATCCATTGTGAGGGCGGTGTTTTGTTATGAATCCCATTCACCGATTCGGCAAGCAGGCTATTTTTGGCTATTTAGTGATCTGGTTTGTCGGCAGCCTATGGATGATGGCTGTGCTTGGCAGCGGATCTTTTGGGCGGAAAATGATGGGCGTTGATTTCGCCCTCTATCACGAGTATGCCTGCTTTGGCTTCGCAGGAGCGCTAGGTGGATCTCTATACGGCTTGCGAATGTTCCATGAGCATTATCAAGAACTCACCACACAGTGGATCTACTGGTATCTCATGCGCCCTGTGCTCTGCTTCGGCTCTGCCATTATCACGATTATCTTATTCGAGAGCGGGATTATGCTGCTGCAAGTGGACAACTCGATGTCGGCGCGTATCAGCATTGCCTTTCTGACCGGCTACGGCTACGGGAAGTTTATGGAGAAGCTGCGTGATCTTACTTCGACGTTCTTTAACGGGAAGAATACGAATGGGACGAACGGCAATGGGAACGGGAATGGCAGTGATACGCCTACGAAGTGAGTGGGTGCGGCCGGAGTCCCGAAAATGCCTGCCATCGGAAGCTTTAACGCCCATTTTGGGCGTTAAAGTGAGATCGTTGGCTCATGCGTGGAGCTGTAAGGCCCTTTTCGGGCCTTATAACGGCCGAGGTCCACTAAAAAGCTTGCCATCGGATGCTTTAGCGCCCATTTTGGGCGTTAAAGTGAGATCGTTGGCTCATGCGTGGAGCTGTAAGGCCCTTTTCGGGCCTTATAACGGCCGAAATCCCCTTAAAAGCTTGCCATCGGATGCTTTAAGGCCCTTTTGGGGCGTTAAAGTGAGATCGTGGGCACACGCGTGGAGCTTTAAGGCCCTAAATGAGCCTTATAACGGCCGAAGTCCCGAAAATGCCTGCCATCGGGAAGCTTTAACACCCCTTTTGGATAAATTGTGCAGGCAATTGAGCTGTAAACGCCTGAATGTGAATTCCATCTGAAATTACCACCGAGTGCTTGCCAGCCGTACGACCCTTGAGCTCGCGTAAGCAGAACAATCAAAGCCACCGCGCGAAGTCAGCCGCGGTGGCCCTCTTTATGGTGCATCGAACGTATGCACCTTATTCCAGTTCACACCACCGCTGCGGGTGGTGTACATGACGCTCGGCTGCTCATTATCATTCGTGATGAGCCAGCCGTTATTCGCGTCTGCCATGCCCAGCAGCAGCTCGCCATACCCCGTGAACGTCTCGGTACCGTTCACCCAGGTCTTGCCGCCGTCCTTCGTCCAACCGACGGAGTTTGGCTTGTCGCACGCCGGGCAGCTGCCGCCCATGAAAGCTACGTCGGTGTTGACGACGTAGAGAGGGCCGGGCTTCGAGCCCGTGTTCTTCGGCCCCGTGTTCTCCCCGATAGGGAAGCCAGGGGCCGGACCTCCGCCAGCCGTACTGTTCACCAGTACGGTCTGCCAGGTCTTCCCGCCATCTTTCGTGTGAAACAGCGAGTACGAGGTTTGTGTCATCCCCGATTCCCCAATCAGCTCGATCCACGCATCATCCACGCCAGCGGAGCGAATGACGTTGCCTGTCAATGTCGCGACGGTTTGACGAGACATCACGGGCGCCCAATTTTGCCCACCATCTTGGGTTCGCAGCACTTCGATCGTATCCTGCACTTGTCGGACGGCCCAGCCATTCTTCTTATCCTGAAAGTAAGCATCCCCTTGCGTACCTGCGGGTACGGGCAGCTTTACCCATTTGGCACCGCCGTCCACGGTTTGGGCATTGCCGCTATAAGCTTCCTGCTTCGATACGAAGTGGAGGAATGCTTGATTCGGAACGGTACCAACCGACGACCAATGAGCACCACCATCATGGGTAGTCAATAGCTTCCCCGTATCTTCTTCAGTTGCCCAAGCATCCTGGTCATTCAAGGCAAATAACTGCCCAATCTCCCCATTCCCCGTGTATTGCCCTGTCCACTTCACACCACCATCATCGGTATGAGCGATCCACCCTTTACCGCCAATCCAGCCTTTTTGAGCATCAGCAAGCCTTAAGGCAGTTACTCCATCCATTGGAGGCGGCGTTGATCCTTCGCTGCCTTTCGTAGGTACGGTTGTAGGCTCCGCCTCCGCCACCACACTCGGTATCGGTGATTCAGAAACCGTCACGTCTCCGCTTGTCTGTCCGGAAGATTTACACCCTGTTAAGGCGAGGGTTGTTAACGCCAACAGCAGTAGTGTTCTTTTTAACATCCTCATTGCTCCCTTCACTTCTTGTGTCGTTGTTATTTCATTGACGTCATCTAGGAGGGAAAAGTTGAACTCACTTCCTTAATATCTTCCCTCCATGGCGGAGAAATTAGGCATGACTCCTCCCACTGTGGAATACAATCGTAAACAAGAAGGGGGACATTGTTACGGAAAGGGAGGAGGATCTGTTGAAATTCATTTGGGGCAAAAAAGAACTCACCTTCATGATCATTCCGGGTGCCAACCGCCATACCGTAAGATTCAAGCTTCCGCACAGTAGTCTCTATATTGTGCCTAGCGTGATCCTGCTTGTGTTGATCGGTTTCTTTGTGACGATTTACTTGATGAATACCCGGTCCCATCAAACTCAGAACAACATGCAGCAAGCTTTCGATGGACAAGAACGTCAGCTAGTAGATCAAATTACACATAAAACGAGTGAGCTCGAACAGCTGCAAATTGATTTGATTGACCTGGCTCAGAAAGCCGATGAGTTTAAGGTTAAGCTAGAGGAAATCAGGAAATTGGATCATGTGATTGAGCTGATGAGACAGCCAGAAACCGTAAACGGGACAAGCAAAAAAACAACGAGCATCTCGAGCACCTCGCCAGTTCATGGGACGAATGTAGATGTTGGCGGCAGCGATGTACCTGTCAATTCGGAGGACGTATCAACCCTCGTTAGTCAAACCAAACAAGGGCTTTTTTCATTAGTTGGGGATATTAATGCTCTCCTCGACAACTTAACTGAATCGGAAGCCAAAATTAAAGAAGCCGAACATTTACGCAGCATAACGCCAACGATTTGGCCTAACGCCTCGCGGAGTATCACCTCCGGATTCGGTATCCGAATAGACCCCTTTACCTTAAGACCTTCCATGCATACCGGGTATGATATCGATGGCGAATACAATGACCCCGTCTACGTAACTGCAGCAGGTAAAGTCATCGCTGTGGGCTATGATGGCGAACTCGGTAACTATATCATTGTCGATCACTCGCGAGGCATTGAAACGGAGTATATGCATTTGAATAAAATACTCGTAAAACGCGGAGAATCTGTAACAAAAGGTCAGCAAATCGGTCTCGTCGGTTCCACTGGACGCAGCACTGGCTCTCATCTTCATTATGAAGTTCATAAGAATGGTATCCAGATTGACCCTAAACCCTATCTCATTTCGGATCGAAAGGATGAACGCAAATGATTGGAAGCTCAAAATTGAAGCGCTTGGATACGAAAACAACGGATACTTTGATTGGAGGCAGCACGATCTGTGAGGGTAGAATTATTTCGGAGGCTAGCCTTCGCATTGAAGGCCAAATGAACGGGGACATTGAATGTGCCGGTGACATTACGATTGGTGAGAATGCCGTCGTACAATCGAATATCCACGCGCGCGATGTAATTGTAGCCGGCAAAGTGAAAGGCAATATACATACCAAAGGCAAACTGATCGTAACAAGCTCTGGTGTGTTGATTGGGAATATTGATGTACGCTCCTTCATTATCGAGGAGGGTGGCATCTTCCAGGGTAGCAGTGCGATGAATGCAGCTGCGGTACACATTGAAAAAAGCGGCAGCAGTGGCGGCAAGGTCATCGATGCCAAAGCGCATAAGCAGCAAAAGAATGAGCAGCAGGCGGCTTCCGGCGGAAATTAGCTGCGGCGTTGGCATGAGAAAAACTTCTATCGAAGTCCTTCGAGGATGAGCGACCGCGTTTTAAATGTTGTTTTTATCGCCAATAAGAATTTGTTTTTCCGGGTACCGGAAACATATAAATTCTTATGTGGTAAAAAGAGCTCGTCTCTCTCCCCTTTTATTAGGGGGATGCGACGAGCTCTTACTCATTTCCCAGCTTTCACTTCAGCCAGCATCGATAAGTCCACGAATCGGCTTAGATCCAGCTCATCTGGCTTAATTCCCTTGATATATCTAGCGTCGATCGAAACCTTCGCCATCTCTTCCATCACCTTAACATCAACTTCAGTGGTCAGCTTGAGGCGGCTCAGCGAGGCTTTGATCAAGCTTTTATCCATGCCTTTACCGCTATATTGCTTCAGCTGGTTGTTAATCAGGTCGTAAGCTTGGTCGGGGTTGTTTTGGATGAACGCAATTCCGTCCATATTCGCCTTTATGGCTCCCTTAACAATGTCTCGGTGACGCTGGATGAACTTATCGCTCGCGACCATGATTACCGTTGGGTAATCACCATGGTTCGGCGGAATAGCCTGCCAATCGGCGATGACTTTACCGAGCCCTGCCTTCTCGATCTGGGTTCCCCATGGCTCTGGGACTAAGGCCGCATCGATTTCTTTCTGACGGAAAGAGATCAGGGTATCCGCTGGTGAACGTACGATGAGATGCGCGTTATCCGTGCCTCTGCCGAGTAGGATGCCTGCTTGCTGAAGCAGCAAGCGCAGCGAAATTTCATTCGTGTTCCCTTTGGCGGGGATCGCGATAGTTTTATCTTTTAAATCAGCAACAGTCTGGATACCTGCATCTGATCTGGCGACCAGCACTGCACCACCGTTATTGGAACCAGAAACGACGCGGAAATTACCGCTTTTCAAGAAAAAAGTCGTCGCTGGCCCTGGACCTACGAAGCCCACATCGATATCCCCCGTCGCCATGGCGATAGACAGATCTGCCCCGTTGTCGAAAGGTGTAACCTCGATCTTCACTTCATCGCCCCATTCGCGGGCAAAATAGCCTTTTTCCAGCGCGATGTAGGCGGCGGCATGGGTCACATTTTTGAACACACCAACTCGAACGACCTGTGGCTTACCTGATGCTGTCAGTTTTTCCTCGCAGGCGCTCAGTAGTGTCATTGCGAAGAGTAACAGCAGAAGTACTTTGATGCGTTTTGTCATCACGCCCACTCCCCTTACGACTTGGAGCCAGCGAGGCCGTAGCGCTCTAGCACTTTATCTTCTAGTTTTTTGAAGCAGAAATGGTCTGACACCGTGCCTAACACGGCGATAATGATCACAATACACAGCATCAGCGAGGTGTCGCCGAGATTCCGTCCGTCCTGCAACAGCTGGCCCAATCCCGCACCTTTCGCGATCAACTCACCTGCAACAAGTGCCCGCCAAGCGAATGCCCAAGCCGTACGCACACCGTTGATCAAATGAGGAAAAGCAGCTGGAATCATCACTTGGATAAAAAGATTGAATCCATTCCCCGTTCCCATCGTCTGTGCAGCGCGCAAATAGATTGGCGGGATATTTTTGATCCCTGTGCGACTCGCCAACGCCATCGTCCATGTAGCACCGAGTGTTGTAATGAAAATAACGGAAGTTTCGTTCAATCCGAACCATATAATTGCAAAAGGCAACCAAGCAATACTTGGAATCGTCTGCAACGAGACCACTAGAAAGCCAAGCGTGTCATCGAGCCAGCGATACCTGGCAAATAGAAAACCTAATGTCGTACCGATGGCGAGTGACAAGGCAAATGAAATAAGTAATCGCAGCATACTCGCTCCTGCCGCTTGCAGCAGCTCCCCATGGACGATACCGTCATAGAAGGCTTGCAGCGTCTGCGAAACGGACGGGAATTTCCATCCCCATCCAAAAATCCTAAATCCCGCCTCCCAAGCTATCAGAAGCAGTACCAGAAAAATCGTTCTTCTTAATGCTGTACTCATCGCCAGTCTCCTCTCTCACAACTTTCTCCAGCTCATCCGCCAGTGCGTCCATAATCAACGCCTCCATATGATGGAGCACGGAATCTGCGCTGTCGCGTGGTCTCGCCGCTTTGACGGCGAATTCTTTCTTAATCGTGCCGGGACGTGTGGACATCACTAAAACCCGATCCGACAGAATGACCGCTTCGCGAATATTGTGGGTAATGAAGAGAATCGTTTTGCGCGTACGCATCCATATTTCTTCCAGGTCTTTATGTAAAATAAGGCGTGTTTGCTCGTCTAGTGCGGCGAATGGCTCGTCCATGAGCAAAATTTCCGGATCCATCGCCAGCGCTCTGGCAATGGCTGCCCGCTGCTTCATCCCGCCCGACAATTCGTGCGGATAACGGTCTGCAAAGCGGCTAAGATGTACCGCCTTGATTTGCTCCATCGCCATCTCGTGGCGCTCTTTCTTCGCGATTCCCTTCTGCTTAAGTCCGAAGGCGACATTGTCTAGAACCGTCAGCCATGGGAACAGACCATGCTCTTGAAAAACGACGACGCGGTCCGCACCGGCGCCTGTTACCTTTTTCCCATTGACCAGAATCGTGCCTTCCGATTGCGTATCAAAACCAGCTACTAGGTTCAGAACCGTGGATTTCCCGCAGCCTGAAGGGCCAAGCAGGGAGACGAACTCCCCTTTATTTATCGTTAATGTGATGTCATTCAACGCTTGATAGTTGCCGCCAATGCGCTGCACGAACGTCTTGCTAACTCCCTTAATCTCGATCAAGCTCTCTCATCCCCCACGTTGTCGCTTAGAATAACATTTTCAAGCCTGCCAAGCCTATCCCGATGATAAATCCACAAATGGCACCGTTCACTCGAATCCATTGCAGGTCGCTGCCGATCTTCTCTTCCATCAAAACCGTTAACTTCTCGTTATCGAGTTTGTCTAAGTTTTCTTTCACAAGTTGGCCGATTTTACTGTGATTTTGTTCCACATAGGACGCGATTTGCTCTTGAATCCAGTCCTCACCGCGGTGCAGCATATCTGGATTTTCGCGGATGGATAGGAGCATTTTGCGAATAATAGGCACCACATGCTGAGGCACAAAATCTGGCTCATCGATGAAGGCTTCCGCTTTTTCTTTTAGTTTTGTGAGCAAAAGCGCTAGCTTCTCGTCGAGGTTGAAAAGCTCAGGAAGCTTCGTTTTCAATGTTTCTAGTTCCGCTAGAAGCTTTGGATTACGATCCAGCTTGTGAAGCTCGTTACGAATAAAGTTGAGAACGGCTTCTCGTTTCGGATGCTTGTTCATGCGCATTTGATCAATATAGGACAGCACGAAATTCTGGATGATACCGCCGATTTTTTCCTCGTTCACCATACCGATAAACGCGTTCACAGCAAAAGCCATGAAGCCATTGGACTGCAGTCCCTCGAACGCTTTGATCGCCATCGCACCTAGTTGATCGCGCGTATCCGCTTTGATCACCCAGGCTGCTGCTTTATCGAGAACAAAATCTAGGGTTTTGCCGTCGTAACCGCCGTCTTCAATGGTGTCTATTAGCGTTCTTACGAGACGACTTGTGTCCACATCTTGAAGTGCTTTATGTATTTCCTCTGCGAGGAGAGGAGTTAATTTTTCGAGGTCAATTGCTTGTAGCGCTTGCTTGGCTAGCGCATGGAGTCCTTTGTGCAGGGACGGATTGTCCAGCTGCTTGTCTGCGAGCTCTAGGCCGCGTTCAAGGAAACGGATCTGTTGCAAGCGAGCACGAATGGTTTCTTTCGAGAGCAGCTCATTCTGCACGGTGGAGACGAGCGCCTTCGTGATCTTTTCGCGATTGTTTGGCAATAACGCCGTGTGCGGGATTGGAATCCCCAGTGGATGACGGAACAATGCGCTGACTGCGAACCAGTCGGCCAAGCCGCCGACAACCCCTGCTTCGAACCCGCCTTGCAGGAATGTGCCCCAGACCGTAGAGGAAACTGCCGTCGGCAGCGTAGCTAGAAAGCCCGCCCCCATGACACCCAGTGAAACCGTTGCTATATACTTTGCTTCTTTTTTCTTTTTCATCTTCGTAACATCTCTTTCCGCGTGAGGTTGATGAATCATTCTTTCTATTTTATCACAAATTGGAAAGAAACGTGGTAATGGGGTTGGAGGATGGAGTGGAGGCTGCTAGTGTGGTCGTGGATGTTTGTACGATGTACAACATTCCTGCAGGGAAAGCGACCATTTCAGCCTCTATGTTGCACAAGTGCTGCTACCTCTCACTCGCTCCTAACCCAACAGTTGCATCTATTCGCCTCAGTTACTCCTACTTGTTATAGACTAGCTAAGAGTATCTCGGTGCTTTGCGCTGCTGGCTCGTTCGAGTTACTCGAAGTTTTCGAGTAGCTCGGTGCTTTGCGCTGCTAGCTCGTTCGAGTTACTCGAATTTTTCGAGTATCTCGGTGCTTTGCGCTGCTGGCTCGTTCGAGTTACTCGAATTTTTCGAGTATCTCGGCGCTTTGCTCTGCTGGCTCGTTTGAGTTACTCGAAGTTTTCGAGTATCTCGGCGATTTGCGCTGCTGGCTCGTTCGAGATACTCGAAGTTTTCGAGTATCTCGGCGATTTGCGCTGCGATCTCGTTCGAGATACTCGAATTTTTCGAGTATCTCGGTGCTTTGCGCTGCGATCTCGTTCGAGTTACTCGAATTTTTCGAGTATCTCGGCATGAATCGCTTCTCCGGTAATACAAGCGATACCAGAAGTGACAGTATCCTGTACTCCCTGCAAAGCAAGAAATCACAAAAAAGAGAGCCACCGTAGGCTCTCTCCCCAACAATCTTATCGCTCGCCTTCCCACTCTGCATAAAACTGCTGCAGATAGAGCTCCATGAAGCGATGCCGCTCCTCCGCGAGTTCCCTCGCGTAGGCCGTATTCATAAGCTCCTTCAACTTGAGGAGCTTCTCGTAAAAGTGATTAATCGCGGTGTCGTTGCCCCCGCGATACTCCGCCACCGTCATGTGCTCGCGCGCGATGACGGAAGGATCGTGAATCGGGCGGCCTTTCCAGCCCGAATAGGCAAACACGCGCGAGATGCCCACCGCGCCAATGGCATCCAACCGGTCGGCATCCTGCACGACCTGGCCTTCCAGCGTGCGCATTGGCGGCCGCGCGCCGCCCTTATAAGACATCGTGCTGATGATCTCTAGCACGTGCTCGACCTGCGCCGCCGGCGTGCCGCTGGCGGCGAGCCAAGCCTCCAGCTCGCGCTGCGCCGCAGCTGGATCGGCGTTCAGCTTCTCGTCGACAACGTCGTGAAGCAACGCCGCAAGCTCGCAGACGAAGCCATCAGCGCCCTCTTGGGCGGCAATGCGTTTCGTCGTCTGCACCACGCGATAGATATGCCACCAGTCGTGGCCGCTGCTATCGCGCTCCAGCTTTTCCTTCACGAGCGCTTCCGCCGCGATTAAAATCCGCTCTTGATCCTCTACATACTCATGCTGCATCATTTCTTTTTCTTCCTCTTTCCCTGCCCAGACTTTCCTTGTTCCAGCTTTTCCTGTCCATTCTTTTCTTGTTCAAACTTACCTTGTTCAGTTTTCGCTTCGCTGTGCTTCTCTTCGCCGGTCTTCTCTTCGACAGATGCACCCTCTCCGAGACTTCCCAATTCTCTTGCGATCTCATTCCCAGAATGAAGCTTAACCGCAATCAATTTGGCCTCTTCCACTTTCTTCGGTTCAGGCACTTTGCCATCAATATGTTTCTGTATGATTTTCTTGAAATTTTTTCCGTATTTATCCTCGAGCTTCGCACCCATATCCTGCTGCAACTCATGTATCACGACACTACTGCAAAAATGATTATAAAGCAACTCCACCATCGCAGGGTGTTCGGTTAGCATCGCAAGTGTTGGATCTTCTCCGCCACGTGTGCCAACGATCGCTAGTTTACGATCAATAAGCATCGCAAATTTCCGGCCTTCCTGGCCCTTCAAGCACTCGACCCGTTTACGTGCAAAAGGATAGAAACCAGCCCCCGCTTCGCGTGTCGGCATGACGATGACACGTACGCCCTGCGTAGCTGCCACACGAATATCATCCTTCAGCAGCTTCGCTTCTTCTGGAGACAGATCGCAGAATGCCTCCTCCTTGGCTTTCCTCAGTTCCGAGCGGACATGTTCAATAACCTTCGTGTCGCCTTCCAAGCTGAAGTACTCCGACCGATGCGTCTCTTGCTTCGGCAGATGCTCTTTCACGTAGCGGATGGAGGCTTGCAGCTCCGCTTCCATTCGCTCGCCGATCTCCTCGATCGGCACGCTTTGATATACCGTGGGCTCACCATGACTCGTGAGCACTGCGCCCTTTTCCGCGAGCTTTTGTAAAGCTGCGTACACGTTCGAACGCGATACGCCAAGCCCCTTGGCGATTTCGTAGCCAGTTTGCGTGCCGCTCACGGCAAGCACGTGCAGACACTTGGCTTCCAGATCTGTGAAGCCAAGGTTTTTCAAATGCTGTAGAACATTCTCCATGCCGCAGCCCCCTTCATATCCCTATTGTAGCACGTTCTCTAGCCTAGTCGTATCGGGTCACAGTACGATCTATCTAAAATTTTATGTTGACAATGATAATCATTATCAAATAATATTGTGGAAGTTAATGGGTTACTATTCAAAATTAATTAACATAGGAGGTCCACCATGTCCAAAATTATCATTGTCTACGCAAGCATGTCTGGAAATACGGAAGAACTCGCCGAAGCGATTGCAGCCGGCATTCAAGAGGCAGGGATCGAGCCTGTACTCAAAAACGTCATGGATACCAACGCAAGTGAACTTGAGAACTATGAAGGTATTCTGCTCGGGGCTTATACGTGGGGAGATGGAGATCTACCGGATGAATTCGAAGATTTCTACGAGGAAATGGATGATGTAAATCTTCAAGGACGTAAGTTTGGCGTGTTTGGTTCTGCTGATTCTTCTTATACGTATTTTGGCAAAGCAGTGGATACACTTGAAGAGAAGCTAGCCGAAATAGGCGGAGAAAAAGTATTTGATGGCTTCAAGGTGGAGCTTAATCCGTCCAAGGATGAGAAACAACTATGCCACGAGCTAGGCCTCAAATTTGCAGCAGCATTGGGCGTTTCAGCCTAAATAAAAATAGTCGCTTGCTCCGAATACGCGATTCTGGAGGAAGCGGCGTGCGACGGCCGGCGGGAACTCTTTCCTTGCGCACAATTTTTGTGCGCTAGCGTGCGACGGCCGACGGGAAATCTTTCCTTGCGCACAATTTTTGTGCGCTAGCGTGCGATAGCCGGCGTGACTGCTTTCCTTGCGCACAATTTTTGTGCACTAGCGTGCGACAGCCGGCGAGATATCTTTCCTTGCGCACAATTTTTGTGCGCTAGCGTGCGACGGCCGGCGAGACTGCTTTCCTTGCGCACAATTTTTGTGCGCTAGCGTGCGACGGCCGGCGGGACTGCTTTCCTTGCGCACAATTTTTGTGCGCTAGCGTGCGACGGCCGGCGAGATATCTTTCCTTGCGCACAATTTTTGTGCGCTAGCGCGCGACGGCCGGCGGGAAATCTTTCCTTGCGCACAATTTTTGTGCGCTAGCGTGCGACGGCCGGCGAGATATCTTTCCTTGCGCACAATTTTTGTGCGCTAGCGTGCGACGGCCGGCGGGACTGCTTTCCTTGCGCACAATTTTTGTGCGCTAGCGTGCGACGGCCGGCGGGACTGCTTTCCTTGCGCACAATTTTTGTGCGCTAGCGTGCGACGGCCGGCGGGACTGCTTTCTTTGCGCACAATTTTTGTGCGCTAGCGTGCGACGGCCGACGGGAACTCTTTCCTTGCGCACAATTTTTGTGCGCTAGCGTGCGACAGCCGGCGTGACTGCTTTCCTTGCGCACAATTTTTGTGCGCTAGCGTGCGACGGCCGGCGAGACTGCTTTCCTTGCGCACAATTTTTGTGCGCTAGCGTGCGACGGCCGGGCGAGACTGCTTTCCTTGCGCACAATTTTTGTGCGCTAGCGTGCGACGGCCGGGCGAGACTGCTTTCCTTGCGCACAATTTTTGTGCGCGAGACGTACAGACCGCCACGCTTAGAAGGGGATCCTGCTCTTTGAATTTTATACTTTTTAATATGTAGACAAAAGACCGGAAAGCAGCCCCCCGCGGCCACGATCCGGTCCCTTCCTCAAAGCGTCTCTACCTCGGCAATCTCGATGTATGCCATACTCTTCATTTCATCGTAAACCTCAGAAGCATATTTCCGATCCACATATACGATGAAGTTTAACTCCTGCAGTTCTTGGTTCAATTCTTTAATATGAACACTTTTCATTTTGTACCCTTTGGCAATAATCGCTTTGATAATCGTCGTTAAATTCCCATCATGTGAAACAAGCAGACGCACGCGGAGATCTTTCATGATTAGCGGTCTTGGTCCCATTTTTTTAATAAAATAAGGCAAGACGATTACGCTAACCAGAATGAGCAGCAATCCGAAAAAGGCTTCAACGTAGAAACCCGCCCCAACCGCGATACCAAGGCCTGCAGCACCCCAAATCATAGCAGCCGTCGTCAAACCAATAATGACATCATTGTGCTTGCGAAGAATAACACCTGCTCCAAGAAAACCGATCCCGCTCACCACTTGTGCCGCCAACCTCATGGGGTCCATGACATGTAATCCCGCTACGGCATATTTATTGGCCGATTCGATGGACACGATAGTCAATAAGCAGCTGCTTAAACAAATAACAAGCGATGTCTTGAGTCCGAGCGGTTTATTCCTAATCTCCCGTTCCAATCCAATAATTAATCCAAAAATTGCTGAAATCCCAAGTCTCATTAAAATATGTAGATCTACAGTAAATTCCATTGTCGTTTACTCCTCTAGTTAAGTAACCTTTACAATATCTTAACAAGGTAACGAAGTAAATAAACATTTGTTAAAATATTAATATCTTTATGCCGACAACCAAAAAGCCTGAGACGAGTTAGGCAACTCTCCCAAGCTTTGCTATTTAGATTCGGAAGCGATAGCCCGCTCCCCAAATCGTTTCTATATATTGTGGATTCGATGGATCCTGCTCTACTTTCTCTCGCAGCTTACGGATATGTACAGTCACCGTAGCAATCTCCCCCATGGCGTCCATGCCCCACAACAGATCGAATAGCTGCTCTTTGCTGTATACCCGATTCGGATTCATCGCGAGATGAGTCAACAGATCGAATTCTTTGGTCGTGAACATGACCTCTCGCTCATTCACGAACACGCGTCGCGCCGTTTTATCAATCATCAAACCGCGAATGCGAACCTCGTCGTTCTTCGACTCACGCTTCCCCATCAGCCTTTCATATCGGGCCAAATGGGCTTTTACCCTAGCTACCAGCTCACTTGGGCTAAACGGCTTGATCATGTAATCGTCGGCTCCAAGGCCGAGACCGCGAATCTTGTCGATGTCTTCCTTTTTAGCTGAAACCATGACAATTGGAATGTCCTTCACGCTGCGAATACGCCGACAAATTTCAAAGCCATCCATAATCGGAAGCATGAGATCGAGTATCACCAAATCATAATCTATCGTCAGAGCCCGCTCAAGCCCACGCTCGCCGCTCGTCTCGATATCAACCTCGTACCCGTTAATTTCCAAATAATCGCGTTCTAGCTCGGCAATGCTTTGTTCATCCTCTACGATCAAAATCCGACTCATCATGCTTCGCTTCCCTTCCCTAGATGGCGTGGCAGGGCCATAAACACCGTAGTGCCCAGCCCGACCACACTCGTAGCGCCAATGCGCCCGCCATGCTCCTCGATGATTTGCTTCGCAATCGCAAGTCCTAGCCCACTCCCGCCAGTTGCCGTATTGCGTGACGGATCTGCGCGATAGAAGCGGTCGAAAATATGCGGAAGCGCCTCCTCCGAGATGCCCTGTCCATTATCCTTGATTTGAATAACAGCGAAGTCGCCTTGTTTTTGCAGACTTAATGTGATCTGGCAGTTGCCTTCTTCACTGTATTTCATTGCATTCTCTATTATGTTTAGAAGCACACGTCTAAGCTTATCACGATCTGCGGTAACCAGTACCGGCTCTTGTGGTAGATCGGAAAGTGTAAGCTGGACCCCTTTTTTCTCCATATCAAACTGCAATTCCTGCGCACAATCCTGCACGTAGAGTCCTAGATCGACGGTTTCGAATTGAAACGGAACTTTACCCAGATCCAACTTAGAAAATAGAAACAGCTCATCAATCAGCCGATCCATATCCGCCGCTTTGTTATAAATGGTTCGAATATATTTATCTAGCTTATCCGGCGAATTCGAAACACCGTCCATGATACCTTCAACATAGCCTTTGATCGCGGTGACTGGTGTTTTCAAATCATGCGAAATATTCGAAATGAGCTCTTTGCGATTCTCCTCATATTGGAGTTGCAGCTCTACGGATTTCTTAAGTTTACGCCGCATTTCTTCAAAAGCGACACTGAGCTCGCCAAGCTCATCGTTCCCATGTGGAACAATTTCAAAGTCCAGATTTCCCTCTTTAATCTCCTCTGTTGCACGCTTAAGTGCTCGCAGGGGCCGAATAATGCTGCGCGAAACGAAGTAAGTCAGCACGCCATTGGTGGCGATGAGGATGAAAATAAATGTTAAGAAAACAGATTTGGAGAACTGGTGCAAATATTTCTGAAAAGGACCTCCGTCTAGAAATACAAACACGGTACCTTTACTCTTATCAGCAAATAAGAAATCCTGCTGTCTAGTTATCCACAGAGAACCTTGATTGCGTTGGAATTTGCCTGAAGATGTGCCGAAATCCGGCAGCTTCGCGGTATCCCCCGCCTCCCCCTGCTTAATGTAAGGAGAGATATAGGTGATGGCTTGATCCTTACGGATGATCAGACCCATGTTGATTTTGTGGAAGCGCTGCTCCAAATCCTTCACAAACACCTCATCGAGAAATGCATCCGGATCGGTTTCTGTCTTGGCCTTCATGTAGGCGACATTTTCCAGTTCCTGATCGACGACACGCTTGATCGGATTACCTTGGGAGAAGTCAATTTCAAAGCCGGATTTCAAGCTCCCGAAGGTGGCGATGCTGATAAGAATGACGGCTAGCCCAAAAAGCACAAGAGGTACAAGCAGCATGGCAATATAGGATAGGACTAGCCGTACGCGAATCGACATCGGGTTCAGAGCTCCTTTTTATCGAACAAATAGTAACCTGCTGTAAAAAATAGTATACTGCACGCCATCAAAAACATAAAGATTGAGAAGATCTTGCTCGTCACGATCGAGCCGCCAACCCAAAGCATATGCCAATCCATGTAGGCCGTCGGGGAGTAGGTTGCGATTTGCGGGATGAAGAAGGCCGCGACTTTAAACGCCAGATACAAGAGGATGCTGACGGTCAGCGCCGAGCTGCTGCTCGAGAAAAATTGCGCCAGACACACTGCGGCAATACTTAGAACCAGCAGGGGCACGAAGGCCGCTCCGTAGGCAAGCAACCAATTGGAGAGTGTACCGATGCCACCGAAATGTTGAAATAGCAAAGCAGAGAGCATCGATGCGATGAGGGCTATGACCAAATAGAGCCCAATATAGATCGCAAGCGCTAGTTGTTTGGAAGCAAACACCTTGAACCTGGAAAGTGGGCGGGTTAGGATGTTTTTCATCGTGCGATCCCCCATCTCACCGGAGAATACATCCGCTGCACCCATGAACACGAACAACGGCAGGAAGATACTCGTAAATAAGCCGAGCATGACGATCGGGAAATCCTTCGCGGAGATCGCGCCGATGCCGATACCATTTTGAAATCTGGAAAGCAAGATTCCTGCTAGGATAGGGAGCAGCAAGGTTACGGCTAGGAAAAAGATTGTTTTCTTTTTGTAAGCTAATTTAAGCGTCTCATTCCAGACATTTGCTGTTAATATACTAGGCATTCGCGGCGATCCCCCTGACGGCTTGAATTTCACGTAAGTAAGCGGCTTCCAAGGATGGGCTGCCTTTAGTCAATTCCGAGACGAGTCCCTCACGGACGAGCTTCCCTTGATGAATGATGCCAATGCGATTACACATGAGCTCCATTTCGTGAATGAGGTGAGAGGAGATTATGAATGTAATCCGTTCCTCACGCGCTAAGCGCAGGATGATTTCACGAATGTGAACCATACCCTCAATATCGAGACCGTTCGTCGGCTCATCGAGAATCAGGAGTTCCGGCTTAGCCAGCATCGCGGCCGCTAGTCCGAGCCTTTGCTTCATGCCCAGTGAGTAACCTGCTACCTTTTCTTGTTGAAAAGGGGTTAAGTCTACGATCTCCAGCACTTCATCAATACGCTGCTTGCTCACCGCAGGATAAAATCTCGCCGCTTGCTCCAGATTTCTTCTGCCGCTCATGTACGTGTAAGCTTCTGCCGTTTCGATCAAAACGCCGACTTTAGCCATCGCTTGCTCATACTGTGTTTTTACGTCGTAACCAAACAGCTTTACCTCGCCTTGCTGCGCCTGGGATAAGCCTGTCATGATCTTCATGACGGTTGTTTTTCCCGCTCCATTCGGCCCAAAAAAGCCATAAATATCGCCCCGTTGCACGGTCATATTGACTTGATGGATGCCTCGCAGATTGTTGAATATTTTCGTCACATTGTTTAGTTCAACGACGTGTTTCACACTGCTTCCGCCTTTCAAAAAGGAAATGAGGAGGTCAACCGAGGTTGACGACTCCTCTTTGGGTTAGATGGTGTTTGCAGCGCTTAGTGCTTGCTGCCCCAATTTTCATGCTTAGACAATTCATCGAATTTCACGTTCTCTACTTGCTTGCCGCTCAAATCCACGGTATCCGGCGTTGTTGAGTTCAAGCTTGAAAGTGTCATGTCAATGCGCAGCACGACATCATGTTCGGCCCCTTGTGCATCTTTACCCGATAAATGAATTTGTGCAGACTGACTTGTAATATGATCATCGCTTGCCACGCTTGCATTCACTTCCACTTCATCCATTGAGATGTCGGAAGATAGCTGCGGCAGACTGTTCCTTAGTGTCGCGAGGTCAATACCCAGCGTATTGGCTTTGGCTGGCACTGGCTCGTCTTTGGACATAACACCATGTTTGATAACAAGGGAACCCACGGTGTTCACAACCGGAGAAATCTGGCTGCCGGACAGTTTAAAATGAATTTCCTTACCGTTACCTGCGGCTTCGTCCATCGTGACATAATTTTTCAGGTTGCCGACTAGGGTATCCACGACATTTTCCACTTCGCTGATGACTTCTGGGTCTGGGGTATGCTTGCCTTTGTTATGTCCTTTGAATTTCTCAGGGGCTCCGTCGCCTTCGATGACTTTGTATACGTCTGAATCTGCTGTTTTGATAATCTGCTTGCCGTCTTGGCTGTAGAATTGAATCGTTTGTTGTTCATTAGTGCCGTTAATTACATTCACTTGTGCACTTCCAGCGCGGTCGGCTCCGCCGGTTTTGATCATCGATTTCACTTGAAGCAAGGAAGCTCCATTGTCTTGTAAAGAAACATTGACTTGGCGCGTTACGTTCTTGATTGTTGCTGTTTGTTTCACGGCTGATTTGAAAGCTTCATATCCGGGAGCTTCGCCCACACCAGCATATACGGAAGTCACTAGCATCATGCTGCCTACTGCAACACCTAATCCCAACATCGTTATCTTCTTATTCATATCGTCCTGCCTCCGCGTAATACATACGCTATCTCTAATTTGGCTGCGCTACTTGCGCTTCCATATTGACTATCTTAGCCCTCAAGAGTTAATTACCCCTAAAGTGCCTATTAACACCGCCTAAAACAATTCTTAAATTTTTCTTAACTGCCCACATGAGAAAAACTTCTATCGAAGTCCTTCGAGGATGAGCGACCGCGTTTTAAAGGTAGTTTTTATCGCCAATTAGAAAGATGTTTTCGGAAACGAAAACTTATACTTTCTAATGTGGTAACCAAAGAGGCCCCCCCTCCTCGTCTTATACTTTAGGAAGGTAGCCTCTTTGTTTAATACTGTTTGTATTTCTCTTTCATCTTGAGCATCCCGCTGTGGATAATTTTGGTTTTCACCACAATGTTTCCAAGTTCATAGTCGGTTATCGGCTTCTCACCATAATTGGTTAGTTTGGCCCATGCTTTGAAATCATCTCTATACAACACATGCTCCAAAGCGAATACATCGATTCCTCGGCTTTTTCCAAGCTTAAATGTCATATCAACTTCTTCCGTTATTTGTTTGGAAATTATTTCCTTTAACTCCATCTCATCAATCTCATCAAATATTTCAGTCACGGTAGATGGTGCTATAATCTCAATATCGAAGATGGGTTGTTCTCCATTCGCTCTCACCTTGATATGAGCCTTCGGTCTAATCGTCACGTTTTGAGCTGCTTTACCCTCTATATACACAACCATTGGGGTACGACTCGTATGTTTATTCAACCATCTTGCACCATTTAATTGGTTTTCGGAAAACCATTCCAAATTATGTTGTTTGTTTAGCGAATAAGCGCCGTTCACTCTTAGTTTTGGATCTGGTTTTTCATTTTTCGCCCATACCTTTTTTTCGATGTCCAACGAGGGGAGCATCACGGTATACCCAGGCTCCCGTATGCGAGAAATCAGTCCAAACAAGCGATATGGGTTAATGTAAGAGCGTTGACGATAGTTATCTATCGGTTGCATTAAAATAGAGCTCATCGGCGAGACATTGAAGAACGGGATGACGGAGAAAATAGACTCTATAGACTCGTCCGTACTATACACCCATTGGGTGAATCTCGTTTCACTATACCGAATCGATCCGTCGGTAAAGTTGCTAATGCCTTGATTTAGCGCATCTTTTGAAAACAAATAAGCGCCGACATGTCCCCAAAAAACGCGCTGCTGAGACGTACGATAAAGCTTACTGAACGCTTCACTAACGGTTGCTGCTTCTTCTTTACCTACCCAAATCAAAGGCGGTTGCGACGACTGTCCCCCCTCTTGTTTCGCCACGCTGCCGAAATCCAGCATTTGTCCATATACAATGTATTTCCCATCTTTATAATCAAAGCCTATCGCTGTCATGTAGTTCGTGTCTTGTATCGTTTTCAAATCCCAACAGCCCGTTAGGCTAATTAACAATAGTGCGCTCACTGCCAATTTCACCAAAGCTGTTTTCATCATGAGGGTTCACTACCTTGCCTAGTATCATCCAGGGTATTAAGCTCAATCGGCCTTCGCTTAAGCTTCTTCCAAGCCTTAGAAAATAAGGATGTGATCATTTCCCCAAAGTATGGCGGTGAAAGCGGAGTGAGATAAGGCACGCCAAATGACTCAAGCGTCGACATAAAAAGAACTAGCCCCATAAGAGAAATCATGAATCCGTATATACCGAACATAGTGGAGATCAACAGAATAACAACACGTAAAACCGTAATCGTACCGGCAAGAGATTGATTGACCAGTGTATACATCGAAATCGTGGACAACGAAGTAACCACCAAGGTAGTGGGACTTGTAATCCCGGAGCGAATTGCCGCGTCCCCGACAATTAATCCACCTACAACAGTGACCGTTTGTCCAACCACTTTGGGCAAACGAGCGCCTGCTTCTCGAAATAATTCAAATAACATCAGCATGATAATAAAATCCATTGGACCTGATAAAGGTAAGCCTAATCGGGAAGAGGATATCGTGGCTACGAGTTGATACGGAATTTGGTCCAAATTAAAACTGGAAACTGAAATCCATAAGCCGGGCAGTAATACAGAAATGAGCAAACCAACTATTCTTAGCAATTTCTCAAAAGCAACGTAGTAGAAGGGATTGTGGACATCCTCAGGTGAATTTAAAATATAGGTTAAGGTAACGGGTGCAACGAGAACCATCGGCGATCCATCCACGATAATTGCAAATCGACCGCGAAGTAAGCTATCGGCTACAAAATCAGGTCTCCCTGTATAATTCAGAAGGGGGAAGATCGAATAGGTTCTCCCAGATAAGGCATCCTCGAGCTGCGCGCTACTGATAACCGCGTCGACATCAATGGATTGCAGCCGATCTCTTGCTTCTTGAATGGTCGACTCATTCATGACATCCCCAAGATATAGTAAGGCAACTTCCGTGTTGCTTTTTCTTCCCAAATGTATCTTTTCACAGCATAAGCTCGGTGTGGCCAATCGTTTGCGGACTAAGGCGATATTCGTGATGACATCTTCTGTAAATCCGTCGCGCGGTCCTTTAATCGATGTTTCTGTACTTGACTCTTCTGGTGAACGGTTCGGAGGTGCAGCAATATCCAGTGAATAGATAGCTTGGGTATTTTCAAAAAATAAAATCAACTGTCCCGCATATACAGCTAATTTCATATCTTCTATAACGTGATTACCGATAAACTTGACCAATTGCAGCATCGTACTCAGATCAAGATCGTTTTCATTTTGATAATAGTCACTATCTATGAAAGCCTGCAGCTTAGGCAGCACGAGCCCATCGATCACATCCGTTCGTACCATTCCCTCGCAATACACCATCGTAACACGCTGAACCGTCCCTCCCTGCTTGACAGGGTATGTTTTCAATATAACGTCGTCCGAAAGAGCAAACCATTCACGGAAATCTTGCTCATTCACTAGGCATCTTTCTCCCTTCGCCGTATTGGCAGCATCGCAACTATAAGCAGGAATAACAGCACCAATAGGCCGACAACAAACATATACGTATAGTAATAGTTTTGCAGCCATAGCACCATTTGGTTGTCCGATATGGGAATCAAACATAGCCCTAGCAGACCTAAACTGATCCAAGCGAGGATCTTCGATCTAGTCGATTTCTTCTGAACTTTCATCAGATCCACACTAATGAACATCAATATCGAGGTACGCATGCTAGAACCCGAAATCCATTGAAAGATAGATAAAAAGTCCAGATGGGAAATATATTTCCCAAGTGTGACCATTCGCCATTGTTCAAAGGCTGGATACCTTAAATCCGCTGCCTCGAAGGGACCAAATATGGCAATCGCCCCGGTTAGAGGGCCGATGGTAAGCCCAATTACACAAGTAGTTAGAATAAGTAAGGCACGCAATCGAATAGGAGTCCGGACATGGTGCTGCATAATGAGAACACTCAATATTTCGAAAGAAGCGCTGCAGGTCAACAACATACTCATGATTGTGGGACCATAGCCATGTGTAAAAAGGGGTGTGAGCAGCGTGTAATCCTTATATTGAAAGTTGGCGCCCATCACAAAATAACCTAGCACAACAACGGCTGGCAAGAGGATGCCTGAGGAAATGGCAATCGCCTTAATTCCTTCTCTTGCCGCAAAAAAGCAGAATATCATAAACATCAATACAATCAACAATGGGGGGGTTCTAGGCAAATAAGTGACGTGTGTCCACGTGGTTACATCTCTGATGGTGACGATGGCATGTGTAAAACAGATGAGAATAATAGCAAATTGAACAAGATACGTCCCCCATTTTCCCACTCTCATTCTAATCCAGTTGATTAAGTCGCCCTGCTTCGATCGTCTCACTAGGAAATAGATGAGACAGGTCCACAAAAGTAAGGGCACGAGAGCCAATGAAGCTCCTACCCAGGAATCCCTCTTCCCGAAGTGCAGCAACACAGGGATGAGTAGCACGTGATTCGTAATTGCAATTGAAATGATCACAATACAATATAATTGAAGTGCAGTAATCTGTTTCTTAACATGCATAAGGTTCTCCCTCTTTGGTATGAGGTGGACATACAATAACGGTTATCGTTAAGTTCTCCCCTAACTGGAAAATTATGCGTAATCACGTAATAAAGCCGCCTTCCGCGAGGCGGAAGACGGCTTATACAGGCCATTGCTATATTAGAAAGTTGCCAATATGATTACCAACAAAATGTACAATACCAGAACAACTGCTGTGCTAGAGTATCCAACGTTAGACATGGTTAGTTCCCCCTTCCGCCTGCTAAACGTGATCTTGTTTGCTCCATGTATTCTATGTTAGGCAGGGCGGATGGGTATGGACGTATGTCTATTTATGTGGAAGAAAAGGGGTTAATTCACCTAGATAACAGACATCTAGGTGATGGAGTGCCCGGGTGCAAGCCGTGTAAAACAGCTTGCGCTCCTTCGCCTCCGCATAGACAGCCGCCCCGGCATCGTAGAGAATAACCGCGTCGAACTCGAGCCCTTTGGCGAGGTACGCCGGCAAGATCATGACGCCTGCCTCGTAGTGCAGCGTATCTTTGCTGATCCGCGCGAGCTCTGGCAGCAGCGGCTTCAAGCGCACGTGCGCAGACTCCGTCTCGCGCTCGGTCTTGCAAATGATCGCGACGGAGCTTGCGCCGCCATCGCGCCTCATGGCCGCCGTCTCTGCGACAAGGCGGATCAGCTCTTGCTCGCTGCCTGCGCGCAGCAGGCGCGGCTCCTCGCCGCTGCGGCTGAACGGTTCCACCGGTTCGCCGCCCGGCAATACCTGACACGCGAACTCGGTGATCTCGCGTGTCGAGCGGTAGCTCTTGACGAGACGGATCGTCTCCGTCTCGTCTTCCCCCATCAGCTCGCTGATCGAGCTGTAGCCATGCTCTTGCTGAGCGGCGCCTCTGCTGCCTTTGGCGGCGTTGGCACTCGCACTTGCACCCACACCCACACTCACATTCGCATTCGCATGCGTGAAAATCCCCTGATTCCAATCGCCCAGAAGCGTGAAACGGGCGCGTGGAAACAGTTTTTTCAAATACGCATAGTGAAACGGTGAGTAATCCTGTGCTTCATCGACCAAACAATAGCGGATCGTGCCCACCCGAAGCTGACCCTCAACAAGCCCCTTGAGATAGACAAGCGGCGTTGCGTCCTCGTAGCGCAGATTGCCTTGCTCTAGCGCCTCCACCGTGAATTCACTAATCGTCGCCCATGCATCTGGCAGCGGCTGGCCAGCAAGCATTACCAAATCCTGCTGTAAGCTTGTATCCGTAAATAACGCTTTGTACATGCCGAGCACATCGACATAGGCTAGTTTTTGCGCTTTTTCCTTGAGCGGTGTAATCGCTTTGTGGGCTTTGACACGGCTCATCTTCTTCATTTCAGGCTCGCTGCCCATGTACTTCGGCTCGCGTACAAGCTTGCGATAAAACCGCTTCTGCACATCGACTTGAAACACTTCCAGCCTTTCCATGATCCATTCCGACAACTGCTCCATCCGCTCACCGATGGCAAGAATGGAGGACTTGCTGTAGAAGCGTTCACTCAACTCCTCAGCCGTGATCAGCACCTTCTTACCCACCGCCAAATCAAGGAATCGAATACCGCCCCCCCTCAACTTCTCACCGTAGGCTTCGATGACGCTTAGGAAAGCTTCGGAGGTTTTGTAGGTAATACTCTCCAAGCGTGCTGCATACACGGAATCCTGATCGGTTCCAGTCAAAATAAACTCCAGCTGGTCATACGGATCCTCCAGCTTCAGTCCGGTATCCGTTAATTTATGCGTTAAATAATCTTGAAAGGTCGTCTGCTGCATCGTCGCTTCACCCAACTCGGGCAATACGCGAGAGACGTAATCGCTGAACAGCGAGTTCGGCGAAAAGAGGATCATATTATCGGCACTCAGCGTCGTCCGATACTTGTAGAGCAAGTACGCGATGCGCTGCAAGGCAACGGACGTTTTACCGCTGCCAGCCGCGCCTTGGACGACCAGCACCTTGTGCTGATCATCGCGGATGATCTGATTCTGCTCGCGCTGAATGGTCGTGACGATGGAGCTCATCTTCTCGTCTGCGCTGCGGCTGAGCATCTTCTGCAGCATCTCGTCACCGATCGAGATACCCGTATCGAACACATCCTGCAGCTCGCCAGCCTTGATGATATATTGGCGCTTGAGCCATAGCTCGCCGCTGACATCCATCTCTGGCGTTCGATACGTCGCCGGTCCTGGCGGATAGTCATAGAATAAGCTAGCGATCGGCGCGCGCCAGTCATAGATCAGAATTTCATCGGTTTTATTGTCGATGAACGAGGTCAAACCGATATAGATTTTCTCCCGCTCCTGCTCGCCCTTCTCTTGAAAATCTATACGGCTGAAATAGGGCGCATCAACGACACGCTCCAGCTTGCGCAGTGCATCCTGCGCCAATCGATAGCTGCGCTCCTGCCCTTGCAGCACATGCTCCTGCTGAGCCATACTCGCTGCGGTTTCAATCAAATCATCGTCATTGTCTGCGTTGACCGAGATATCGTCCCAGAAGCTTCGGCCGATGGCCGTCGCTTCTGATCTGCGATCATCTACCGTTTGGCGCAGCTCTACAATGCGCCGCTGAATATTGGCTCGCACGGTGGCAACGCGCTGCGCTTCCTTCTCTCGTTCTTCATTCCCTATCGCCATGGTCCCAACCCACTCCCACATGATTTCTTCTTTTTATGCGTACACGTTTTGAATCACTTCTTCAAATTCTGGTTCTTCCATATGTACATCGTCCATATCGCCCCAGCTGCTCACAATCCGCAGCACATCCATCGCTTTCAGCTCTTGCCGGTTGCAGGCAATCGTCAAGAGGTTGGCTTCTTGCTCTACTACGCGGAAAGGCAGCTCCCAGCTCTCTGGTACTTGAATCTCACCGCGAAAGGATACTTTCATCATCGTCGGCAGCCCTATTCGTTCTCGTAGTTTGTCTATGGAACCATCATAGCCAATTTGCCCATGATTAATGACGATGACCCTTGGGCAAAGCTGCTCAATATCGTCCATATCATGTGTCGTTAGCAAGATCGTCTTCCCGAAATCCCGATTCAATGTCTGTAGGAATCCGCGAATATTTCGCTTTGCAACAACATCTAGGCCAATCGTAGGCTCATCCAGGAACAATATCGCCGGATCATGCAGCATCGAAGCCGCCAAATCCGCTCTCATTCGCTGACCGAGGGAGAGCTTGCGAACGGGGGTATCTAGGATTTCTTTTAAATCGAGCAGCTCCGTCAATTCACCTAATCGGCGACGAGCATCTGCAGCCTCGACGCGATACATCGCTAGGAGGATTTCGTAGGAATCCTTCACTGGGAGATCCCACCACAGCTGGCTCCGCTGTCCAAAAACAACGCCAAGCTGCCTGACTACTTGCTTCCGTTGTTTCTGCGGGCTTCGACCATGGATCAAAACCTCACCAGAGGTGGGGTGCAGGATGCCTGTAAGCATTTTGATCGTCGTCGACTTTCCCGCCCCATTAGGACCAATATACCCGACGAACTCGCCGGTTTCAATCTCGAAGTTCACATCGCGTACCGCTTCTTTCTCTTTATACGCTCTAGAGAATAGCGTTCGGATCCCCGAGAACTTGCCTTCTTGAATGACGGGGGATTGAAAGGTTTTGCGTAAATGCCTGACCGTTATCATCGGGTGCATGCCCTCCCTTTTATTCATGTGGTTAATGGTTAACTACCTGTACTTTGATATCGTGAAAGTCCTAGCTTCCAGAATCGCATCGCTAGCCATAATACGGCTACAGCGACGGCCAACGTGCCTAGCAGCAACTCCAAGCCCCCTTGATGCCTTAGCACATAAAGAGCAGGTATGTAGTTGACGAAGCCTACCGGTACGAGCACTAACAACGAAACTTGCAGCCATTTCGGATAGATGGTAAGCGGATAGCGTGCAGCGGTATGAGAGGCGTCCTCCGTCATATTTTGCAGAGACTCTATACGTGTGAGCCAAAAGCCGGCCGCCGCCGTCGCAAGTCCAATCGCGAATAAAATGACCGCGCCTGTGAGGATGATGAACCCCGTCTGAGGGATGGCACTCCATCCGATTTGCCCACTAGCTAATAGCGCTTTCATCGAAATAAACAATAGGATCAACCCTTGACCGATTTCGGCAAATAAAATCCGTGAATTTTGTGTCATTAGTGCAAGCAGCACAGGGACTGGTCGAATCAGAATCGCATCCAAATCACCGGAAACGAGATATTTTTCGAGATGATGTACGTCAGAGGCGAGTGTGCGATAAATCGCTTTGGAAACCATCATCACCCCATATAAGTAGCTCACCTCGTACAATGTCCAGCCATGTATGTTGCCAAATTTCATCATCACCAGCGCTACCATCAAGAATTCAGAAATATGAACGAACGAAGCCATGAGGGTCGAGAAAACAAAATTAAATTTATACTGCATACGACTTCGCATACTTGCCTTAATGAGCAGCATAAACATTCGAATTGAGATCATCCGCCCTGCACCTCCAGCTTCCTGCGAACCACATGGGTAACGGCCAAGCAGACACAAGTAAACCCGATGCCCCAAAGAAGAGCGCCGAGCTGGGCAGTTCCATGTTCAAATCCCAGGTAGATCCGAGTTGGGTAATAGAGTAGATAAGGGTAGGGCGTGTACGAGCTAATGGTCCGGAGCCAGCCTGGCAGCCATTCCACGGGGATAAAAAAACCGGAAAGCAGCATAGCGAATGAGTAGTTAACCCAGTACAACCACCGTGATTCCGTCGTCCACAAGGCAGCAACGCCAATCAGGTAATTCATACAGATCGAAATATAAGAGGCCATAACAAGCGAGAGAGCTGTCCATCCATACACCGAAGCGTGCTGAGGAAGCTGTAAGGAGAAGATGAAAACATAGAGGACATAAATCGGAATGCTTTTATATACAAATTGATACCACACTTGACCCCATTCACGGCTCATCGCCTGATAGAATAAATGCACGGGCCGCATCAGATCGACCGCTATTTGACCCGTACGAACCGATTGCTCGAGTCCGAGTCCATTCGTCGTAAACTGTGTAATCCACAGCATCGCTTGGTTAAAAGCAATATAACTGACGATTCCATGGGCACCGTACTCGCCTAGCGATGCATCGCTGCCTAGGCCAGTCCAGATACTGGCATAAATATAGCCGAACACCGCGCTAACCGCATTATGCAGCAAATGAGAGCCACGGTACTGCAAGTTTCTTGCGTACGCCTTGCGCGCCAAAACCGCGAAAAGCATAAAACACCTCCTGTTTTGTCATTCAAGATCGGTTAGCCTTTTCGTATTTCGTGCAGTCGCCGCGTAGAGACGGAATCTTATATTACCAAAATAACCCTGTTACTGGCAACAGTTATTTCTGGGTTACTTTCCATAACGCCAAAAGCCGCCTCCCAAGTAATATCTACTTGAAGAGACGGCCTTTTATCAATTAACGCTACTGTGTACTTGTCGGCTTCGCGTTCTCGTTACCTTGAGCCTCAGACTTTGTAGCTGCAGAATCCGTGCCGCCAAACTCGGCATTGTAGTCGGATTGCGTATCTTTGGTCAAATAATCATGATCTAGATAATCGGCCAAGTACTGCTTACCGAACATTAAGTCATACTGCACATTTCGATAGTCATCAATTAGTGGTGCTGCGGATTCCGGCGTAGTTGCATGCAGCTGCCCGTCTTGATCGACGATCAGATTGCTAAGAAGACCTGGCACTTGCTGTGCCAACTCGGCATCCAGAGCAAAATTCGCTGGCTTTTCCATATGAAGCATATCAAGGACATGAGCCCCTAAGAATGAATCACTCAGCAGCGGAATGTCCTGCTTCGGCATATCGAAGTTAGACCATGTTACAAGCGGAATGCTATGCATCTTCTTGATTTCTTCCAACGACCATTTGTTAGCATCGCTTGTTGAAATAAAGCCCGCTTCCTTATACACCTGATAATCCATGCCTAGCATCGGCAAATGGTCACCATAGAATACGATCATCGTCGGTTCATCCGAATCCTTGAAATGTTCGATCATCATTTGCAAGCTTTGATCCGCGTCATGCGCACCTTGCGTGTACGTTTCTAGAATACTTTTCGCTTGCGCGGAAAGATCCCCTGTTGCTTTGAACTTATTTTCCCCATAGCGAGGATCGTCATAAGGGCCGTGATTTTGCATGGTTACGGTGTAGATAAACATCGGATTTTCCGTTTTATCCACTTCACTAATTACATTACGGGCAACCTCAGCATCGGAGATAAAGTAACCCTTCGTTTCTGGATTCTCAAAGTGCTCACTGCTTTTAAAGGATTCAAAACCAAGTTCTTTATAAACATTGTTCCGATCCCAGAACCAGCCTTCGTAGGAGTGAATCCCCATGCTTTTGTACCCTTGATCGGCAAAATAACTCGCTAAGCTTGGAACTGGCTTCGAAATATACTGTTGATACGGAATGGATCCGCCAGGCAAGAAGCTCATCGAGTTCCCCGTTAACACTTCAAACTCCACATTACTCGTACCGCCGCCATATTGCGGGGAAAGCAGATAGCCTGAGCTAGACTCCTTCTGTAATCGGTGAATCGTTGGCAGCGGATCTTCGCTGAATTCTACATTCTCCAGCAGTGTAGGATCCCAAAAGGCTTCGCTCATGACAAATATGACATTCGGTTGTTTCCCTTCAGCGAGGGTAGCTGTCACTTTGCGGACGTCATCCGTATCCTGCTGCACAGCTGCCTCTTGAATATTCGCTGCTGCCGAAGCCAGTGCTTGCTCACTGTAGGTATCCGGCTTCTGAACGATCGAGTTTTTCACATTTAGGGTGAACGCTAGGGTGAGACCATTGTTCGCATAGTTTTGCTGCTGATCCCAAACTATTTCATTCACACCCGCACGGTCCAATACTTTACCAGCTAACGGTGTTTTGATCCCAAATGCATACAAGGCATAGAGCGAAAAGAGCCCTAAACCGATCCGAGCGATAACAGGTAGTGTAACACGCGGGATCACCCATCTAAGCGCTAGAACGATGAGAATCGCAGCAGCAACGGCAATAATTCGAATGAATGCGGCTTTACCTGTGACTAATGAGGCAATATCCATACTCTCTTTATTGAGCAATATATCCCAAGGGAAGAACGGCTCCCCGATCATTTTCACTTTCATATACGAGATAATTGCCATCAGACCAAGAATTAAGGTCGTAATGGAGCCAGAGATCGCCAAAGATCCTACGAGGGCATAAATGAAGGCCAGAAGGCAGAAGGTTAGCCCTACATTTAGCATAAATAAAGGTTGATTACCTGTAATCCACTCCATGGTTTCCGGCAGATTGCCGCGTTCAAGAAACTCCATACCTACGACAGACAGAATCGGTAGACCAATCATAAATAAAACTAGTGAAATCGATGCTCCCAGACGGCTTGAGCTCTTTGTACTCGAAAGACGCTTCCGGGGCTTCAAATTCAAGTGCATCTTACATCACTCTCCTCATGCCCCTATTGTAAATGTCAATTGTGAAGAAATTATGTAGTCTACCTTAAAGGAACCTTAAGTCTTCCAATTTCTGTAAATCACTTAAGTTCAGCCAACCATGCTGCAAGTGCTTTCAATTCCTCTTCCTTCATCGTGACCTGAAACGGCGGCATCCCGCCACCACCCTTTTGTATCCGCTTTACGATTTCGGCCTCATCGAGGCGTTCGCCCACTTTTTGAATATTGGGACCTTGCCCGCCTTGTAATTGATTACCATGACAGGAGATACAATAATTTTGATATAGCTTTGAAACATCAGTTTTAGCAGAAACACTCGCACTCGGCGTCGCCGATGGTTTCTCCCCACAAGCAGCTAAGCCTATTGCTGCCACCAGTATCAAGCCACCAACCCAACCCGCTCTCATCTTCATTGCGCCCAAACCCCTTCAATCTCATTTCTCTCATCATACCAAAGTATGGATTGGAAAAGAAAGAAAAGCCGCGGCACTGTCACATGGGCAGCCTCGTGTATCAATCACGTTCGAGGTTTCTCATATGATTATTATGGTGCGAAACGCGGCTTTTTACCACATAACAAAGTAAAAGTTTTCGGTACCCGAAAACAGCTTTGTTATTGGCGATAAAACCTTCCTCTCCTGGGGTCCCCACAAAGTAATCGGAATTTGCTTCGAAGGTTAGCGTCACTTTGTGGGGGAAGATAGCGGTCGCTCATCTTCGAAAGGCTTCGATAGAGGTTTTCTCATAGGTATAGAATTTAAATATTTATGATAATTTCAGACGAATCACATTCCAAGAAGCAAATCCTCATGCTCCAATACGATATGCTGGCTTCGGTAATTACAATCAGGATATTCGGTTTAGGACGTACCGGAGGTGAGTGGTCGTGTTCGTAGAATCCTAATCTCGTTCCTGTAAGCGTGTTTTCCATCACTACAGGGGACGGGCGACGGCTTTTCGGCCAATCTCGCTCCTGTAAGCGTGTTTTTCATCACTACAAAGGACGGGGTGACGGCTTTTCGGCCAATCTTGCTTCTGTAAGCGTGTTTTTCATCACTACAGGGATTTATCCAATGCGGTGCGGCAAAAGGGAAGCAAGATGAATCTTTGCTGGATCCTAGGTAGACGATCCTAAGCACTATGAACACTCACATCGCTACTCCCACTTCTCCCCCCTACCTCCACGCCCTTCGTCCGTCCCTCCGCCAAACGCAAAAACTTCTTTCTCCGCCAGCGGATCGCCACGAGAATACCACGTAAATACTCATCACATATCATTGCGACATATATTCCCGCTAACCCTAGGCCATAATGCAGTCCCAAGACATAAGAGAGTCCCGCAGCAACGCCCCACATGGAGATCAAGGAGATTACCATATTAAAACGGGTATCGCCAATTGCATTCAGCGCGTTTCCGAAGCCCATATTAATCATTCTGCCTGGCTGAAGTACCGCTGTCAGCACTAAGCAGGAGAGGGCTAGCTCAATGATCGCTTTGTCTGGGCTGAAGAAGCCGAGGAAGCTTTGTCCGATGATCAAAAGAAGGATGCTATTGCACCCGACTAAGCCGAGTCCAATCCATGTGCCGCGATAACCCGCTTTATACGCCGCTTGTGTTTGCCCTGAACCAAATAGATGCGCTATCTGGATTTGTGCCGATAATGCAATCGAATAGCCCAACATGAAGCAGATCGATTCCAGTGTATTCATATACGTTCTAGCTGCCAAAGCCGAAGCGCCCATCGTGGCCAAAAAAGTATAAATCGCAAGCTGCGACAGCACCCAGGAGGACATATTGACGCCGAGCGGCCAGCCGATTTTGAGAATCTCACCGAATAGTTTTTGGTTGAAAACAATAAGATCACGCCATCTGATCCTTCGCTCAAAGGCGGAAACGAACATATACAGCAGCAGACAGGTTGCAAGGAGCCGACTTATCAGCGTTGAAATGGCAACCCCTGTTAAGCCTAGCTGCGGGAATCCGAAAGCCCCATTGATCCATCCGTAATTCAAAAACACATGGATGATGTTCATCCCAATCGCGGTAATCATCGGCCCCTTCGTGTTACCTGTATTTCGAATTGCTGTGCTGAGTGTGGCCGTTAGTGCGGTCAACACCATGCCGCTGCCGACAATCGAAATATACGTATGAGCCAGTGGAAGTAACCGCTCTTCTAAATGAAACAGTCTCGCTAGGGGAACAGCCTCCACATACAAAATCACACTGAGTATGGCTCCTATGAACCCGCTTATTGTGACGGCCATAATTCCAACCGTTCGTGCGGAATCCTGCTGTTTCGCTCCGATTTTCTGTGCAATTAAAATACCTGCGCCGCTTGCCACCGTCATAAATAAAATCATGACCGCTTGAAAGATCTGGTTGGCTAAGCCAACTACCGCTACTGCGTCATCAGAGACACGGCTGACCATTAGCGTATCAACTGCACCCAGGAGCAGCTGCAGCAGTAATTCTACAAATATGGGCCACGCTAGAAACCATAAGGTAAACTTATTTTTCTCAGAAGTCATGATCACGCCACCATCCAGTATGTTTCTCTATTTGTTATGAAAATGAAACTTAGTAGTCAGTTCAAATTATAGCTGTTATAGTTGATTTCATGTATCAACATCGCAACTGAAACTTACACAATTCCAACTTTCATCCTGGATTAAAGAAGGTGGCTGCCATAGCATTTCTTGAGATCACGATCCCTCCTCTGCCCCACTATATCACGAGTGGCTTGAACGACATCCCTAAGGGAGGGCAACACCCCAGCCGCAGCAACATCCAAGTATTTGATCTGCTTGTCACAACGTCCGGCTGCTTCTATATCGGTGAGGATGATTCGCGATTCGACGTAGGAGTAGGACAGGCTGTCATTTTGCGGCCAGACCGCTACCATTTCGCGACGCAGGTATGCTCAGAGCTAACCCACACCTACTGGCTGCATTTTCACGTAGGCGGCAATTGGGAGCTAATTAAACCTACTACCGTTTCACTTGTCCCGTTGGAGGATCCAGCTCCCGCGCAAAACGTGGTAGAGGCTTTCGCTGTAGAACCATTCTCCATGCGCATTCCTCAATTTACGACGCTGCAGCACCCGGAGAAAATGTACGATGTCTTCGATCAGCTTTTGCAGCTTCAGCCTCGTGCGCATGTGAGCAGTGTTCGTTTTGCCCAACAGCAGCTATTTCAAGAAATCCTGCATCAGTTGGCTGCCTCTGCAGAGACCGATCATGCCTCCGCCTCCAGAGCTTGCGCAGAGAAAGCCGTCTCCTACTTGAGGCAGCATTTTCGCGAATCCGTTTCTGCCAAGCAGCTTGGCGATGAGCTCAATTTCCATCCTGTCTATATAGCTCGATGTATGCAAAAAGAGTACGGCTGCTCGCCTATAACATATCTGCTGAAATTAAGAGTGGCACAGGCCAAGCTCTTACTCTTGCAAACGGAGCGGCCCATTGCTCACATTGCCCAAGAGGTTGGCTTTGTGCAGGCTGCTTATTTTGCAGCTAGCTTTACTAAGCTGGAAGGGATGTCGCCTCGATCCTATCGGCAGCAGTTTTCACAAGGGACCTGACGCTTGGGGAAATCTCCATTTATGATATACTGAGAAAAAAAGGTTAAGGAGTCCTCATCATGGCACCCCCCTTACATTGGAAAAAGTCATTATGGATACTTTGGGGCGCGAACTTCTCCATTACGTGCGGCATGAACTTGGTACTTCCGTTCTTACCTCTCTATATCGGGGAGTTAGGGGTTCACGAGCTTAGCGATATTGTCCGTTGGACAGGCTGGATCGTAGCTGCCCAATTCATCACTTCCTTTTTGACTCAGCCACTATGGGGAGCCATTGCAGATCGACGCGGACGCAAAATCATGCTGCTGCGCGCCGGGTTCGGGATGGCCATCGTCACAGCGCTTATGGGCATTGTTACATCGCCCTGGCAGTTACTTTCGCTAAGGTTGCTGAATGGATTCTTCTCCGGCTTCATCTCGATGGCGGTTTCTTTGCAAGCCTCTCTGACACCGCGCGAACATTCGGGTAAGTCGTTAGGCACGCTTCAAACTGGCGCTATCGCGGGCTCACTCATCGGCCCATTAATTGGCGGGATACTGGCAAGCTTCCTCGGGTACCACCATGTGTTCTTCTTCACAGGAGGACTCATGCTATGCGCCAGCATTATCGTCATGGTATTCATCAAGGAGGAGCGGAAGCCCCCCTCTGACAAAAAGGATAAACAAAAGACACAATGGCGATTGTTTCGCCCCTTGCTGCCTGTCTTCGCCGCTTCGCTGATCACACAGATCGGCATGATGAGCATCGAGCCGATCGTAACCGTGTATGCCCAAACCTTATACTCGGGGGCGCACTTGGCCTTTTTTGCTGGACTCATCGTGGCAATTACCGGTATCGCCAATTTGTTCGGCGCGCCGACATTGGGTAGACTAGGTGACCGAATCGGTCAGCGTATGACGTTGGTCATAGCCCTCACGATGGCGGCAGTGGCCTTCATTCCGCAGGCTTTTGCCACCAATATTACGATGCTCTTAATCGGCAGATTCCTGCTCGGACTGTTCATCGGCGGGATGATTCCGTCACTGAACGCACTTGTGATGAAGCTTGCAGCTCCAGAAATTCAAGGAACCGCTTATGGATTCAATACATCTTCGCTGTTCCTTGGTAATCTGATTGGCCCCTTGCTCGGCAGTCATCTGGCCGCTATGTACGGCTTCACATCCGTGTTCTATGTCACCATGAGCATCCTGCTGATCTGTGCTGGGTTCGTGTATGCGAATCGCAGTTTGGATGCAACCATACGGCTCAAAGAGGCGTAAATAGAAGGGCAGTCTTATTATAAAATAAAACTAATGGAGGATTACGATGAAACACGAAATCTTATATAAAGGCGCATTTCCTGTGCTGCGCGTACAGCTTGAACCCGGTGAAAACATTAAAGCCGAATCCGGTGCCATGGTCTCCATGTCCCCGAATATCGAGCTCAAAGGAACGGCAGACGGTGGGATTATGAAAGGTCTTGGACGTATGCTAAGCGGCGAGAGCTTCTTCTTCCAAGAATTGTCCTCCACACGCGGAACTGGCGAGGTACTGCTGGCACCGGCGGTGATTGGCGATATCGAAGCGGTAGAATTAGATGGGACGTACAAGCTCCTTGTCCAAAAAGACGGCTTCCTTGCCGGCACTTCGGGCATTCAGGTGAACACGAAGATGCAAAATCTCGCGAGCGGCTTTATGTCAGGTGAAGGCTTCTTCATCGTCGAGATTAGCGGTCGAGGCACCGTTTTCCTCTCCTCCTACGGTGCGATCCATGCCATCAACTTGGCGCCTGGCCAAGAAGTGCTTGTCGATAACGGGCACCTCGTCGCTTGGCCAGACTATACACAGTACACAATCGAGAGAGCTGCCGCTAAAGGCTGGATCTCCAGCCTGACCAGCGGTGAAGGCGTCGTCTGCCGTTTCCGCGGCGAGGGTGTCGTGCTCATTCAAACGCGGAATCCGAAAAGCTTCGGCGGTTGGATTAAGCAATTGCTGCCAGGCAGGTAAGGCTAGTTAATTTAAAAGGAGCTAAGCGACTTAAATGCGCGAGTGTTAATAATTATCAAGATTCATCAGGTGGTCATAATATTACTCTTGTTGGAACGGAAAGTTTCTATGATACAGGCAGTTTTAGCTGGACATATAATGTTGTTACTGCTAAACCATACCGTCCGCCAATTGACGGCGTAAGTTGTCCTAGCCCTGACGGACAAGCTGTCCAGTCGGTGGTTCGAAAAAAGGGAGAATCAAGAACATTCT
>NZ_JCAUAQ010000006.1:0-253854 GCF_059692035.1 Paenibacillus sp. J22P143
AATCGAGCAGCATGAGCAGTTAGTGGTTGCTCAATAAAGGACATCTGAACAAAACACCCAATTTTGTGTCCATGTCCCTAAACAAAACCTTCTCAGAAGAACACAAAGGACTCTACAAGACATTTTCTGGTTACATGATCACAAAATAATGGTTTTTGTACATATGTCCTGCTAGGCGTTGAGCTAACGGGCAAATTACGCAAATGAATACTCTTCCCTTACCTGGACAGATTAAGTTGTGATTGGTGGATTTAGGTATAGGAAGGAGAAATTATCTTGAAGGTTTTAATTTGCTTTGTAATCCTTCTTTCAATGGTCGGAACACAAACCACTTTTTGTAATGCAGTTGCTGAGAAGCCAATTGAGGACTCAAGGGAGCTGCAACTTCAAGACATGTTGGTGTTGCTTTTACTACCGCAAATGCGAGAGAAGCTTGCTGAGGTATATTCAGATGTACTTTCAGCACCAGGCTCACCAGATATTTATCCTTATTTTGTCGATGTGACGCACACCGAAAGGGTAAATGGTTTCCGTGGTTTTGATTTTTTAATTACACTTGATGCGCGCCCAACAGTTGGACCTCATATCCCAATCGGTGAAGATGTTTTTACATATAGGATCTCACCTGCTGGAGTCGAACTGAAAAATTTCGAACATCTTAGAGGACCGAATAAGGACGACTTCCCCCCCAATTACCAAGATCTATTGAAGTAACGGGAAACGATAGCTTAACAATGACAAGTTTAAAAGGAGTTGTACTATATGCAAAAAGCAATAATTGTTAGTTACTTGACCGAGAAAAAGAATAATTTAGAGGAACTAAATGAATTGTTATCTCAGGGATGGAAAGTAGTTAGTCAAAGTTCTATGGGGGGCGGAGGAATTAATACGGTCTATTCCCTCGTAATTATTGAAAAATAGCTACTCCGCTAACGGAAAAAGAGAGTTCAATAACAACAAGAGGCAGCCGAACTTATTGGATCGGTTGCCTTTTCTCAACTATCGGGCAGGATAATTGAATCATTTCACGAATACCACGTATATGGAAAATTTTCCAAGAGTTATATTTTTCAATACGTTAGGAAAATTAAGTTGCTTAGAAGGTGAGAAAGTGAATAAGGAGTTTATTATTAAATCAATACTTTTTATAACTTATCTTAGTATAGTATTTAAGGTTATAGACTACATTCAATTGAATTGGATGTTAGATTTAACATTATTGCTTGTTTTTTCTTTCGTCTATACATTTACTGAAGCAATAATAATCAGAAAACTCAGTAAATTATTTAAACGTAGAAAATGAGATAACACCATATTCACGTTGCGGGCTATCGCATCTTTGTCTGTCCGAGGCTTGTCGATGAAGCGGAATCAGCAGAGAATCCTGCACTAGCTAACAGCATCGCATCACTACGCTAACGGATAAGTACGACAAGTTCTGCTATAAGCACCACATAGTGTGAAAAGCAGGAGATTACAGCAGTGATCTCAACTTTACAACCGAGGATGGGAATGACGGAACCATGTATCCCGAAACCATCCCGCCAATACTCCTGCGCGCGTCATGTTTAACAGAGCATGAGGTGTGAAGTACAGGTAGATTCGACAGAACGAAGGCTAGAGCCATCTTTTTTTTTGAAAGGTATGCCAACAGATATGTCGCGCGGCTGAAAAACTGGATATGGTGAGAATGTTCGCATAGAAGCGAACTGACGAACTTCCGAATGTACAGGTCTAAAGTTAGAGCATATGGAAACGTATGTACCATCAAAAGATGGGGTGAGTGGCGTAAAGTAAAACTTTTTCCTATGAAATACGCTATGCCGGACTATGGTGGCATCAATCTCACAGGCTTAGAGGAAGCACCTAAGTTCAGAAAAGATAGCTAGGCTGTAAGGGACTTGGAAAGCAAGGGACGTTGCAAGGGGCTGTTACCCGAAACGGTCGCAATAAGGCACTGGCCGAAATGCATTTATCCTTGTGAGGGTTGGGCACGGCATCTCAAGCTTCGCAGGCGGCCTACAGCACGCAGCCGCCGCAGCCCGCGCCCGGCGAGCAGACGATGAACCGTCTGCTCGCCGCTAAAAACCGCAAGCGGCGGTAAAACTCCGCTTGCGGAGTTTAATTATTAAATATCCTTCACCAGTAACTATAAATGGAGATGAATACTACTATCTTATCATCCATGCAGATCAAAACCATATATATCAAATCGGTAATACTGTTACTTTTATTCATTCATATTAAATAAAACCATTTACCCGATGTAGACAATCATTAACGAGCAGTTCGCCGTGGTAACCTGTTCGTTTTGTTGAACTTAAGGGAAATGATAGTTGAGGAGTCTGTTTCGCTGCAGACTCCTCCTTTTTTTATTAAAGTAACGGGCAGTGCGCGCCTAGCCAAGCTAGGTACAACTAACTGATGCAAGTTCAGTCGGGGTAAGGACCAAGCCGCCTCGTAGCTAGCAGGCAGACGTTGGCGAAATCCAACGGCTGAAGCCCTGTGAAAAGTCACGAAATATCGTGATGAAGCAAATCTGCAGGCCGTAATGAAGTGAATCCTACCGCATCGTGAAACTGAACCCGTAAGGGACAAGAGGGAGCCGAGCCACGTCTTGCCCCGGCGAAGGCCATAGAATGCGCGAAGATCTTGGAACCGCAGCGCAGAAGAACTCTCCGGTGTATGGGGAACGGCATGTAGAGAAAGTTGTATCTGGAACTAGGGAGACCCGAAACTAGATGAACTCTTGATGAAAAGAAATGTAGGCATGATGTCCAATGACACAAATGTGCCTACATAATTTCAAATCCAAATGCCTGAGGAATCAGGCTTTTTTATTTTTATGTAGGAAGATTTGTGTCATCTAAAAATGCACAAATGTCCCAACATTGTAGTCTGACGACACAAATTCACCTACATTATAAGAGATCGATTTTTGGATCGGGTCGAATCACTCAAGAGATTCTCCACTTGCCAACAAAATAACCCTAAGCGCTCAACTAACGGGCAGGTTAGTTAATAATTCAATGAGAGCAGGTACTAATGACGTTTCCGCGAATAATTAAATAAAAAAGTTATATGGGGAGTTGAATGATTGTGAGATTTAAAGCGGTGCTTTTTGATTTAGACGGTACATTATTAGACCGTGTTACATCACTTGCTTTTTTTGTTCGTGACCAGTACGAAAGGTATTCACAATTTCAAGTTGTTGATAAAGAGGTTTTTGTGCAACGCTTTATTGAGCTCGATAATCATGGATACGTTTGGAAAGATAAAGTTTATCAACAACTTATTGAAGAATTTTCTATCCTGGGAGTAGAATGGACAGAGCTTCTAAACGATTATTTGAATGGTTTTCAAAGACATTGTGTTGGCTTTAGTAATTTGATGGATATGATTTCTGAGCTAAGGAACAGCGGAGTTAAGATAGCGCTTGTTTCTAACGGTTATGGGCAATTTCAGTATGATAATTTCAAATCACTGGGTATCGGTCATTTATTCGATGAAGTTCTTATTTCAGAATGGGAAGGTTTACGTAAGCCTGACCCAGCAATTTTTATTAGAGCATTGTCTAAACTCGGAGTGGAAGCAGAAGAATCTCTATTTGTGGGTGACCATCCTGAAAACGATATAAGAGCGAGCCGAGCGGATGCCGACGTAATTATTGATAATTTAGGAGAATTAACCCAATTCGTATTAAGCTAACGCAGAACGATAGCGGAACAGCGGATGCCGATGCATCCGTTTTTTGTTCGCTGAGCTAGCGCTCGAATAGTCGGTTATTAGCGAAGTGGAGTGGTACTATAAAAAAGTATGACTGTGAATTTTTTTGAATGTAGCCTACACTAAGCCTATTAATGATTGATTATTATTAGGAGACAGGTGATGGTACATGTTTGTATTTATTGTTATTATCCTGAGTTTATTTACTCTAGTAGTTGCTGGAATAACTAAAACTATATCAACGAGCGAAAACAAAGTAGTTATCGTGTGCGTCGAAGTCATTGTTTCGATTGGCCTTCCAATCTTACTTTTTAAACTATATGAACGATGGTTTCCGGATTACTATAGTCATGGATTTTTAGCAGGTATGGGGGCGCTAGTAGCTGCAGCAGGGATGTTAATTGCAAATTTGGTAATTCTAAGTCCCATGCTAAATCTTCTATCTAAAAAATATGCTAATGACTATTACAGAAACATACTATTTCTAATAATCCCATTTATAGTGCTTTCTGCTTTCGGGCAATTTTACATTATGTTTTTGCTGGATTAAGAGAAGCAATGCGACTACATACAAATAAACATCATGCCATATAAACTATGTTTAGGAAGTAGTGAATGAGCTGCCCGTTCAACTAACGCAGAACGTTAGTTGAATACAATTATTGGAGCAACCAGCCAAAATGATCGGCTACTTTTTCATTGAGCTAAGGGCAGGATAATACGAACGTACCCAGAAATAGATTGTAACAATGATAAGGGTAGTGATGTAAACATGAATCAACCACAAATTCAGAGTATAATGGCCAAACTCACATTGCTCAAAAATATGGATTCTACATTTTTTATTTTCGGCTCGAACAAACACCGATATTTACTTGCTCCTCCATGGACCCATGAGGAAGTAATGAGGTTTGAGCGGAAGTGGAAAGTCACGTTGCCAGCCGAGTACAAAGCTTTTTTACTTCTTGTGGGAAGCAATGGAGCTGGTCCCATTTACGGGCTGGAACGGCCAGATGATGGAGTATATACAGATCTCTACCATAAAGATGAACTAAATCATGTTTCTGGATTGTTTCCTTATACTGACGCTTGGAATGAAGTATTCGACTGGAATGAAAAGAACTTAAATTATGCCGATTGGGAAAAGAATTATTTCAATACTGACAAATCTGCCGGGCTTTTACGAATCAGTGACTATGGTTGTGGTGTGTCAATTAACCTAGTTGTGAATGGTTTGTCATATGGTGAAATCTGGGTAGATGACAGAGCTAACGATAAAGGGATTTATCCATTTTTTTATAACAGTGAGCGTACTACATTTTTGACTATTGCAGCGATGGATGGGTTAGTATTTACAGCGAAGAATTGAATTGGTCAAATGTAAGGTCGTATGGTAAAGAGTTGTCCCGTACCAATTAATACAAAAGCTAGAGGTCGGATCCACATTTGTGTCATTTATGTAGGCACATTTGTGTCATTAGACACGACGACGACAAAGGCGATTATCCGTGTTGTATACATATGTATAAAATACGGATTTTGTGAAGTAGTTAAGAGCTTAACAAAGCCCCCTTCGTTTTAAAAAACTGTACGTCGTCTGATACTAAAGGAAAATTTATACAGTACAGTTGCTCAAAAGTGCGCTGGAGACATGTAACCCAATTGTTCTGTTCGACCTTGTCCGATTGTAAAAGAACTCAAGATACCTACCGGGTACGCATGTTTATGTTCTCCCAGATACTCAAAAAAACATCATTTAAGCACTCTTGCATTCTTCCTTTATCCCCATAAGTATTTAGAACATTGTATACAACTTTATATAGAACATTGCCATAATTATCGACTAAGAAATCTAAGGCCTTAGAATTCTTGTGTTTTAACTGCTCAACTATGTTGGCTTCAGTTATTATCATATTTACTACCTCCTTTCATTATTTTCAGGAGCTCCTCATCTATATAAACGATATTTGTGATAACTTTCTTACGAAAAACACAAAAAGCCCTCATTATTTTCAAGGACTTTATTAGCGCAAGGTTGTTAACTTCCTTTTTGCAAATCTAAAAAAGCATGCACAAAATTTAATGCTCCATTTTTTCCCACTAATTCATTTAACTGCAGCTCTAGTTCACTGTCCAACATGCTCACGATTGGCATTTCTCTTACTTGATTCTTTACCCTATTCAGGACTGACTCTTTTTTGATCTGGAGTAGTTCAAGAAAATAACTCAATAGTCTATTGTAGTTACCCATCGTTTGAAGAATATAAAGATCTTCCACAATATCGTTTAGCCCTTTTTCGTCAATGGATAGAGAACCACGCAAAAATGTGGTGATGCAAGCGATAACAATATCAATATGTGGAATATCGTTATACTTATTACAAATATAATCAAAGCTTTTAAGGGCTTCCCCTCTCGCGTAATTTCTTGGATGTGCCTGATGGACATTTACAATATCCTGGAGTTTATAATGACATCCAGACTTATATAACCGAATCCCAAGATCATAGTCCTCAAAACCCCAATTCACAATCTTTTCATCAAATAGGCCGACTTCTACTACTTTACTTCTAGGTACTGATGAATTATTGGTGATAAAAAACCTCCAGGGTAAATGATATCCTTTTAGGTCTGATCCAAATTCTTGAATTATTTTTTCTAGAGAATGGATAAAAGGCGTGTCTTTTTTAAAGCTATAGTTTATGAAACTGCCATCCATAATCTTTTCTCGAGGTATTAATGGCCGCACATCAAGTTCCAAATCTTCGGTTTGGAAGTCAAATTGATCTTTCACTTTATTAAATTCAGGGATTCTGAAATCCTCAAATTTTTTATAATAATAGGTAAAAATCTCCTTCCAAATCATCCCGCAAACGACCGTATTCTCATTTTGATGTGCTTCGATATGTTTTCTTACAAAACTTTTCTCCGCAATCATATCACTGTCATGAAAAATGAGGATGTCTCCTGCCGCCTTCGAAATTCCCTGGTTTCTTCCATGTGCAATCCCTTTATTTTCATCTATTCGAACAATTTTAAGTTGGAAACTCGCTGGAAAGTCAGATAGCATATTCGCCGTATTGTCAGCAGAACCATTATCGATCACGATGACTTCAAATTGGTCATGTGGATAGTCCTGAAGATTTAGGGATAGCAGATTATAATAAAGACGCTCACAGGCGTTGTAGGAAGGAATAATAATGGTTCCTTTCACAAAGGTTACACCTCACTAATCATTCTAGCACTAACCACGTTCTTGCAACACGTTTACCCCTTCGGGAGAGAGTACCCATTCCACCAATTTCTGTTGCTTTGCAAACACAAGATCTCCTTTATTAATAAAACTCCCAAAAAACAATCCGAGTTTAGCAATCATACTAGGGATTACCCTTTTTTCTTGTTCAGATAACCCTCCATAACCTTGGATAAAAGGCTTCACTAGCACTTTGCCTTTCTCTTTTAATAAGAAAAAATAAAGGGCGTAGGCCACATCGAAGACACATTCCCCCCGCTGAATCGAATCGAAGTCTAATATACAGCACACTTCTCCGTTTTCTTGGTAAAGTTGATTCCCTGGGTTCCAATCTCCATGTAAAATCGTTGTTGGTAGATTTGCGGGAACGTCTTCTAAATTCTGGCCATATTTTAGGATCAAATCATTCATTTGATAAATTTGGGCTATATGGTGAGGCGTCCATTTGTAAAGGGACTGCAATTTTGGCGTGTCTTCTAACACGCTCCAATTATAAAAATGATAGATAGACTCTCTTGGTGGAGGATCTTTTTTAACATGCATAAGTGTTTGGTGCATGTTTCGCAGCATGTTCCCACTGAAATAGGCTTGCGTCGGAAGCCACTGAAAATGATGCGCATCTACGAACGGTGTCACTTCTATAAAATACTCATTACTCATTGAAAAATAGCTTCCAAGTTTATTTTGTAATGGCATCAATGCCGGCAGATCGGATGAACGTAGAAACGAAACAGTCTCGTGTGCATAGTGAATGCGTTCGGGGTCAACTTTTTCTCGATAGATTCTAATGACAAAAAAGCCTTTTTTCGTTTTGATCTTTATATTCGTATTGACATATCCGCCAAGTTTACCTTCAACGGAGATGAAGTCTCCAATATCAAATTCACTGCAGATCGATTGGAGATCATTTAATGGATAGTCCATATAGAGCCCCCTTCGCTTTGAAAAACCTCCATTTTACGGCTTAGAAATATATTGATGCAAGATAACTAGCGCTTTAGAAAAATGAATCAGGCCATATTTCTCATTAAGTTCAAGAACCACGTTATAAAATATATCCGAATGGATTGGCGTAAGCTCCAGCTCCATATGGTTCAAATAGTTATTTTTTGCATGTTGCAGCATTTCCCGAAAAAGTTCCAAGAGACCTTGGAGTTCATCTTGTGTATGCATCTCATTTATTTCTTCCATTAACTCGTTTAAATGACTGGGGTCGATAATCGGTTGCATGGGGGGAAAAATGGCTGCGATATCAAATAATAGGCTTAATAGCATATCTATACAATGGATGTCGTTATATTTTTCAAACCAATAGTCGGTACTTAATTTAATTTCCTTGGTTGTATAATTTCGTTCATGTTCTTGATGGGCACTAATGATATCGTGTCTGACCGCAAATTCACTTCCGATTTTGTAGAGCCTATAGCCTAAATCAAAGTCTTCAAATCCCCAATTCGGATTATTCTCATCAAATAAACCCAGTTCCACAACTCTTTTACGTTCAACGGATGCGTTATTAGTTAGGAAATATCTCCATGGAAAATGGTAACCCTTTAAATTCTCCCCATAGGTTTGAACTGTATCTTTTAAATAGGAAAAGAACATAAGGTTATCAAAATCGAACGTATAGTTCATAAACGAGCCATCTTTGATCTGCTTCTCAGAAATGAGTTGATATATATGCTCGTTTACACGTTGAATCTCAGGATATGGATTGTTTAACTTTTTAAATAGCTGCTGGTGAAAGGATTTAAAACTTTTATAATAGAAGCTGTAAATTCTTCGCCAACATAAACCACAAACCACCTGGTTTTTTATCTGATGTGCCTCGATATGCTTTCTAACATAGTCTTTTGACGCGATCATATCACTATCATGGAATATCAAAATATCTCCGGCAGCCTTTAATATGCCTTGGTTCCTTCCATAGGCAATTCCCTTATTCTGTTCAATTCGTACGGTTATTAGTGGGAAGTTCGCTTTGAATTTGGAAAGCATATCAGTCGTGTCATCTGTCGAACCATTGTCGACCACAATGACTTCATAATCCTGATGTAGGTAATCTTGGTACGTTAGGGAGAGCAGGTTTAGATATAACCGGTGTTTTGCATTATAGGACGGGATAATAATACTTGCTTTCATTTTCTCACCTACCAATATCGTTTCAAATCTTCTTCAGAGGCATATCCGCTGAAAGTTGGGTCGATTTGTTCTGTCAAATCGATTGCCTCCTGGAGCATTTGTTGATAATACGCTAAGATGAATGGAATATGTTTTTGGTTAAATAGTAACTCGATTTTATTTTTATTCACAATTCTTAAACCACAAAAATGATAAAAAATAAGTCTATGATCATTTACATAAACCGAATCCTCATCTTCTGAGAATTGAAATTTCAAATCATTCCATATACCGATATTGACTCCGGGGGTTGTAATATCACAACTACTGGAAAATAACTTTGGTATTTGATCTAAATATTTTTGATCACCGAAAAAACCCTCCGTAGGTACAATTTCGCATCGTTCAATGCATTTCTCTTTCCACCATTTCAGACTAGCTAGACCCATTTCGTCTTTTTTGAAGCTTATATAGCCAGAGTTATAATATCCGGTTACTTTTTGCATATACCGCGTAAAATTGTCACTCCAAGAGGGGTTGTATTTTTCTTCCGGAGACAATAAGACCGAGCACTCTGGTTGATTCTTGAAAATAATGGAAGGGTCATTCCAGAAATACAAATCACAATCCAGATAGGTTAATCTAGTAGCTGTAGGATGTTTCATCATAAGATGTTCTAAAAAAATTGGTTTTAACGTCCAACAGTATTCATGGACCTTTCTTGTTTTTTTTAAAGCTAACACATCTTCCTCGAGTTCTTTTTCATGAACTACGTGGAGTTCCTTCCTATTTATTTTTTTTAATATGTCATATGCCTCGTCGTCAACACAAAGTACAAATAGATCAAAATCCTCTTTTGACACCTTTTGCATCGAACCAAGCTGGGCTAGGAATTGGTATACCCTCCCCTTCGATAAAATGGAACCATATACATTGTCCACGAAACCACCTCATTTCGACTTCATTTACACATCCATTTTTAAGTTTTGATACTCGTTAATCTGCTTCATGCAAATGGCCATTAAGTCATCATTAGATTGATAGGCATGTGACCATTCCATGACTTTGTCAATAGCGGATTCGACATTCCATTTAGGATGCCAGCCTAATTTGAATTTCGCTTTTGAACAATCAAGCTTTAAATTATGGGCTTCGTGCAGCTGATGGCCGTTTTCTATTTCATAAGCAGCACCATTTCCCCATTTAGCGCAAAGATGGTTGACAACCCACTCTACCGTTTTTCCTCCATCATCATCCGGTCCAAAGTTCCAACCTTCGCTAAACAGCGTTCCATCCGCAACTAATTTTTCCGCCAGTAACAGGTACCCACTTAGAGGGTCCAGTACATGCTGCCACGGCCGAATGGCATAAGGACTTCGAATTTTAATTTTTTTACCTTCTGATAAAGTTCTCAGGCAATCCGGGATTAAGCGATCAGCCGCCCAATCACCGCCACCAATGACGTTTCCGGCCCTTGCCGTTGCAATGGCCACGCCGTGAGATTCATACTTCTCTGTATGGAAAAATGATTTGCGGTACGCATCTGTTACTAACTCTGAACAGGCTTTACTATTGGAATACGGATCGTATCCGCCAAGCGCATCTTGTTCCCGGTAACCCCACAGCCACTCCTTATTCTCATAGCATTTGTCCGTCGTTACGTTGATCACCGCTTTAATGGGAATGCCTTTATGGACGGCATTTCGCACGGCTTCTAATAGGTTGACGGTTCCCATGATATTAATTTCAAAGGTTTCAACAGGGTTTAAGTAGGAGGCTCTGACTAGCGGCTGTGCGGCCATATGAATAATAATTTCAGGCTTTTCTTCTAAAATAGTGGCTTGTAACGTATTGAGATCGCGAATATCGGCATATTGGGTGGGCACAAGTCGATCTATATGGCATAATTCAAATAAACTGGGAAAAGTGGGAGGTTTTAAGCTGTATCCGGCTACATTCGCCCCTAATGAAGAAAGCAGCAGACATAACCAAGAACCTTTAAATCCGGAATGACCGGTAACAAGTACCTTTTTACCTTTCCAAAAATCTTTATTCATCACTTAGCACCTTCTTTACTCCTCCAAATCTTCATTTCCGGTCGGATAATTCCCCTAAGTTAGTGAAGTATTCTTTATACCAGTCAATCGTTCTTTTTAATCCTGTTTCAAAATCAAAGATTGGTTTCCAGCCCAATAGATCTCTTGCTTTTTTGGCAGAAAGATATTGCCGTTGCGTTTCATTGGTAACTACATTCAGAATGATTGGCTGCAAATCGCTATCCATGCCATTCAGTATTTTGGTGACGACTTCCGAGACACTTAACGGATTTTCATTACTGAAGTTAAACGGTTCTCCAGCAATCCCTGATTCCTCCATTTTTTCCGCCAATCGCATCATGGCATGTACTGCATCTTCGACATATAAGTAGTCACGAACCAACGTGCCGTTGCTCCTTATTACGGGCGATACATGTTGAATGACAGAGTTGATGGTTTGAGGAATAATCCGATTGAAGTTTAAATCCCCGCCCCCAAAGACATTTCCAAATCGTGTAATACAAACAGGCAATTGGTACGTGTAAAAATAGGATTGGGCGATTAAATCTGCACAGCTTTTTGAAACGTCATAGGGGTGTCTCCCTTGAAGGGAGTAGCTTTCATCCAATGGAAGACTAGCGTGATCACCATATGATTTTTCACTGGATGCGATAATGATTCTTTTAACTGGATGATGCCGGCAAGCTTCCAATACATGCCATGTGCCGCGTATATTGGTTTCAAAAGTTTGAACCGGATTCCGGTTTGCTGTCCCTGCGATAGATTGTGCTGCTACATGAAATACGGTATCGATGCCATTTTTTTCTAGAGCTTCTTGGATGATGGAGAGATCTTCTAAGTTTCCGTGAACCACGTTGATTTCAGAACAAAAGTCCTCTTGAAACGTAGAAGAGTCCAGCACTTTTCCCCGCATAAGCCCTGTAATATTGGCACCTGACTTTGTCAATTCTTTTATCAAATGCCTGCCCAGAAAGCCTGTACATCCTGTAATAAATACATTTCGATCCTTCCAAAATGGTCTCATATGACTCATCATCATTCTTAATCACGTACTTTGCCAGAGATTCTTACCTTGTTTCCACAGTTCATTCAGCTCTAACACGTTTTTATACGTATCTGCTGCCATCCAGAATCCCTCATGAAGATACACGGCCAATTCACGATCTAGTGCCAAGTTTTTTAAGGATTCATCTTCAAATATGCACATGGGACTATCTGTCAAGTATTCGAAAACTTTAGGTTCTAAAACAAAAAAACCACCGTTAATGATCCCTTCGCTCTGTGATTTTTCATGAAAGGATTCGGCTATTCCGTCTTTAACGGTTAATGTACCGAATTGGCTAATTTTTTTAACGCCTGTTACTGTCGCAATGGCCCCAGTATTTTTATGAAACTCCAGTAAATCCAATAAATTGATATTTGCTAATCCGTCAGCATAGGTAAGCATAAATGTTTCGTTTCCTATATATTTTTCTGCTATCTTGATCCTTCCGCCCGTCATCGTCTCTAATCCTGTATCCAGAAAGGTAATTTTCCACTTTTCTGGCTGCTGCAGCAACTGAATGCTGCCATTAGACGTATCTAATGTAAAACTATGCGTTTTCCAATTATAATTCATAAAGTATTCTTTGATCATTTCTCCTTTATAGCCGAGCAGGAGAATAAATTCATCGAATCCATATTGGTTATATCGTTTCATGATATGCCACAGTAAAGGTTTGTCTCCTACTTTGGCTAAAGGTTTGGGGACTTCATTTGTCAGCTCGCTCATCCTCGTACCCTTACCGCCGCAGAGGATTACTACTTTCATCCGCTTCCCCCCATTTTTATTTTAATTTTTTTATTTTATTCGGTCAGTTCCCCATTGATAACGGCTTATACCTATAACCCAAAAAAAGAAAAACCGGGCAAAACCCGGTTTTCCTTTTCACATCGCGCCATCTATTCACCTTCATCCAGCAGCTTTTGATACGCTATGGCCGCAAAAAGTACAGCAGCTATCCCATATGACCAATTTCTGCCCCGTGGCATCCATTTATAACCCGCATAGGGAAATACGGGCACGGGGATCGTGGGTCCTGAAATTTCCGGCATATAGACGCATCCATCTTCTAATTCAAAATCGTCCACTACACTTTGAAAAGCCTTAATGGCAAGCTCTTTATATTTCAGATCCAGCCAACCTCTACGAACACTATGTAGCCAGCCAGCGGCAATAAGAGCTGTCGCGCTGGATTCACGATAGGTTTTGCCAACTTTATTGAAGACCGTTTCGAAATACCCGTCCGGTCGCTGGTAGGGCAGCAAAGCCTCGGAGGTTTCCCGTAGTATCTCTATGATTCGATCTCTTTCCGGATGCTCGGTAGGCAAATTTTCAAGGATCATAGGCAGCGAGCAAATAACCCAACCATTTCCCCGACCCCAGAAAATTTTGCTTTTCGGGAAATGTGTTTTGGCCTTCACCCAGTAACTGTGATACCAGAGCTTGTCTTCGGCATCCTGCATATAACCTGCATAGAGTCTCGGTTGCCTTGCTGCAAAGTCCATCAGCTCCTTGTCCCCATTTTCCACAGCATATCGCATTGGAAAGACACTAAACATCATCAAGGAATCCACCCAGATGGACTTGGGATACAACTTACCTTCCGGAGAGTTCCCCAAATGATTGACGGCATCATCCAGTATTCGGGGTTCATATTTAATGTAGTTAAGTACTTTATCCGTTAAATAGGTATACCCTGCATTCCCAGTCCTCTTCTGCATGGCATAGGTAATGAGCGCCGGTGCACTTGTGTCCGCTTGATCGACACGGGGTTCATGAGCAACATAGTAATCACAATAAGCTTTTGTAAAAAGGAAATACCTGTCTTCCTCCATAAACGCATCCAACTCCGTCAAGGCATATCCGAAGAGGGCCTCTCCCCACATCCATTTCATTTTGGGTTCAAATTGCTTTACGACACTGTCAGCTAACGCAAGCGCCTTATGAAAATAAACATCTCTCGCCATCATGCATGGGTCCTTTCACATCGATCAAAGTTTAAATACAAGCTGCTGCCCTCAAAGGCAATCCGGATCTCATCAGGTTTTCTATCTGCCATTACGTAAGGGGTGTCCAGCCTGCCATAGTCTGTTGCGACTTTCTCATCGTCGATAACAAAGTCCCCTTTATAGGTTAGAGCGATCTCACGGCTTCCCTTGTACCTTAAGGTATTATTGACGAAACTTACGCTCCGTGAGCGAATGGCCTCCCTAAAAGAATGAAAGCTGCCGAAGGTCTCTTGGCACCCTAACTCACAAATCCAGTAGGTGATAACTCCTTCTTGAATCATGTCTGAAGGATCAACCGGGTTAACTTTGAAGTCATTTTTCCCGATAAGAGCGATATAGGAATCACCTAATTTACCAAACAAATAGTTGTTCTCCAGCACGACCTGATCAAATTTATCCTGAGGAAAGTGCGCATGAGTAAATTCAGCTCTTTTTCCTTCCATAAAGCCTTTTCGTTGATCAACTTTATAAATGCTAAGGTGCACATTTTTATCCTGTACGGAATGTGGGAAAATACCGCTTCCTACCCAATAGTCAGGTGAAAAATTTCGGTTGACGTCATCAAACGCAGGTGCCCCCGGATGGGTTGTAAAAACCGTTACTTCATTCGACAAGGTCGCCTGCCACACATGCTGCTGGTCACCGAATTCACCAGGATGATAATTTTGAACAGTTGAAAGCATATAATCCTTGGTTTTGTATGTATATGAATTAGCCCGTTGAATCGCGATCCCTTGAGTCACTGGATTAAGAATTTTAACGAGGGATGGCAGCAGGCCAAGCTTGATTAATAAAGGGTGGTTGATCATTTTAAAATCTTGTAAAAATGGATTCTGATGCAGCTTCCATTCATTGAAAACTTTTAACGCCATATTCACAGACTCCGGATTCGTAAAGCTCTCCATCGCCCATAAAAACATCCCTGTCGTATCGATGTCCGTTAAATCAGCAAACTCCTCTTTGATCTCCTTTAAATCGAGCCCCATGGAATCCTTAATGATAACGTCTCCAGGATCTTGCCCAATTTTCCGGATTACGTTAGGCAAATCATAGTGCTCCATTAAGATAAAGTTAGAAGAGATTCTGGTATAATCATAGGTTTCACAATGACCAAATCCCCAAACATACTCGCTGATTTCTAAGGTATCCTGAGCCATAGGATTTTTCTTCTGCGCTTCATAACAGCGTCCGCTAGTTGCGCCGAAGAGACCTTTATAGGAATGCATGCCCATATCAAGCAGCAGCAGATCCATGATCATTTTAGATCTAATCACAATTTCTCCATCCCTGCAGAAATCGATCATAATAGCCAGTGGCGCTATATCCTCTTCATAGTAAGTATTGGAGTGCCATTCTGTGAATCCATAGGTAAAGCGATATTTCAGCCAACGCAAAATGCGGATCTTTGCTTTTTCCAGATGTTCCTGTCCTGACATGCTCGCATTCGTAAAAATGTCATTGGGAAACAGCTGTCCAGCTAAATATTCAACCGAGGCAAATAGAATTTGATGATTTTCAGACCAATAGCACATGCTATCAACGCCTGGTTCGTCCATCCAGTACTTAAAGCTTAGAATCGTCTTCCGTATCCGCTCCAACGTTGATTCACTTAATAAATGCTTATAGCTGTATAGGGTCCGGATGATCGAGACCATTCTGAAATCCGCACAGTCATACCTGCTATCGATATATTCGCAAATGTGATGAATTTGCTCTTCATCGATGGATCTCCCCTCATGAAGGTCTTTTATACCGGGAAAGCACTTAGGCCCCATTTTAATCGTCATATTTACTTCGTCCATCTTGGGTGCCTCCCTAATTATCTGTCCGAACGCCAATCAGTGTACGCTTCATTTCCTCTACCTCATCCTCGGATAAAGGACTTTCTTGGATATTACCGCGTTTAAATTCCAAATAATGATTGAGCTTCTCGTGCATGTTTTGAGTCAAAGGGTATTTTCTCGCCATACTAAATGTAATGAACAGCAAGGCAAAAGGAATCACAGTAACTATTAATTTCAAACATATAAGTACCGCATCCGGTTGGTCTAGCATGATTTTCTTCGTAACACCTGCTACCACTTGTTCCTCGGGTTTCAAATACCCTGCAAAATCCAACATACTAGATATGATAAAAATGCCGACAGCTGCAGAAAAATTCCGCAGAAAGGTCATAATTCCGCCAAATGAACCTGCATTTCGTTTGCCAAAAGCCAGTTCCCCTACATCCGTTACATCCGGGTACATCATCCAGGGAATCATAATACATCCAACGATACCCAATCCCATGCATACGGCATCAACGTAAATCGACCATGTTGGCCATGTGGGCCCAAGAAGCGCAATGAAGAGAATACCAACACCCCATATCAGGGTGGACAGCATAAAGGTTTTCGCCTTGCCAATCGTGTTCGCTAATTTCACAATAACGGGGACCATCGCAATTTGTGTAATCAGCATGGCTCCGAGTACATAGTTCAGTTCATCAGGTCTTTTCAGATAATAATTCATAAAATAGGCAAAAACGGTAGATATCACATCCATAGATAGAAACGAAAACAGATAAATGATAATCAGAATTCGAAACGATCTAACTTTAAAAGGCGCAGTTAAAGCCGCAATAGTAAATCTTGATTTTTCCGTATGCACCATCACCCTCTCTTTGGTAAAGAAGAAGATAAGCAGGAAAGGAATCGCAAAGAAAACACCAAAACAGAGCGCCATCACCATATATCCCGTGTCTTCATTTCCAAACATTTTTACAATTTCGAGTGGCAGCACCGCGCATAACAGAGAGGAGCATTGCGATAAGAAGAGCCGCGTGCCATTAACCGTATTTCTTTCCTTATAATCAGTGGTGATCTCACTACACATAGCCGCATAGGGGATCATCACCATGGTTGAAATGGTTGAGTATAGGAGATAGGCAAACAATACATAGCAAAACTTGACCATTTCGTTGTTGCCTGAGATCGGATACCACAATAGGAAATACGAGATGATGATACCGAAAAATCCTATGAAAAAATAAGGCTTCCTTCTACCCCATTTTGTCCTAGTATTGTCTGTTATAAAACCCATTAAGGGATCATTAACGGCATCCCATACTTTACTAACTAAGATTAGCGTTCCAGCCATCACTGGTCTTATTCCAACCACATCGGTTAAAAAGATCAAATAGAAAAAAGAGATGATGAGCTGGGCTCCCCCGCCAAATATATCACCCGAAGCAAATGTAAAAATTTCAGCCTTGGACAGTTTGTTTCCCACTTTGTGCATAATTTCGTTCTCCTTCATAGTACTTCAATGTCCCACAATAAAGCGTTTACAAATGTTCGCTGTGCCACTATAATACGTCTATTACAGCGTTATTCCAATATGAAAGAGAGAGATGTACGATGATGAAACGGTGGTTACCGATTGCGATACTACTTACAAGCGTGCTTTACATTTTTGAGCTTCGACCTGATCATGAAGCATTTAAATTCTTATTCAAATTACTTCCGATGTGTCTGATTTTTTACTACGCTTACTCGCATATGCCCTCAGCCAAAAAAATCGTTCATTGGTTGATGTTAATCGGCTTATTCTTCGGCATGCTTGGCGATGCATTGATTATGTTTTGGTTCGTTTTCGGGCTTGCCGCATTTCTTATCGGTCATTTGTTCTATACAGCTGGTTTTCTCGTTCAATGGCGGTTTTCTTGGTTACGCTTCTCCTCGATCGTACCGATCTCCATCTTTTCTTGCTTAATGGGCAGAGAGCTGTTGATCTCCCTAACGGAGCAAGATAATGCTGGACTCGTGGTACCTGTGTTGTTCTACATTATCGTTATCTCGCTTATGGGCTGGTCTGCCATTATGACGGGTAATAAATTAGCTATCCTCGGCAGCGTCCTGTTCATGATTTCAGATTCCATTCTGTCATGGGACTTGTTCGTCACACCAATCTCATATGCGGATATCTTGATCATGACAACCTATTACAGCGCTCAGTTCATTATCGCTCGCGGTGCAAAAAGCTTCAACAAATAATCGTTCAGCAAAATACGGTCAGGATCCAATGTTTCCCTGATCGCACAGAAACGCTCCCACATCGGATAGATTTCCTTCAACTGTGCAGCCTGTAGAGAATGCATTTTCCCCCAATGCGGTCTTCCGCCATGACGGAGGAAAATGCGCTCCATGGCTTTGAAATAGTCCTCGTACGGCATACCTTTATACATATGGACGGCAATATACGCTGAATCACGCTCGTAAGCCGGACTTAGCCAGATGTCATCACCTTTCGCATACCGACACTCAATTGGAAAATGAACATTAAACTTCTCGCGCGCCATTGTCTCACGCATTTCTTCAATAACTGCGGACATGGCTGCTGCGGGGATATTATATTCCATCTCATTGAAACGAACAAGCCTTTGGGTTGCGAACATCTGGTGACTGTAATCGACTTTCCGGCTCACCGGAACTTGAGATGCCGAAAGACGACTCACGGACGGACTCATCCGCGGTAGCTTACGGCACACTTCCGAAAGCAGATGGAAAGCTGTATTTTCCAGCATTACGTCACTTATATAATCCCGAACCTTTCGATTCGTTACCTCCGCGTTCGTCTCGTTCATCAATTTCACCTGGCACGGATCTGCATATGGAAACCAATAAAATTCGAAATGGCGGTTTTCGTCAGCCAAAACGGACAGCTGCTGCAAACAATTTTTCAGCGGGATTCTTTTGCTTTCATACGCCAACTTAAATGCTGGCTGAAGCCTGAGTGTAACTTGCACAATAATGCCGAGCACGCCAAGCGATACCTGCATCGCTTTAAACCATTCAGGGTGCGATTCCTCCGTACATGCGAGAACTTCCCCCGTACCTGTGACGATTGTCAGGCCTACCACTTGTGTAGCCATATTACCGAATTCGCGGCCAGTGCCGTGTGTTCCTGTGCTGATCGCTCCTGCAATGGACTGAACATTGATGTCCCCCATATTTTCCTGAGCCAATCCATGTTCGAACAATTTCTCCCCGAGCAGCTTCAACTTCGTACCTGCCCAGACCGTTGCTGTTCTAGCTTCAGGGTCTACTTGGACAAGCCCCTGCATCTGATCAAGCGAAACCAACACATCATTCGATGCCGCGATCGGCGTAAAGGAATGTCCCGTTCCAACCACTCTCAGCTTTCGACCTTCTTGTCTGCACATGCGAACCACTTCAACAACTGCTTCGATCGAATCTGGATAGCGCACAGTTTGTGGTGATGCCTGAACATTGCCTGACCAGTTTGACCATGTCAACGAATCTTGTTTCATAGAAAGCATTCCCCCATTCCGCGGTATGTCAGATATTCAGCTACGATGCTGCCTTGCGAAACGGCATATAAAGTAAGGAATCGCTCGCAGATCTCCCCTGCTTTCGCATGTCGGAAAAATACCGGATCACCGATCGCGAGTTGAACGCCACCTTGGAGACGCAACGGTGTTTGGACTTCGCCAGCCCCTTCTAGTGGGAATAGCTCCAAACCTTCCGGTAAATACGGCTTCGCTTGTTTGTCTATGCCAACGGCTCCCGATGCGGTATACCCACCGCCCAAGCACGTCACTACATCTGGCTTCGGACGCCGTACCACCTCTATCGCATAACCAACCGATGGTTGATAACGGAACGACGAATAATTGTCGAATAAGACAGGTGCATAGAACCCGGACCCCGCTGTAATTTCCGTCACACACGCTTCTTCTCGTGAGCTGTCCATACTGCCCGTTCCACCCGCATTAACGAAGCGAAGCTTTACGTTCATATCCTGAAGCCCTTCCACGACTTCTTTTCTCCGCTTAGCTGCTTCGGTTATAGAACGCTTTTTCAATAATCGTATGATGGCGTTTTTCAAGTGCTTCCCAGGAACATTATCACCTACGCCTGCAATTTGCGCTTCATATCCCATGATTCCTTCAAGCTTCAACCACGAAGACTCGATAATCCGTTGTGCCACGGGACGTACGTGATGCCACGAAGTAAGCGGCGACCGCCATACGCCGAAATGCAAGCCAGGATAATCCGCCGACATGTCGATATCGATACATAACGGAACGGATACTTGCCGCGCAATCGCAAGTCGTTCAATGTGTTCGATTTGTTCCACGGAATCGACCATCAAGGTGATCGTGCGCCCTTCACCAATAAGCTCGATCAATTCGGCGATTGCTTTTGGCTGCCACTGCGGATAGCCAATCAGCAGATCGTCGAAACCATGACGCGCCAAGAATGCGGCTTCGGCAGCGGTATAACACATGACGCCCTGGAAGACATCATCCATGGCCAATATTCGGCGCATCACATCCATACAACGGATGGACTTACTCGCTATTCTAACTTTCTTGCTGCCGGCCGCCCGAGCGATTGCCCTTGCATTGTCATCCAGCATGTCCAAATCCACGAAAGCAAAAGGCTTCGGTACATGTTCGAAAATCTGCTTATAATACTCGTAAGTTCCCTTCATCCTCTGAATTCCTTCCTAAGGCAGTAGTATTTTTAGTCTTTAAAAGTTTGATTATGTAGGAAATATCGTTATATAGGCGACCAATCTCAAATGTATACGCTTCCACTTCACTTAATGAAACGCCTCATGGGTTGCCTTGTTAAAGGTATATTATAACATCATTTTCTGAAGTCGTCCTGCAAAACCATAAAAGCGTAGTCATCGAACAAATAAAAAAAGACTGCATTCACCCAGGAGGAATAGGTGCTTGTAGTCTTTTGGCAATGCGTACAACTAACGTCAAATTAACGTCTGAAGCTTCCTGCGGAGCCGCCTGAAAGTTGTTGTTCCGCGATTTGCACTAACCGTTTTGTGATGTTGCCACCAATGGAACCAGCATCTCGTGAAGCAAGATTTCCATTGTATGCTTGAAGTTGAATCCCTAACTCTTGTGCAACCTCAAACTTTAGTTGATCCATTGCTGCTTTTGCTTGTGGAACTGCCAATGTGTTGTTAGCCATAATGTAATTCACTCCTTTTCTTGGTGTGTTATTATCATGTGGAGTTTAAGGAATATTATACATGAGTTAAACTTTTTGCTCTTTTCATTATTTGAAGGAAGGCATCAAGATCCTCTTGGGCTAAAACTTCAGGAGACGCTTGTTGTTTTTGAGCTTTTAATTCATTGTTTTCTTCCCTAAGCTTTATGTTTTCTTGAAGCAACTCATCATACTTTTGCAATTGTTCATTGGCTAATTTAATGATCTGATGCAAGGCATCATTGTAAGAAATAGACTGTTCAATTGCTCTATCCGCGGATAGACTAGCACTAACACTAGATATAGTAACTGCTTGTTGTATTGCTTTTTGTGTTGGCTTCTGCTTAGGTAAACGATTTTGTTTGGCTAGCTGAATGTCATTTTCATACTTTTTCCTAATATCTTTATTCCACCTGAATCCACAAGCTGCTGCTGTACGATTAATTTTAGATGCGGCTTCCTCGAATGCAGCCAATTGTGTGCTGCCAGTACGAATATGAGATAGTACGGCTTCAGCTAATAATTGATCATGTTCATCATTCCAAGAGTCCTCACGTTTCTTTTCACCGACACCCATAACTCTAGTCACCTCTTTATAGTAGTATTTATTAGAATTCTTGCCTGTATTATTAAATTTATTCAATGTTCATGCATAAAAGACCCGCATATCGTTATAAGTAGACCTTTTTCAGATTCGATTTAAATGAGAAAGTTGCTCTGAGATCATAGATTAGGTGTTTGTAATTCTTCGCACTTGAACATAGATAAACAAATAAGAAAAAGGACAGACCCATTTCGGAACGGGACTGTCCTTTTTCTATGTATAAAATTAGCCCTGCATCTTCCCAATTCGGTTTATGATCAGTGAACATGCATCTTCAATCTCGTTCATCGTTGTGTAGCGACCCACAGAAAATCGTACCGTCCCTGCCGCAACTTCCGGAGACAATTGCATCGCTTTTAACACCGGTGACATAGCGCTGCTTCCCGTATGGCATGCCGAACCCGTAGTAGCAGCAATTTCTGGGATTTGAGCTAAAATCTCTTGTCCAATCTGATCAAGAAAACTAACATTTAACGTATTAGGTAAGCGTTGATCTGGATGCCCGTTCCTAACGATACGATCTTTAAAAGCATCGGATAATCTCTCCCAAAGTACGTTAGTTAATGCCAGGATATCCAACTGATCGTTACGTAAATACGCAAGCTCTGCCGCTTTTCCTAAACCTACAATGTATGGTACATTCTCTGTCCCCGCCCTACGGCCAGATTCATGACTGGCTCCGTGGTTATGTGATGTGATGACCGTACCTTCTCTGATAATTAATGCGCCTACACCTTTGGGGGCATACAGCTTATGACCTGCAATTGTAAGCAGATCCACCTGCATATCACACCAATCCACATCAATTTTCCCTACAGATTGTGCTGCATCGGTGTGGAACATGATCCCTCGACTCTTCGTGATTTCAGCAATTTCCTGGATCGGCTGAACGGTTCCGGTCTCATTGTTTGCATGCATGATTGTCACAAGAATCGTATCTTCGGTTATTGCTGCTGTTAGATCTTTGGGGTTTACTAGCCCGAACACATCCACATCTAAATAAGTAACCTTTGCACCGATAGATTCAAGAAACACACATGGATTTATAACAGAGGGATGCTCAATTTTCGTCGTGATGATATGATTGCCTCGATGTTTATTAGCCAAATAAATTCCCTTGACGGCATGATTATTCGACTCACTACCACCACTGGTGAAGACAATTTCAGTTGATTTACAACCGATCAATGTTGCTATACGACGTCTAGCAAGTTGAACAGCTTCATCAATCTTCTCGGAAGCCCAATGAGAAGACGAAGGGTTACCATAATGTCCATATAGAAATGGCAGCATCTCATCTAACACTGCTGGATCAATCGGTGTGCTCGCATTATAGTCGAGGTAAATACGCTGATGTTCAATCTCATTTCTCGCTGTTGTTTCCATACCTACACTCATCCTCATAATAACGTAGGATATAAACACTTAAAATCTTCTGTTTCTACATAGGCTTTAACAGCTTCAACAGCCTCATCAAGGGTCTTTACATCCAACGTACGAATTTCTTGAATCTCTTGTTCGTATTTGCTCATCGCATGTTCATACCGTGGATCATAATAATGCGCTAACAGAAGGCTTACAGCCTTTTCATATTGATCTTCATGTAAAGCTAATTCAATTTCTTTCGCGATTGGGGTGTGGATCCGGTCCTTGATGTGACTATAAGCTGTAATCAACTGATCTTTATTTTCCCAAGGCCGATAATCCTCAATAATATGTCGAGCGCGTTCGCGAATTGGCATTTGAATATAAAGGTGTGTTGCGGATTCCTTTTTACTATAAATGAACTCAGGGATCACCGTTTTTCCGATACGTTTGCTTTCGCCCTCGATCAGAATATAAGGAGAATCCTTCAATCTAAGAAGGTTCGTAACGAGATGTGCTTCGAAAGTCTTCTGATTGTTGGATCGAAGCCCGACATGTCCAAAGATAGATCCTCGATGTCCTGCCAAAGCTTCTAAATCCAAAACTGGATAGCCTTCCGCCTGTAGACGCCTTAGAATCGCTGTTTTGCCAGCGCCCGTATTCCCCGATATCACACATACACGAGGTTTGAAATCCATCTTCTCTAGGGTTTCGACCACCCATCTACGATAAGAACGGAATCCCCCTGCTAATCGATACGTTCGGATGCCCATTAAAGAGAGTACAGTAGCTGACGAATGACTACGCATGCCGCCGCGCCAACAAAAAACAGCCTTTTGGCCCTTGATCCCTTCAAATGTTTTGACAAATGCTGGCAACTTCGCAGAAATGATCTCAAGTCCGCGATCTTTAGCCGCTTGTACACTTACTTGCTTATAAATGGTGCCAATTTCTGCCCGTTCGTTATCATCAAAAAATGGGATATTAATACTGCCGGGAATCGTGGCATCCTGAAACTCAGAAGGCGAACGAACATCGATCATAACAAATTCTTTCTTGTCTTTGAGCGCTAATAGCTCATCTATGCTGATGTCTTGAAACAATGGTATCGCTCCTTATGGCTTAAATGACGACAATACGGCCTGGATGTTCTTCAGTTGTTTCTCCAATTATACTAGCTTCCACACCAGCAAGTTTCAGTTGACCGAGTAAGTCCTCTGCCTGGTCACCAGACACAGAGATTAACAGTCCGCCTGAAGTGATAGCATCGCATAAAATCCATTGACCTATTTGATCCAACGTGTCTGGGTAAGTAACCGAATCTTGTACATGGGCGAAGTTATTCTTTGTGCCACCAGGAACGAATCCTTCTTCAGCCAATTCCCTTACCCTCGGTAATAGAGGCACATCGTTTGAAGTGATTCGAATGCCGACTTGACTACCTTTTGCCATCTCAAGCGTGTGCCCGATCAAACCAAACCCAGTTACATCGGTGCAAGCATGTACATCGTATGGCTCCATAGTTTCTGCAGCCGTTTTGTTCAAGGTAGCCATAACCTGTGTTACCCGCGCGACTTCTTCCTCATTTAACCGATCCTTCTTGATGGAAGTCGTCAAAATCCCTACACCAATTGGCTTCGTCAAAATCAATTTATCACCTGGAATCGCTCCTGCATTGGTGCGGATCTTCTGAGGATGTACTACACCCGTAACTGCAAGACCGAATTTAGGCTCGTTATCATCGATGGAGTGTCCACCGACAAGTGTAATGCCTGCTTCTCTCATTTTATCACCAGCACCACGTAATATGTCAGCAAGCACATCTTTATCCAACGTACGAATCGGAAAAGCAACGATATTTAGTGCAGTCAGCGGCTTGCCGCCCATGGCATAAATGTCACTAATTGCATTCGCTGCAGCTACTTGTCCGAACGAATACGGATCATCTACAATCGGGGTAAAGAAGTCTACCGTTTGTACGAGCGCAAGCTCATCGCTTAGTTTATAAACACCCGCATCATCACTTGTGTCAATACCTACAAGTAGGTTCGGATTGGGGAGTGCCGGCGGCAATTTCTTAATCACTTCAGACAGATCAGCTGGACCAATTTTGCAGCCACAGCCACCCTTGGTTGAATAGGAGGTTAGTTTAATTTTATCTGTTGTCGACATGATCGTCTTCCTTCCTTTGTTCAGCTGAAAGTAGGTTTGTGAATATTGCTTCTATCAGACTAATAATAACCTATTCAACTTCCTAAAATCTAATTTTCGGGGAGTAAAAAGGCTGCCGTATGAATACAGACAACCCCTCCCATTCGTGGGAAGGGCTTCTCTTTCACTTCGTTGTTTCATTTGAAATAACCGAACGGACTGCTGCCTCTATTTCTGCATAGCTTGTGCAGCGACAAATATTGGATTGCAGCCACTCCTGAATCACATTTTCATCCGCATTCGGCTGCTTAGTAACCAATGCATGACAAACCATAATAAAACCTGGCGTACAAAATCCGCATTGAAATGCGAAGTTATCGACGAATGCTCTTTGAATGGGCGCGTCTCCCCCCAAACCCTCAATTGTTGTAATCCTGCACCCATGTGCTTCTATAGCAAGCATTAAACATGATTTGATTGGGATCCCATCTACAAGAACCGTACATGCGCCGCAATCTCCATTTTCGCATCCAGCCTTGACTCCTGTGAGTCCCATATGTTCACGAAGTACACGCAACAACGTATCCGCTGAACGAATTGCGGCGTGTTGGCGTTTCTCATTAACCTGCAGCTCTATTTCACATTTGACTATGCCATGCAAGGTTACTTACACCTCCTTCAAGAGCAGTCATAACGTCTGACAACGTATTACGCAGAACAAATGTCCTATAGGCGGCTGAACTTAACATATCACTCAAGATCGGTAAAGGCCAAATACGAATCACCCGCTCGATACGCTCCTCCAAGGATAGCGAGATATCGTTCAGAACCATTTCGATCTTCCTTGATCGAAATGGAAAGCTACTAACGCCGCTAAATGCAATTCGAATCCCATCGTTGGTCTGTAACGCAGAGATTCGGACAATCGGATAATCAATCCTTTCCATTTTCGTCTTTTTCACAGTAATAAAGGGCAGCTCCATATATCGTTTTTCCGTTACAATCTGAAGAAGCAGATCCCCATTTTCAATTCGGGGTTCACCATTAAAGATCTGGTGGATCGAGACATGACGTATCCCATTGGTTCCCATCAGCACAACCTGACTATCAGCTAGTAGAAATGGCAGAACAGCTTCCCGGTAAAAGAATTTCCCGCAAAGGTTGCCGCCAATGGTTATTTTATTACGATTTGTATGATCTGCAATATGTCGAACTGTCTCACCTAAAAGAGGAAACAAAGATGATTCCGATAATTGAGTAAGCGTTATAGCCGAACCCACGACAAGCTGATCACGATACATCTGCAATATATTGCATTCGGAAATCGCTTTTATATCAATAACAGCACCTGTTCGAAGCTGATTTAGACGAGCCATAGAGATAATCTCTGTACCTCCGGAGTAATACAGTGGATCTTGACCATTCGCTTCCGCTTCCTGATAAAGATGAGCCGCCTCGCTATAGGTAGATGGCTTGAAGTATTCGAAATCAAACGAAATCATCCGTTCCCCCCCTTACATCTCCAAATTAGCTCCGGTATGAGGGGAAGCCTATTCAGCTCACATCTAGCAGCGAGCGATAGCGCGTTAGCTAGACACGGCGCCATTCCGATTGTACCGTGTTCACCAACACCACGTGCGCCATAAGGGCCTTCCAAGAACGGCGTTTCCACAAAGTCAACGAGATAGACTGGATTCTCGCCGAAACGCGTCAATTTATATGAGCGTAGCTGGGGATTCAATACAATCCCCGAATCATTGAAGAGAAAACCCTCTCGACTGGCAAAGCTAAGTCCCATATTCATTCCGCCCATGACTTGACCTCTTGCCGTGGCTTCGTTAATGACTTTGCCGGCGTCGAATACGGATGCAGCTTTAAGTATGCGATATGTACACTCACGAATATCGAATTCAACTTCAACGGCTTGCGCTCCAACGGTCCATTGCTGACCAGGTATGCCCTTTCCTGTTTCAGGATCTAGATTGGTCAGGTGATGCACCCTATATCGCCCGCGGCCGATAACCGGCTCGCCAGAAGCGCTCCCATCCGGATACATGTAACCACTGACAAGCTGCTTGATCTGCAAACTGATGTTCGGATGAGTTTTCACGAAAACTTTACCTTGGCTGACCTCCAGGAGATCTGGATTATAATTAAGAACCAGACTAGCGTTTATCTTTAGTTGAGCGATAACATCATCTGCCGCGTCGAGTACAGCACGGCCGACCATCATCGTACTGCTGCTTGCCACCGTTTTCCAATGTTCAGGGCTGATCTGGGTGTCGACATCCATTTTAATGTGAATTTGATCAACTGGCATTTGCATCCGTTCAGCGAGAATTTGCGCCATAATCGTTCGATTGCCTTGGCCCAGTTCGATGGAGCCCACGCTGAGATTTAAGCTGCCATCGTGATTGCACGTAATCGTTGCACCAGAACCAGTATCAATCGAAGAGCCTGAGGTTTTCCAAACACAAGCCATTCCTTTGGTCCTAACTTTAAATGGATCAACCTCAGCCCACTGGCCTTCATCCCACTTGATTAGCTTTTTTAATTTAGCTATACATGCCGTCAAATCTCCAATATTACTCCGGTTGAGAGGTGCTTGCGTAGGTGTCGTATCACCAGGCTTAACAGCGTTCTGAAGCCGTAGTTCCATCGGGTCCATGTGCAGCTTCTTCGCAAGTATATCCATCGTTCGCTCCACGCAAAAAGCCGCTTCCGTATGTCCGAAACCACGAAAAGCGTTCGCGTAAGGATGATTTGTATAGATAGATAATGCATCGCACCAAACACAGTCTATCTTGTATGGTCCTGTGCAATCAACGGCAGCTGCCTGCACTACAGCTGGTCCCTCATCCGTATAGCCGCCAGTATCAAACAAAAAAGTGATTTCAGCGGCCATCAATTTCCCTTTGCTGGTTGCACCAATCTTCACTTTGGCTTCCAAGCCAATATGACAGGGTGAACTAATCATGTCCGACTCACGTGTATTATTGATTTTGACTGGCCTACCTCCACAACCTTTCGAGGCCAAGTAGGCGATATACTCCAATTGAATGGAGCCCTTGCCGCCAAATCCTCCCCCTACGAATGGCACGTGGACAATGACTTTGGACTGATCAACCTGAAAGAATCGCTCAAACGAACGTTTGATCATGTAGGGGTCCTGTGTCGAGGTTTGGATATGAATCAATCCGCTGGGCATGACTTCAACGATGGAACAGCGGGGTTCCATTGCGCTATGATCCGATGTATTGAATGCAAATGAATGTTCAACTACAACCTCACTCGATGCCCATCCTTCATGCATGTTCCCTTTTCGGATTTTAACATGACTAGCAATGTTCGTATTAGGTACGGGAAAGATGCTTCCAGATTTCTGGTAGTTCCCCAGATTCTTATGTACCAAAGGCGCATTCGGCTGAAGGGCACTGCTTGGAGAATTAACAACGGGCAACTGGATGAATTCCACACGGATATACTCGGCTGCCTGCTTAGCAATTTGTTCCGTCTCTGCCACGACGACAGCGATGGGCTCTCCGTAATAGCGAACCTTCTGGATGGCAAGCGGCGGACGATCGGCGAGAAGTCCACCAGTTAGAACAGGACAATCCTCACCTGTGATTACCGCATGGACACCGCTTACGGCTAATGATCTAGAACTATCAATAGACACAATTTCTGCATGCGCATAGGGGCTAATAACCAACCAGCCATGCAATTGACTTGGGGAAAGCGTATCATTCGTATATTTGGCAAATCCGCTTACTTTATCTTTCGATTCAATTCGCGGAATGGCCTTTCCAATCGTGGACAATCTCCTCACGCTCCCCTCATCAAACTGACAGGCACCTACAAGTCCTAAACGATTTCCCAGAGTGGAGCGTTTTCCTACATCATATAGCGAAAATTCTTGTCCTATTCCCGCCTATCATGACATACCCCCCCCCAGCAGCATTCGCTGAGGGGAAATATACATGAATAGAAAAAGATCTCCAACGAATGGAGATCTTTCCTGTATGATCTATTCAATTGAGTACCTAATGAAGGCTAGCAATGCTAATAACCCTGCTGCAATAGAGATTACGTATAGAGAGGTAAGTCTGACCCACTTCGTTCCTGTTTTTTGAAAATAGGACTGGTCACCTTCACGATTCTTACGGGAAAAGCCGATGATAAACGTCGATAGTAAGCCAAATAATAATATGATAGAAAATATCACAAAATATATGGACGTATTCATAAGAAAACCAACCACCTTTCTTTTGTGTATCTACACTTTTATCTACTAAATTATATAGGAGCTTGTATGATAAATCATATACTTTACCTGCCATGTTCATACAAATTTCAATTATTCATGCTATTTATGACGCGAAATTGTCACTTCAAAGAAGTGATGATAACATAACATTAGTTATGTTAACTAAAATCCCTCTTGTCAATTCCTTGTTCGGAAACAATCATTATAACCGTATTTTCAATTGCACTCTGTTCATTCCAACCGTTATGCTTCTCATATAAACTCAACTTATCGGAGGTCCTAATAACCATGCTCAAAATCGGAATTATTCTCGGCAGCACTCGCCCAGGTCGCAGAGGAGAAGTCGTCGCTCAGTGGGTATACGAAGTTGCAAGTAAACGTACGGACGCGATATTTGACATTGTTGATCTCGCAGATTTCAATTTGCCACTTTATGATGAGCCCCATCCACCCATGTTGAAAAAATACACGAAAGAACATACAATCGCTTGGTCGAACGCGATCAATGCGTACGATGGCTATATTTTCGTGACTCCCGAATATAATCATGCCATTTCAGGTGCGCTCAAGAATGCGATTGACTTCCTTTTCAATGAATGGAAAGATAAAGCCGCTGGGATCGTCAGCTATGGCGGTGGTACAGGCGGTGCGCGTGCTGCTGAGAACCTCAGGCTCATCTTAGGTGAATTACATGTAGCCGATGTTCGAGCCCAGGTCACATTGTCTCTCTTTACTGATTTTGAGAATTTCACAGTGCTCAAACCTAATCCACGTCAGGAAACCGCCGCTAACACCATGTTTGATCAAGTTATTGCTTGGAGCGGGGCTTTAAAATCTTTGCGTTAAGACCTACTATTACAATGTATAAAACAAAAAGCTGATTTAGGGTTCTCCTAATTCAGCTTCTTTCATTTTCATCAAAAGTTAAAGTAAAGATGATCGCCCATTCAAGCCTACTAAGCGCTTCAGGAGAAAAATCTAAGCTACTAATTGCATTCGTACTCGTTGCTTGCATCCCCCACACATGAACAGTTTCATCCGTATGAAAGGTAATAGGTTCGCTATAGTTAATCAATCCAAAAGCGGTTAATTTGTTATCCCATGGAACAGTAAAAGTAGCTAAATTGGAGCCTGACTTTTGTTGGATACCGACTTTTATCGTGTTAAATGCTTGTTGTCCCTCCAGAGATACTTTATCAATGGAGATAATGACTTCGAACTCCTTCGAATCGGAAGCCCCCGGGCTAAAAAACATATCACCAAAGGAACCGACCGTCGCTACTTTCTTTCCATTTTGCCAAGTATCAATACTCAGTATCGCATGGGGTTTCATTCCTTTATATCGTAATTTAAATGCACCCGACATGTTGCCCATAAACGGTCGAAACTTGGCACCGTCACCCTTGAACAAATCTACGGGTGTTAGTGTTATTTCTGTTTCCTTGGTGCTTTCCTTAGGTTCAAACAAGGTTGAACAACCTGATATTAACCACGCTAGCATAGTTATCAAAAGAATGAGCCTAACTGATTTAGAGTTACTAATTGCCATCTTCCCTCCTCATCTCCACAAATATTTGTATATATATTCCATAAATCATATATAAATTCCTTTATCTATTTATTTTGTTTACATAACATATATTATGTATTTTAAATAAAGAAGGCTGAATCAGGTTTCCCCAATCCAGCCTTTCCACCACTTCTCACGATCACAAATGCTTTCTCCTACTTCGATCTCCTCAATACGCTTACCCCATAAGCCTCAAGGCGTAAGCTTGTTGTTTCCACGTTTTCCTGCAGCAGCATGTCACAATACTTGTCCCCATCTAATTCAACCGTCTGCGCCTGCTGACCGAAATTCATTAGGAAAACATACGCATTCTCCCCATCCGTCCGAACTTGTGCTGTTACTTCAGCCGGTAACTCGGTTTGCAGCACGGCTTCAATCCCAGCCTGTGCAAGCACCTGCTTATACAATTGCTTCAAAAACTCTTCATCTGTTCGCGTTGCGATATAGTAGGCTTTACCCTTGCCAAATGAATTCACGGTCAATGCAGAACGACCTTCGTAGAAATCTTCCCCATAGATAGCAAGCGTCTCAGCACCCTCTGTATGAATTAACTCACAGAGCTCACGAGTCTCGTATTCGCCTGCTAATTCAAGCTCATTCCCATCAAGAAAGTTCAACTGATTCTTCTCATTATCATAAAGCGCGTCAATCTCCTCGGACCAAATCCCCAATGTTTTGCGAAGCGGGCCAGGGAATCCACCTTGGAAGCACAGATCATTCTCGTCAACGATACCCGACCAATAGGTCGTAACGAAGGTTCCGCCATCTACAACAAACTTTTCGATACGCTCGCCAACACCTGGTCGAACCAAATACAGCATCGGAGCCACGATAAGCTTATCTTTACTGAAATCGCAATCCATATCGATCACATCGACGGGAACCCCGCTATCCCAGAATGCACGATAGTGACTGTGAACCGTTTGTTCATATTTTATTCCCATATTACGAGGTCCTTGCGAATTCTTCACAGCCCAGCGGTTCTCCCAGTCGAAAATCACAGCCGTCTCCGCTGGTACCGAAGTCCCAATCACCTCAGACAGCTTCTCTAATGCGCCGCCAAGCTCTGCCACATCACGGAAAACGCGTGTATGCTCATGTCCGACATGATCAATAACCGCACCATGCAGCTTCTCACTAGCACCACGACTCTTCCGCTATTGGAAGTATTGCACGGAATCTGAGCCGTGTGCTACGGCCTGCAAGGAGGATAACAAATGCATGCCTGGCTTCTTCAATTTGGATACAGCCTGCCAATTCGTTAAGCTCGGCGTGCTTTCCATCAATAGAAATGGTTGCCCGCCCTTAAGCGATCGGAACATATCATGATTGAGTGCAAACCAAGCAGCCAGGTTACGTTGATCCTTTGCATCATACCACGTCGGGTACGCATCCCATGAGATCACATCAAGAATGTCCGCGAATTTCCAGTAATTAAGGCCTTCATATGCGTCCATCAGATTCGTTGTGACAGGCAGCTGCGCATTCGCAGCTTTCAACGGGGCGATTTCATGGCGGCAGAAATCTACGGTTTGATCCGTCACGAAGCGTTTCCAGTCCAAATTCATGCCATGAACTAAGTTGAAGTCCACCACGCCATATTCGTTGGAAATATGCCAACCAACAACAGCAGGATGCTGCGCATAGCGCTCAGCTAACCGTGTGTTCATCAACGCTACCTTCTCCCTGTAAACAGGGGATGTGTAGCAATGATTGTGACGCGCGCCGAATAAATTGCGCACGCGATTCGCACCAACAAGCAGTACCTCCGGGTACTGCTCCGCCATCCAAGCGGGTCTTGCGCCACTCGGTGTCGCAAGCCAAGCATAGATCCCATTCGCGGCGAAGCTATCGAGCCGCGATCTAACCAGTCGAAGGTATACGTACCTTCGACTGGTTCAAGTGCGGACCATGCGAAAATGCCGATCGCCATGACATTACATTTGGCCAGCTTGTCGAGAATGCCATTCTCCACGGTATTTTGGGGCGAACGCAGCGTGAAGGCAGCATCTCAATTCGGATGTATCTGGAAGATCAAACGATGCACCTACTCAACAAGGATGACGGTGTGGGCATGAGTCCTAACCTGATCGAGGATATGACGGCGGGTATTAGCCGCAGTCGGATTGGCGGCAGCAGCTTCGGCGTCAAAAACGTGGGCGAACGTATTCGCCATTATTTCGGGGATCCTGCCAAGCTAACTTATCGAAGCGTCCCGGGTGTGGGGACCGAGGTTGAGATTACGTTTCCTTTTACGGTAGAGGAAGATTGAGATTACATGAGTTGGGGATGGTAACTAGGATGATTTAAATCAAGTTATTCTTGAGCAAAAAAACAAGCACCGATTTTCACACGGTGCTTGCTCGCTTTTAAACTAGTGCTCGAATTTAAAACTCGTTCCAATTTTACTGATCTGGTCGGCCATCGAAGTAAATTCAGCAGTGAGTACTTCGTCAGCGGGATTGTATTCCACATCTCCTGGAGGAAATAAAATGAACACGTGATCTGCGTTTTCTCCAACCTTGTAAAGTCGGGTGACTCCTTTCGCCGTTGGACCATTTGCAAGCCAATCTTCCTTTGTCCATATCGAAATGCTAAATATGACACCACCATACGCTTTATTTGCCTTATCGATAAATAGATAGCTCGCAAGTTGCGTGGCTTCATTTACCCGCTCTTCGACCTCATATTTCCCTTCCCAGCTAGAAGGGATATTCAGCGTGAAATGATATTTCGAGTTTTGATAAAGTGTTTGAGGCGCATCACTTATGATTCGATGATTGACAGCACCAACATGAAGGTAGACGGCATCGTAATTCTTGAAATCCCCCACCCCCTCTGTGACAAAGGTTTGTGTCTCCACACCGAAATCATTCCCCGCTATAACCGCTTCGCCAATTTTCTGATTATCCTCGTTGTAGAATGACAAGCCGGCTCCAATCATATTACGAGAGTTCCCTACGCCTTCAAATTTCAATTGCCCTGTAACATTTGTTTTATTTCCCGATTTCGTAAGGATTAAATTCCCAACCGAGATTCTTGGGTAATCTGGATCCTTCACGTCTAACGGTTTATTCTTAATCATAATTTTTTGAGACTCTGTGTCGTAATCAATCGTTGCTCCTAGATTTTCAGCCACAAAGCGAACCGGAACATACGCGTGTCCATCTACATTCAGGATCTGATACTCACTGTTCAAGGCAACTGGGTTACCATTTATCTCAAAACTCGCCGGAAACAATAACGCTTGAATCGTGTCCGAAGCGAAGGCTACGGATGAACCAGCAATAAGTAGACCGCAACTTACGCCTAGAATAAATTTTTTCATGGATAACACACCTTTCATCTAACGAGCTAATTGATAACAGCCGTCCAGTTATCACTTTCCCATGCGACTTGCGCACCAAGAGCCTCGGTAACGAACCGAAGTGGTACATAAGTGGAGCCTTCAGCCGAAATGAACGGAGCAATCGAAAGTGTCTGCCAATTCCAATTCACTAGTGCTTGTTTTTTACCAATTGTCAGCACGATCGTTATTGTGTCTTTTACAATGGTAACCTCTTGACGTGTTCCCTCCCAAAGGACTTTAGCTCCCATTGCCTCAAAAACCCCGCGAAGCGGAATAAATGTACTTTCGCCGATAATTTTCGCCTTTGGAGAAACGTCTACATACTTGCCATAGATACGAATCCCAACATTGCTGGTACTATTTGGCTTGGTTGGATTTTCCTTACCTATTGGTGAAGAACCGTCCGGAATAGCTACAGTCGTGAATGACCACGTCTTGTCCTCGATGGTTACCGAATACTTTTCACCATAAGCTAAAACTTTGGTAGGAATGAGGTGCCAAGCATTCGTATCACCAAGCTCTTGCTTTATTTTCAAGAATTCTACAGGTTGGCCCGCATGATTCACCAAAGATGCTGATACATCGGATATATCCTGCGCGACCCCTGCATAGGTGATAAAATATCCCGATCTCTCCAACTCAAATTCATCCAAAGGGTTAGGTATTTCATTCCTATCGAAACTTACAGGTACATCCATCTGCCCATCATAGGGATATACGCCTATTCCTGAGTTGCTAAACCAAGCTTTTGCTGGGTTTAGAACAATGGCATGTTCATTGTATCCCTCAAATACACCGAATTTTTCCGTATCAAAACCTGAAGCGGCAGCCCGATCCCACGGAAGTTCCCCAGAGTAACCTTGTTTATTTGGTGTTTCTGTATGTCCATTCTCTTGATTGATGAGCAGATAATTCGCATGATTTTCTGCTGCTTTGGTAAGTGATGGATCTAATTTCATCGATTGAATTCCGATATTTGACCTTACGTTATTCAGATAATTTAATGCTGCAGATGCGCTATGTTCAGCACTCTCTGCTGCCAGCATGCTTGGACTCCCAATTACAATGGATAATGAGGTTATGACAGCGGCTATCTTGACATTCGTTTTCAAAAAAATTCTCATCGTACCTCCCTAACATGCTTTTGATTTCCATGAATCATTCCCTTTCGCCAAAAACCATCTCCTTCCCTTCAAAAGCTGTGCGATCGATTGGATTTGCTTGGCCCAGTCCAGCCATTTATGGCTCAAATCACGTTCCGTCATCTCTTCACTCTCCTACTTTTCTCCCGATATATAACAAATGGGAAGATACCCCAAGAATCGATGGATCACGCGCTAGTCGAATAAGAAGCTCAACGAACTCATCCTTTTCCCCACGATCCGTCCAATATTGTTTCTGTTCATTCGATAACATAGCTGCAAGATTGGATGAACCAATCAGATCTAACGTCTCAAATCCTTGGCTTTCCATAAAAGGTTTAATCTCGTCGACATTGTAATAGTAAGCGCCTGTAAATCGACCTGCATCTGTATGATTAAAAATGCCATCCTCAATAAACTGCTCAATTGTAGCCATATTGTCATTCGGTTTCCAAGCATTTGGGTATAGCAGCGATGTCAGGAGCATCCGCATCCGGCTTTGAAAAGCGACAAACACGATACCATTGTTCTTCGTTACACGGTACAATTCCTTAGCGGCTGCTATTCGATCTTCTTCTTCCTGCAAATGATAAAGAGGTCCTAACATCAACGAAGCATCGAAGGTTTCATCTGAAATGCCGTGCAAATGCGTTGCGTTCAGCGAATGAAAGCCACTAAACCTATCTGATAAACCCAACTCAATTGCCTTATCTCTCGCGAGCTCGACAAGATTAGGCGTAAGATCTGATAGGGTCACATTATAGCCGAATTTGGCTAATTCCATTGCGTATTTACCCGGCCCAGCGCCATTATCTAGGACATGACCAGCGTTAGGAAGATACTTCTTCATGTAGTGCCAATTTACCGTAAACTCAATAGGCTCGCGATCTAATCTTCCCCATTCATCGAACTTGGCATAGTAATCGATCACATTCTTCATTCGCATTCCCTCCCATTTTTAAAATACAAAAAAACCATCGCCTACAAAGAGGCGATATCCTCGGTTGTAAAGTTAAGATTACTCCATGTAATCTCCTGTTTTCACGCTGTTAGGCGCTTATAGCAGAACTTGTCATACTTCCTCGTTTAATCCTCTTAACATCAGCGGTTATATTACTCATAGGATTTATGTTAATTATCGATCGCCGATAGCTTAACAAGACCAATATGTAATAATGTGGTAAAATGTAACCACAAGATTTCGGAGGATATAAAAAATGTTGAAGTATATGGCTTTACCTTTAATCTTCGTTGTTTGTTTTTTTCTAATTCAAACCAGTATTCAAGTTGGTCTCGGAATGTATATGACAAAAAAATATGAACCCAATATTATAAACGCCCATGAATCAACTAATGTAGAATCTCTCCAATCAAAGGTTGAATTCGGTTCTTCCCCGTCTGGGATTACTCCTCAAAAAATTATTGTGTGGTTAGTATCCCTTTGTATATCAACTGCGATTGTTTTCTTCATTTATAAATTTGGTTTTCAAAACTTGAAAAGGCGGTAAAATCAGCTCCGTCATTCCCATCCGTGGTTGTAAAATTAAGATTTGCCACAGCTACATTCACCTCATCCATCACTTCGCTTTCACTTGTTCAGAATTATTCTCCTGTCGCTTTGATTAGACGAATAATTTTCCAAAAGGTTCCTATAGCCTTAAAAAAGCTGATAGGAATTGTCAATCAGCCAAACTCTATAAATTAAGTATTAGACAAACTCTATAAATTAAGTATTAGACAGACTCTAGAAATTGAAATAGCGACAGCCAAGGACGAGGAAATAAAGTCCTAGACTGTCGCTATTTAACATCTTTTGCATGTCCAGTGGATCAGTTGAATTTGTAAATAATCGTTTCCGGCTTGGTTTAAATCATACTTAGCACTTCATCCATCCAACTTCAATCTTCATCTATGCCATAGGTTTCACATAAGCTTTTATGTACGCTTTTGAATGCTGGAAACATACGTTTGATCACTTGCATAATCTGTTCAGGTTCTCTCGAACTAAACCAATTTTCAAGAAGTTCTAACTGCCAAAGATGTAACTTACTTCTCTTTCCTTCTATTTTTGCCCAATCCCCATAGTTATTCGGTTGAATGCCTAATTCCATGTACCAAGCCGTCGTCATTAACAAGCGAAGTTGATCTAAACAATGTAACGCGTAATAGATTTCATTTCTCTTAACTCTTCGATATGCTTCATGCATATGTGCAAAAAATTTGGTTCTCCACATTTCGATTTCTATCAATGATGGTTTATAGGAGAGTTTCACCGATTGCATTACAATGTTTTTCATCAAGTCATTCGTATCATGAACAATTTGAATGTCCTGCAACCAAACGGATGCTTGTATGTCCTTCACTCTATAATAAAAGGTATCGACTTTAATAAAGCTGCGAAAGTGAGCAGTGCTGTACGATGCCCAAGGTAGGTCTTCATAGAATAAAACATCGCCCCAATTCGCGGCTCTCCGTTTTTTATCCAATCGATACGTTTCAAAAACTTCTTCATTCACAACAACTCGAAGATCAATATCCGAGTAAAGATCGGTCATCTGATTTCCAACAGATCCTCCATAAAACACAGCCAAAACATGTTCATCCTGAAGTAAATCCTTTTCGATGGCATGTAGTAGGATATTTCGATGTTTTGGAAGTTCGACATCTCTTTCTCTGAAATGAGATTCATACTCAGACATATAGGACCAGCTCCTAACTTAACAATATAGCTCCGCCAGCTTCCTCACACGTTCGATCCCGTCCCACATATCCCCTGGGCCATCGTAAACGAGTGTCAGCAGTCCTTCATAGCCTGCCTGCTTGGCGATATCTAAACAGCGTATAAACTCAGCTTCATCTGGAAATCCCTCGGCATTCGTTTGCGCTTTGGCAATTGTCCCCTGTTGAGGAAAGGGATTTGAAATTCTCTGTGACAACGCGCACCTTTTCAGCTCTGACTCGTGCCGCGATATCAATCCAACCTTTAATCCATCCAATGTTTGATTGTCTACGGATCTCGTCCGCGCTGGAGATATCTCCGTATTCAAGCAACAGCGTATAGAAACGCAGCCCCGCTTCAGCAAATGCGTTCTTTAATGTCAGCAGATACACTTCACTCAAGTGACGAAAACCCTTTCCCTGCTTATACAGTCGGTAACTCAAGTAACGAAAGCAACTCTAGAAACAATACACTACATTAATTATTAATATAATTAATTAATTAATTACCATCTCGCTTCATTTACGAATAATCCTTTTGTCCGTCGCAGCTTTAAGCCACAACGGAAATTCATTTAGAAGCTGATTATATAGCGTTTCATCGGAAATAGAAGCAATATCCTCGATGTGAATAAAATTAGCATTGTCTACGATGCGACCTTCCATCGTGTCCAGTTTCTTGAGGACCTCAAAGTCAGAATCTCCAATTCCGACGAACTGCCAAAAGAGGGGTTTTAAAGAGGATTCCACGATTACTTTTTTAATCGATTTTACAACTCCACCATCATTGATAAAAATAACAAAAGCCGGTAGAGGTGAGTCCTCTTCCAACGTGTATTTACGAATTACGTCCTCCATTACAGGTGGTTCGTTATTACGACCAAACTTATGTATATCCTTATTGTTTAATATATGTTTCACCACATATTGATCAAAATCTCTCTCCGTTGCCGCAGGAAGACGACTGAATTCGTTATCATAAATCCAAACATCCAACGTCGCATTATCGTCAAACTTACACGCAACAGCCAGTATCCGTTCCACAACCTCCTGAACTGTTCCGTTCTTGTACAAGAGTTGCATAGATCCGGAGATATCCAGCACTAAACCGACTCTTGCTGCTACATGATTTATTTTTTTCTTTTCTAAAGTAATCTGAACGATCTTTTTGCGCAGATCGATAGTGGAAAGGACTGGCTTCTCCACAATTTCAACAATTTCTTGCGTAACATCCTGTTCGATCACTAAGCCAAAGTTCGTACATAACGCCGCTAATCCACCAAAAAAACCGCTGCCAATCGCGTTAAATTTCCATTCCCCATTGTGCCTGTATATCTCACCAACGACGATTGCCGTTTCTTTCGACAGATCTGATCCATAATCAAAACGAAATAGTTCTTCGTTACGATCGGTATCCAATAGTCTTACATACATAGTAGAGACATCCTTAATGCTATATCCGTACTTTTCACCTTCATGAATAGTGAGAGAGAACGCAATTTTTGCAGCATGATCAGGAAGTTTTGAAAGAGCTATTTTTATCGTCTCTTTTTCTAACCCCGTACCTTGAATATGAGTTATTGTCCCACCCATCGCGTTGGAATTACCATAAAATATAAAGTCTTCATCCTTTTCGCAACGGTTTGTATGCGATAATACAAAACAGGAAGCATCTATGCTCAATTTTGAATCTGCAGTCCAACCGAATTGCAAACTTATGTTTGACAGGTCTTTTCCCTTTGTTACATCAATCTTTTGTCCTTTTGACAGAAGCATTTATATATCTCCTTAGTAATAAATAATGTGTCCTTCTAACGCAACATTCCCGCAATATAAAAAAGCAGGTCGCCTCAGCTCCTGCTCACTTCCCAACTAATTAATTCTATCCAGAAGCTCCGCTAAACGCTCATAGGAATCCTGCATCCCCTGCTCCATGCCGGAGTGCAGCATGCCATCTCGATCAGCGACCGATTGGAACACAGATTCCATTACCAGCTTGGTCTGACCGCCTTCTAGTTCTTCAAATCTAGCCGTTTCAAGGATAACATGTCCCTTTTCCGGGAGTCCTTCAAACTCAAAGGTTTGAATAATCCGTTCAGGGGCCGTGACTTCATGATACACGCCGCGAAACGCATACTCGTTCCCGTTGCTATCCTTATGGATATAACGCCAGCTTCCGCCATTCCTCGGTTCAAATGTTTCCAGCTGCATCGTCAGTGCTCGAGGCCCAAGCCATTCTACGATAAGCTTTGCATCCGTGAACGCTTTAAACACCAGTTCTCGTGGAGCATCGAACACGCGTGTCATACAAATTTGCTGACCTCCAGGTTCATAGGTAAGAATCGCTTCATTTTTGATCATAACCCAGCACTTCCTTTCATCCAATAACCTGTCTATTATCATAATCGAATTCACCTTATAATCCAACAAATCATACGCTTTCACTCAACATCATCATTTCTTCCGCCCATCATCCAACGCCAAGACCATAAATTCCTCATCCCAAAAGGTACCATTCACATACATCGATTGCGGCTCAATCCCAAAGGTTGTAAAACCAAGCGAATGATAGAGCTTCTTCGATGCGACATTCGTCACGCCAGTTGTCAATAGAATCAACCGAAGACCCTCTAATTGCTTTGCGCGATGGATGATCGTTTGAATGATTTGCTTCGCAATACCTTGTTTTCGATAGGCTGCTGTGACATAAACTCCCCAGATCGATCCCTTATGCTTCAGTTTCAACGTCTTTTCTCTTCGGAATCCAGCAACTCCAACAAGCCCATCCTCCTCATGAAAAGCACCTACAATGAATTGATCTTCGCTCTCCGAAATACGTTCTTGTACGCCCTCAACAGGCATCATGACAGACTCTTCATAGGAAGCCGAGAATGCTTCAGGATGAGTGAGCAGCCCTTCCAATCGCAATTTCCAGAATTCATCAGCATTAGATTTCGTTAGATTTCGAAGCGTAATCATAACTTCCCCTCCTCCAATTGCTTCAAATTAAACAGTTTAAGTGCCTAGTTCATGCTGCTTTCTCCGGAAAAAGATAACAGCTCCAAACACAACCACACACGCCATAGATACCCAAGAACTATAAAGGAAAACTTGTCTCATTCCATAAGCTGCGCTCATAATGCCACCCAAGAAGCTGCCGATAATGCGTGCGGCCCCAAGGCTGAGTAAGCCATTGAGGGTTTGCCCGCTTGCCTTCCATTCAGCTGGTACCTCGCGGTTGATAATCGTGGCAATCGTAACAGATAGTACAATAAAGATGAGTCCATGCAATACTTGTACAGGTAGCATCCAGTGCGCTACTTCAATCTGGGAGAATAAGAACCATCTCAAGGATGACGCCAAGGCTGCAATGAGTAAAATAATCGAGATCGGGATCCGCTTAAATATTTTTGCCGAAAATAAGAGGAAGGGCAGCTCACTCAAGGACGATATGACCATCGACCAGCCTAACAACACACTATCCCCACCCATTTCCTTGAAGTAGATTGGGAAGAAGGCGTAATAATAGCCTAGCGTGATTTGAATGACGAAATTTATGCTTAGATAAAACATGAGTTTACCGTTTTTGAAAAGCTCACGGAATTTTCGCCCCATTACATGTGCCGGGCGCCCAACTGCAGCCGGAAACCGCCACAGACAAAGCAACGCGGCAACCATTGTACACGCATAAACGGGGAACATCGAGCCTATGTACGATTTGGCAATGAACCCAAAAAGGAGTGACATCACAGCAAATCCTATAGTCCCTCCTAGGCGGATCCAGCCAAAGCTCCAAGTGGGATGTCGATCTAATTCCTCCAAGGTAATCGCATCGCTAAGCGCAAATATAGAGGTCTGAAAAAAGGTGAAGATGCAAATAAACACGAGAATATAGATGAAATGCTGCGAGATCGGGAAAAATAGAATCGAAATTCCGCTACCAATAATTAATAGTCGCAGGACTTGGTTCTTCGATTTGGCACGGTCACCGAGTGCTCCCCACACCGGTTGGCCAATCATTGCAATCAAGGGTCCAAGACTCAATAAGAGCCCAATCTCCTCTTGAGAGAATTTCGCGTTGTTGAGATATACTGGCATGAAAGTCCCATAGACCGCGTTTCCCATGTAAATGACAACATAAAATAATAGAAATGCATATAGTTTCGTAGGCGTAACCTTCTTTCCAATACCAGATGATAGGATTTGCTGCAAATGCGCTTCCTTATGCCATTTGTGCGCTTGCTCGTGCGAATATGTTCGATCATACGTTTCCCACCCCTGTTTGGTCGCAAAAAAAGCTCAACCATAGGATGAGCTTCTAATCCAATTATTTAACGAACATTCAAGTGTAATCGTCCCTCAAGATGAAGAATGCCTTTATCCTGGACGGCTTCCTTCGCAATTACATTAATCCTCTTCAGCCAATCTTCCGGCTTACAGTTGATAGTTGTGGCCTGAACTAACCGCTCCGCATGATCATAACAGGTGTCGTATCCACCCAATTTACGAATGACCTCCACATAATCGACAACAAGCTTCCGAGCACCTTGCGGGGTGTAACCGAAACTCTGAACAAGTGCATCAACGATCCCGCGTTCATACAGATTCAGCCGAACTTGTGTTTTCATAGTAGATCCACCTGCCTCCCGTAAAAATGTTATAACCAACAAAACGAAGTGAGGATTCCCACTTTTCAGAGGAAAAAACCACTTGATTTCCAAGACGCAACGCATCTAATTTCCGACCGCGTGTGGTACGTAAAATTTGATCATAAAACCAATGAACATCTTTATTTAATTGTACTGCTTCTTCAATAATTCGTCCAGTATCACCATCCGCCATAGGACCAATAATAAAATCTGGATGCTTGTGACATGGATCCGTTTCGCCCTTTTTCATAACACTGCGATGCCCCATCACAAATTCAGCCCATGCCAAGGAATCACTTAGAAAAATAAGAGGCTCCATCTTCGCAGGAATGGCAATGAGCTCAATTTCAAGCACACAAGGAAGTTCGTTGCCTGTGATCGATCGTGTCGCTGCTTTTCGTGCCCAATTCCGCGCCTGCGCGGCTGAAATCGTCGTATAAAATCCTTCGCCGAAATCGCGGCCTGGACGCCAATATCTGCTATCCAATAATTTATCTTGAAAAAGGTTGACGAGATTGTCCGTCGTCCCATGATATAAACGTTGTGGTGTTATTATATCCATTTCGCTTCCCCCTGAAACCTTCTCCCCTTCAAAATAGGCTAGTAGGCACCACGAATATGCTCGTGTACCAGAGTTGCATAGAAGCTTTGCAGTCGTGCTTGCTCTTCCGAACTAAAAGCCGGCACTTCAAGCGTACCCAGATTATCTTCAATCTGCTTGACGTTCTTAAAACCAGGGATAATACAAGTAATGTTCGGATTCTCCAAAATCCAACGCATCGAAGCACGTGCCATGTTGCCACGACCCTCGCCGATCCAAGCCAGCTCCTTCGCGAGCTCAACGCCTTTTGTAAACGGCAGACCTGCGAATGTTTCACCCACGTTAAACTGGTCACCATTGGCATTGAAATTCCGGTGATCATCCGCAGCAAATGTGCTAGCAGCCGTGAATTTCCCAGTTAAAAGTCCGCTTGCAAGCGGAAGCCGAACAAGGATGCCAACTCCAGCAGCGTTCGCTTGCGGGAATAGCGCTTCAGCAGGCTTTTGACGGAACAAGTTAAAGATCACTTGCAAGGCTTTGACACCTGGAATAGTGAGACAGAACAAGCCTTCTTCCACAGTTTCAACGCTTACACCATAATGGCGAATCTTGCCTTCTGACTTCAATTTCTCTAGCACCTCAAAGACGGAACCATTTTTCAAGATCGAAAGTGGTGGACAATGAATTTGATAGAGGTCAATTCGTTCACGATTCAATCGTTTCAAGCTATTTTCAGCAAATTGACGAACAGCTTCCTCGGAATACGTAGCGAGATCATGGATATCGCCAGAGCGGCAAAACTTCGTTGCGATATGTACCTCATCTTCTTTACCCTTCGTTGCTTTTGCAAGAAGCTCTTCCGCATGTCCTGAGCCATATACATCAGCCGTATCAAAAAAGTTAACGCCTTCGTCCATCGCACGGTGCAATCCTCGTATGGATTCATCGTCATTCGCTTCTCCCCAGCCACCACCGATGGCCCAAGTACCGAAGCTCACTTCACTTATTCGAAGCTCTGTATCTCCAAGTTGACGGTATTTCATGTCTTCCACTCCTTCTATGTAGGTCTCAATAAGTTACTTCCAAAGATTTCATCTACCACCACTTCGCCATAGGTTAAGAGGAAACCTTCCGATTTATGCAAAAAAAGGGTATCCGCTCAATACGGATCCCCTTGAAAGATGGATAAAAATTAACGCTTACGTTTGTTATAGCCCTTCTCGTCATACGGCTCCAACTTCTCTAGCCATAATTCAAGCAGCGCATCCACTTCAGCTCGATAGCTTTTCAGATCTGCAGCATCCAACATGATTTCATCCCGTGGCTCGATGCGATCCAACACTTCAAATACGAAGCAATTGCCTCCGAACGTCGCCCAATCCTTCTGAAGCTCATTGAAGGTATTCGTATTCATCTGCTTACAAAATTCAAGCCTATTCTTCATGCCATCTAGATCCATGCTGCTGTTTACAAATATTTTATCGTTCTGCGTATTTCGAATTTGATATACACCCATGGCACGAAAGGTTTGCTTATAGTTGGTGGCAAGCTCCTTTTTCTTCTGTTTGTCTAGCATGTTGATCAATACCCCATTTCTTTTAAAATCCTCGAAAGCGTTCGTAACCGCTCCCCAATCAACTCTCCGTCATCACTTAGCGCTTGGCTGAAGAGCTTGATATCTTCGTTAATTTTCTCATTATCCGTACATATACCAACCGTCATGGCATCTCCTTGCAACCCGATTCTGTCGATAACAGGATTCTCAGGATTATACGCATTCTCATAGCGATACGCATCCTCTTGGAAATGCAGCTTCGTGCGGCACACAAGAATAGCCAGATCTAACACGCGATGCAATGGCAGCTCCTCAGATTGACGAGACCATTTCTCCCCGGTGTAACGCCATACTTTCGCAGAAATATCAACCTTGCCTCTGTCATTCCACTGCGCTAGACCTAACGAAAGACCTTGTGTATCGGTGTTTTGCGTATATCTACCGTCAATATTGGCATAATTCTCAGCAACGATGACAGGTTTATGTTTGAGTGTTGTAGGTATTTTCATTGTGATTCCTCCATGTGATAATTTTGCATAGCTTTCCGAGTTAGTAATTTACTAATTTACTAAATGGTTAACCAGTGAAATGAGTATACCTCAGCTTCTTTTTCAAGTCAATGGACGGACACGTCACCTAAGTGTATGCGTATAAGCTATTTTGGAAATAATGAAGAGACGCGAACGGCGTTCCCCATACAGAAAAACTCCTGCATTAGGCGCCTTTATAGCACAGTTTGCGGGAGTTTTTCCTACTCTATTTATAAGTCCTGACTTAACCGAATCATGTCTCGACATTGAATGCCATTTTCAAAAATTGGCTCCTTATAATGCCTTGTGAAGAAATCGAGATCCACACCATAGATGCGAAATCCGCACTTCTGATACAGACTTAGCTGCTGAACCCCTGAATTCCCCGTGCCTACCTCAATCGTCTGATAGTTCAACGCTCTCGCTGTCATCACCGCGTGCTTGACGAGTTCCTTTCCATAGCCCCTGCCTTGTTTCTTCGTAATCACCGCGATGTTCACCAATTCAATCGTCTTCGGTCTCGTTGGAAGCAGCAAATACGAACCCATAATTTCATGATTTTCTTCTAGCACGAAACATTTGCTTTGATAGACATAAGATTCAACCATCGCTAGTTCTGGATCAGCTAATAGAAACAAGTGAATCGGATATTCCTCGGAAAGCTGCAGTTCTCTAATGTGTAACATCCGCTATTCCTCCATTCTTTTCGTGAAGGGATTCAGAAATCAAACTTTTCTTTGATCATCGCGGCAACATCCTCTGGACTTATACCTGCATTGTTGATTCGGATATAATTCTCCCTAATGATTTCACCTTCGAGCGAGTTCAATCGATGCTTCTCCATACTTGTGAGTAAATTCTGTTCCGATTGTTCGAGATCACGTTTGGTAGGCTTATGTTCAAGTCTATGTGGTGTTTTGTTCCTTTCAATTCGTTCATCTACAGGCGCTTCAAGTTCAACGAAATAGACCTCGCCACCCTTGGATTCGAAAATCGAGATGGTTTTTTGCACAAAATCCCAATCGGCCTGCACGTCCAAAGCCCATACGTACGTGAAAATTAATCCATGAAGCTCATTTCTCGCAACAGCCTCAAAAATCTCAAACCGAAATAAATCAACTAACCGCCAAGTTTCTGCGGAATACCCGAAAAAAGGATGAACAAGATCAATCGTCATATGATTATGAAAGAGCTTCAACTCGGTTATTTTTTCAAGTTCGTGGCCCACTGTCATTTTGCCTACAGCTTGCGGACCGAATATAAGTACAAATTTCATGTCTGCACCTCACTAATATTCATCCCTCATTACTTATTTTATCATGCTCACAGCCCATTTATTTGGAAAAAATAAGTAGTATTCAATTTTTCCTAGCTAGTCGATGAGCAGCCGCTTTTAACGGTAGATTTTCGCCGGAACAAAAAGAAACGGCCGCCCTAAGGCAGCCGCAACTTAATTATACGTAATTTTCAAGCCCAATTCTGCGGCACGCACTAGCGCTGCGTCTGAGAATTTCGGCTTTTTGTATTTGACTTCGAACTCTTCCTTAGTTAGAGGCGTCCAGTTGAAATCACGGTTCTGATACACCCATGTTTTCGTACCCCAGTCCACATGAATGGTACGACTTGCTACCTTTTTCACAACTCCAATTTCAAGAATGACACCTGTTTTGCCAAAAAACTTGGCACAGTATTTCCCAACCAATTCACTCACGATTCTTCCTCATTTCCATTAGTCAGCTCACCCAGGATAGCAATTGCGATTTCAAATGTCACCTCATCAGACTGAAATTCATCCAGAAAGGATTTTTTGAAAATTCGATGGATTGCTTGTCCTAGTCCAGCAACACTTATATCATCCATATGTTTAATTATATAAATGGCTACGCTGCGAGCCTCACCATCATATTCGTCGTCAAGACTTCCACTCTCAAGCAGTTGAATTGGATCCCACTGATCCAGATGATACTTTACTACGCCAATGACGGGTGAAGGATCAAACGGTAAAGACGCCAAGTATTTATCTTCTTCCCTAATTTCATTCTGTATACGCCAGAGCAAATAATTCATCTTGGTCTCGTTCGATACGGCTCGAAATTTCACTGAGATTGCCTCCTTTGTTGGACACAGCCTGATCTGCTTGTCCTAGTAAATCGGATCAATCCGCTGCGGTGTCGCCTTTAGCAGTTTATCATGTTGCTAACGCAATGCCAACTTTTTATTATTAATCGCATGAATTATTAATGTCATTAATCATCTTCAATTTAGTTTCTGCCAGCCGATTTCGATTTTCATTATGATCCTCAGGCTCCAACCAACCAAAGCCATCCCCGACATATCTCGGGAAAACATGTACGTGTACATGGCCCAAATCATTGAATGCACCGCCATTTTGGAGAATCGTGATACCATCAGGTTGATAGAGCTTTTTAATCAAACGGGACATTTTCATTGAAGCCTTTAGTAAAGCTACTGACGTCTCTTCGTCCATACCTTCCATGTCAGCAACATGTCGCTTTGGAAGTAGAAGTACATCCTTATTACATGCTAACCTCATACGCTACTTATCTATTCCATTCCATGCCTTAAATTACCTTCCAAAACAAAAAAAACAGCCCCTCATCTGAGTGACTGCACATCCCCAACAACCTAGCTTAGCGATCAATTTGAATATACATAAAATCCTTGCCCTGACTTACGTCCGAGGCGCCCAGCCTTCACATATTTCCGGAGCAGCGGACAGGGTCGATATTTCGAATCCTTGAAACCCTCATAGAGAATCTCCATGATCGATAAACAAGTGTCCAAGCCAATTAAATCAGCTAGCTCTAGCGGCCCCATAGGATGGTTCATCCCAAGCTTCATCACCGTATCTACAGCTTCCACCGTGGCTACACCTTCATATACCGTAAAAACAGCTTCGTTAATCATCGGCATCAGAATGCGATTCGAAACGAATCCGGGAAAATCCTGCACCTCAACAGGTGTTTTGCCAAGTTCCTTACTAAGCTCATAGATCGCTTCAAATACGGTCTGTGACGTTTCAAGACCACGAATGATTTCAATAAGCGGCATCACAGGAACTGGGTTCATGAAATGCATCCCGATGACCTGCGAGGGGCGTGTGGTCGCAGAGGCGATTTCAGTAATCGGCAAAGAGGATGTATTCGTTGCCAAAATCACATTAGGCGGACAGATTCCGTCCAACTTTTGAAAAAGCACCGATTTCCAAGCCATATTTTCGGAAATCGCCTCAATCACGAGATCAACATGCGCAGCCTCTTCAATTGCTACCGTCGGCTGAATCCTGCTAAGAATTTCTGCTTTTGCTTCCTCCGCCAACCTTCCTTTCGCTACACTCCGATCTAAATGTTTGCGGATGTTCAACATACCTTTGTCGATCAAAGGCATAGAAAGATCGTGCCAAAGCACCCTTCGGTCAGCAGATGCAGCCACTTGAGCAATTCCACTCCCCATCTGCCCTGCCCCTACTACCATGATGGTTTGTATAGACATCTTACATCGCTCCTACTGCTTCATTGAATCAACTGGGATTCATCCATCGTTGCTTTCCTTCCGTATTAGTCGACATCTACTTGCACTAACTGCTTACTCTCCATGCTGTTACTCCACATGAAGCAGGATCGCATCACCCTGCGCCGTCCCGCTGCATATCGCTGCAATCCCGTAACCACCGCCAATTCTACGAAGCTCATGAATTAAAGTAAGAATAATCCGCGTGCCGCTCGCACCAATCGGATGACCGAGCGCAATTGCTCCGCCGTTGACATTGACGCGCTGCACATCCCACCCCAGCATACTCTCGCTCGTGAGTACGACAGCGGCAAAAGCTTCATTCACCTCGAATCGATCGATCTGATCCAGTGTCATTCCCGTTTGCTGCAGCAGCTTCCGTATTGCCAAAGCAGGTGCTGTCGCGATATAAGGCGCACGCTCACCAACACTGGCATGCCCAATTATCGTAGCGAGCGGCGTTACACCCTGATCTAAGGCAGCTTCCCACGCCATAACAACCAAAGCAGCTGCGCCATCATTCACACCAGGCGCATTCCCCGCTGTAATGCTGCCTTGCTTATCGAATACCGGAGCTAATGCGGCAAGCTTAGCCATACTCGTATCCATACGCGGTCCCTCATCGCGATCAACCACGTTCGCACCGACTTGGATAGCTACAATTTCCTCTGCAAAATATCCCTTGGATATCGCTTGTAACGCTAGTTGATGACTGCGCAAAGCCCACTCGTCCTGCTCCTGACGTCCAATATTGAACTCAGCAGCAACACGACTGCCATGAACCACCATATGCACACGTTCGAAGGGACAAGTGAGACCATCATGAATCATAAGATCGATAAGTCGCTGTTCGCCCATTCGTGCTCCCCAACGCGCATCCGTCGCCAGATACGGAGCGGAGCTCATGCTTTCCATGCCGCCGACCACGAGTGTCGAAGCATCCCCTGCGCGGATAATTTGGTCCGCCATGGTTACACTACGGAGTCCTGACGCGCATACTTTGTTGATCGTCTCTGACGTCACATTCCAATCCAGTCCCGCCTTACGCGCCGCCTGACGGGAAGGGATCTGTCCTGCACCTCCTTGCAGCACCATGCCCATGATGACTTCCTCGATCGACGAAGGATCCAGAGATGCGCGTCGTATGGCTTCCTTGATGACGATCCCGCCCAACTCGACAGCCGGAACATCCTTCAGCGCGCCACCGAACTTACCGAATGGGGTTCTCGCACCGCCCACAATGACACTTTCTCGCATACACCTCGCCCTCCAGTCTTTCCTCTCACTACACCCTTGAATAACGCGCAATCACTCTACGCTGCTCATCCATTGTTGCTTCAACCATTTGGAGCATTTTCGCATCGCGCATATACCGTTCAACTGGGTATTCTTTCGTATACCCATAGCCGCCAAAGATTTGAACGGCTTCAATGGCTACCGCCATCACCGTATCCCCAGCGAACAAGTTTGCATATGCTCCTTCTTCTCTACTCTCCATGCCTTGACTCTCTCGCCATGCCGCTTGATACGTGAGCAGCCTAGCTGCTTCGATTTGCGTTGCCATGTTTGCAAGCTTAAAGGCGATGGCCTGCTGCTGCGCAATCGGCTTACCGAACTGCTTGCGAGTCTTCGCATACGCAATAGCCTCATCTATGGCTGCTTGTGCGAGCCCTACCGCAAGTGCTGCGACACCACTTCGAGCACTCTCCAGCGTTCGCAAAGCAATCCGATGCCCGTCACCCTCCTCGCCAAGACGATTTGCCAATGGAATACGGCAGTCCATCAATTCAAATGACATGCTTGGTGAGCCACGCGTGCCGAGCTTTCTTTCCTTTTTGCCTAAAATGAACCCAGGTGTGCCTTTCTCGATCATAAAAGCACTGCTCAAGTGCGCTGCAGGATCGTCCCCAGTCGCTGCAAACACCACAAACACATCCGCTTCACCCGCATTAGTAACGAAAAACTTTCCGCCCTGCAGAACGTATTCGTCTCCGTCCCGCATAGCTCTCGTATGCAGTTCTACGCCAGAAGAACCCGCCATACGCTCCATTTCTGCCCCTGCAAATGCCCCAAGCTTTCGTCCCTCACCCATCGGGCCAAGGTATACCTTCTTCTGCGCCTCGGTACCAAACATCGAAATCGCAGCACCTGCCAACGCACTATGCACAAAAAGTGCATATCCCGTCGAGGTACAGGCACGTGCTAACTCCTCCAAAACCAAGCAATGCGTTAACGCATCCGAGCCAAGCCCGCCATAAGCTTCAGGAACTAGAATCCCTGTTAAGCCCAGTTCCCCCATGGTCTCAAATAACGAGCGATCGAACCGCTCCTCTTCATCACGCAGCGCCGCCTTCGGCGCAACCTCCCCCGTCGCAAAATCGCGGACCATACTGCGAATCATTTCCAATTCCTCTGAAAGGCTATAATCCATGTGGAGCCCTCCCTCAAGCCGCATGCACCTAACTCTTATCCTCCCATGTTGATCGCGCAATTGAACCGTCTAAAGCTTCATAATCTTCATAGCGAATTGCCTTATATAACTCGCTGCGTGTTTGCATGCCATTTAGCGATCCGGACTGCGTCCCTTTCTGACGAATCTCCTCAAATACTCGCTCATAAGCCTTAGCTGCAACACGCAGCGACGTAACGGGATAGAGAACCATGCGGAAGCCCCAGCTTTCAAATTGTGCTGCCGTAAAGTAAGGTGTACGACCAAACTCTGTCATATTAGCTAATAGAGGTGCGTCCACTTCCCTTCGAAGATACTGAAAGTCCTCCTCACTCTCAAGAGCTTCAGGAAAAATCGCATCCGCCCCAGCGGCGATATAGTGCTTTGCACGGGTAATGGCCTCAGCCATGCCTTCGACCCCTTTCGCATCTGTCCGTGCAATAACATACAACGTCGGGCTTACGGCTTTGAGCGTGCGAATTTTTTGACACATTTCTTCGGTGGAAATGAGTTTTTTACCACTGAGATGGCCGCATTTCTTCGGCATATCTTGGTCCTCAATTTGCACAGCGGCGACCTTCGCCTCAACCATCTCCTTCGCTGTCCGAGCGACATTTAAGATGCCGCCATAACCCGTATCGATATCGACCAATAACGGAAGTCCTGTTGCTCGAACGAGCTCCCTAGCTCGTTCTGCAACCTCGTTGGAATAAATAAGCCCCAAATCTGGCAACCCTCTGCTGGCCGTATAAGCGGCACCCGATAAGTAAAGGGCTTGAAACCCTGCTTGCTTCGCGATTCTTGCTGCCATGCCATCATGGGTACCAATTATCTGGAGAATTGGACCCGCTTCGACTAAACGCCGCCATTCCGCAGCTAACTGCTCTTGACTCGGCTCCTCCTCAATCAGCCATGACATCGTTAACCTCCTACCTCATACAGCCGATCTGCAGACCAATTAAATCACGAATAGCGACATATACGCAGATACGGTTGTCTGAATCAGCTTCTCGAAATCGAGCGATAGCTTCATAATTTCCTCCGTCTGTTTCCGCGGAAAACGCGTTTGCACATTCGCTTTAAACTTATCGATCACCTTCGGCAGCCCCTCAGCACGCCGCCTGCGATGTCCAATCGGGTATTCACAAACCATTTTCTCCGTAGATGTACCGTCCTTAAAATAAATTTGAATGCTGTTCGCAATGGAACGCTTATCTGGATCTAAATAGTCCTTACTGTATTGCTCGTTCTCGACAACAACCATACGCTCCCGAAGCGCATCAATTCGTGGGTCGGCAGCAATATCATCTTCGTAATGCTCGGCAGTCAATGTTCCATATAGGAGACCTATAGCAACCATGTACTGTAGGCAATGATCGCGATCTGCTGGATTATGCAGAGGGCCTTTCTTGTCAATAATGCGCAGCGCTGATTTATGTGTAGTTAACATAATTTTAGTTATGTCAACTAAATGATCTTTGATATGCTCATGTAGGGTGAGCGCACACTCAACAGCTGTTTGGGCATGAAATTCTGCAGGAAATGAAATTTTGAATAAAATATGCTCCATGACATAGGAGCTGAGTGGTCTTGCAAGCGTTAGCGTTTTGCCTTCGAATAGAACGTCCTGAAAGCCCCAATTTGGAGCAGTCAAAGCAGATGCATATCCCATCTCCCCGCCTACTGCCATTAAGGCTAATCGTACCGCTCGACTAGTTGCGTCACCCGCTGCCCATGATTTCCTTGAGCCTGTGTTCGGCGCATGCCGATACGTTCGTAAGCTCGCACCATCAATCCAAGCATTGGATACGGCGCTGCAAACCTCCTCCTTCGTACCTCCCAGCATGACTGTCGCCACTGCGGTTGAGGCAATTTTCACGAGATGTACATGATCCAAGCCAACAGCATTCAAACTATTTTCCAAAGCGAGCACGCCTTGTATTTCATGAGCTTTGATCGCCATCGTTAAGACATCCTTCATCGTGAAAGGCGCTTGCCCGTCTGCGATACGCCTTCGGCTCACATAGTCGGCAACGGCTAGGATACTGCCTAAATTATCAGATGGATGCCCCCATTCTGCGGCTAGCCACGTGTCATTATAATCGAGCCACCGAATCATGCACCCGATATTGAAGGCAGCTTGAACGGGGTCTAGCTCATATCTAGTGCCAGGTACACGAGCCCCGCCGATCACCTCTGCACCCGGAACAATCGGACCGAGATGCTTCGTACATGCGGGAAAACGCAGTGCAAGCAATCCTGTTCCTAGAGAGTCCAGCAGGACATGCTGGGCAATCTGATACGCTTCCGCACTCTCAATCTCGGCATGCAAGGCGTAGTCAGCGATCTCTACAATTAGCGGGTCAAAAATCATCTCCCTCTGATTCGATTCACTTGACGTACTCATACGATCTCGTCCTCACTTTCTGGGAGACTTTGCCCCTGAGGGGGGTGTAAATCTCTCGCTCCGGTATAACGGACACGAGGCCTAAAGAGTCGATTGTTCGCATGCTGCTCCATCACATGTGCACTGATGCCCAGCGTGCGTGCTGCAAGGAAAACGGGCGTAAACAGCTCAATCGGAATGCCAAGCAAGTAATAGACAGGCGCAGCATAGTAATCCAAATTGGGATGCAGCCCCTTCTCAGTCCTCATCACATCTTCCCCGCGTACGCACATGTCATACAGTTCCTGTTGATTGCATGCGGGTGCAAGCTGTGCTAAGGCTTCCTTCATCAGCAGTGCGCGAGGATCAGGTTTTCGCATATACACGCGATGCCCAAAGCCCATAATGCGCTCCTTCCGTGCTAGCTTCGAACGAATCAACGCTTCGAGATCATCTTCGGAACCCGCTTCAAGCAGCATGTGCATGACCGCTTCATTCGCGCCGCCGTGCAACGTACCTTTGAGTGAAGCAACAGCGCCAACCAGAGCGCCATATATATCAGACTGTGTTGAAGCAATTACACGAGCCGCAAATGTCGAATTCGGCAATTCATGTTCACTGTACACAATGAGAGATTGATCAAAAATCGCTTCCTCCACCTGCGACGGAATCGTTCCTGTAATCATATACAGGAAGTTAGCCGTAAAGGATAGCTTGGGATCAGGCTCAACGAGCGGCTGCGTAGTGATTGCACGATAACCATATGCCACAATTTGCGGCACTTTGGCCAACAGGCGTATCGCTTTCCGTCGATTAGCCTCAAGTGATCGATCATCAAGCTCATCATCAAAGCTCGCTAGCGCGGAAATACTCGTTCGCAGCACATCCATCATATCTGCTCGATCCGGCATCAGATGGAGCATCGCTCGCACATTCGGCGGTAATCCATAGACAGATTGAATTTGTGACTCAATCGCTAATCGCCTCTGTTCATTCGGTAACTCACCTTCTAGCAAAAGACCAACAACATCCAAATAGGTCATTTGCTCAGCAAGCTCCATCAGATCATACCCACGAATAACGATTTCTTCCTTCTCCACATCAAGAAATGAAATACTGGTCTCACTGGCAATCACATGCTCAAGTCCAGGCAAATAGTGATCACTCATGTTTTCGCTCTCCCTTCCTACGAGCTTTCAGAAAGTAGCAAACGCGAAATCACAATACGCTGTATTTCATTCGTCCCTTCATAAATTTGCGTCACTTTGGCATCGCGCAGATAACGATCTACCTTCGATTCCTTCAAACACCCCCAAACACCGCATACTTGAACTGCCCGCAAACAAACCTTTACAGCCGTATCACTGGCAAAAAGCTTCGCTATGGCAGCCTGTTTCCCATACGAGAGCCCTTGGCTTTTACGCCAAGCGGCTTGATAGGTCAGCAGTCTCGCGGCCTCAATGTGCGTGGCCATCTCGGAAATATGAGCATCGAATAGCTCGCCGCTGAGCGCTCCGGGCCCCGCTCCATAAGCAATGACAGCGTCCAAGGCTCCTTGGCCTATACCCGTTGCTTGTGCGGCAATCCCGATCCGTCCGCCATCCAAACTTCGCATCGCGATGCGGAAGCCTTCGCCTTCAGGACCCAATCGGTTCTCTGCGGGCACGCTGCATTCCTCAAACCTCAGCTCCATCGTGGTGGATGAACGAATGCCGAGCTTCTTTTCTTTGGTGCCGAAAATAAGCCCAGCAGTCCCTTTTTCCACGATAAAGGCTGTTGTGCCCCTTTGCTTGTTTTGCGCATCCGTTAAGGCGAAAACAATATACACCTCCGCCTCCCCGCCATTCGTAACGAACAGCTTCGAGCCGTTAAGTACGTACGCATCTCCCTCTTTCGTTGCCGTCGTTCGCATGGCTCCGGCATCTGAGCCGGATTCGCTCTCCGTCAGACAGTAGGCGCCAAGCTTTTTACCTAGCGCCATTGGGAGTAGATAGGTTTGTTTCTGAGCCTCCGTGCCATACGTATGAATCGCCCAACTGGCCAGCGACGTATGTACGGAAAGCATGACACCTGTAGAAGCACACACGCGCGAAAGCTCCTCAATCACCATTGCATAGGTTAGAAAATCGGATCCACCGCCGCCGTATGCTTTTGGCCATGGTATCCCAGACCAACCAAGCTCACCTAGGCTGTCGAATATCACACGATCAAACCGTTCAAATTCATCCCTTTCTTCTGAAGTAGGCTCCATGTTCGCGAGCGCGAACTCACGAACTTTCATTCGAATATCTTGCTGATCTTGGGTATAAGAGAATTGCATGCGACGACCTCCTTCGACGTGTTCATGGTGCTCACTCCTGATTGGCCGAGGTTGATTGGGTCGATCGTAATTCTTTGGACAAGTTGTAAACGCTTTCAATTATATGTTATATATACACGCTTTTGTTAGCCAATAGACTGTTAACAGGTAAAAAAAGAACAGCATTAAATAATTCACTTTTCTGGCCAAATCGGATATTAATCTTTCAATATTGTAAGGAAATATTTAACAATTTTCTTTATAATAAATCAGAAAACTTGTATAGGAAGGGGAAAATCGCATGATGAAACGGAACAAAATTTTAATTCTTATTTCATTTTTCGCAGTCATACTTTTTTTAAACTTAGGGGGTAGAGTTTTCGCCGATGGATTGGAGGTTGTACAATCAAACATTAAGCTGTTCGTTGACTCACAAAAGATTGACAAAGAGGTTGTTCTGATTAACGGAAGTAGTTATCTCCCCGTTCGCTCTAGTTCCGAAGCACAGGGTGCGGACGTTATTTGGGATGAGAAAGATCAAACTATTAATATCAATTCTAGAACTAACAGTTCTACTGCAGATAGTGTACTTCATAGTACATGGGAAGGCACTTATTTTGCTGGACAAGGCGAAACGAAGGTCACAATTGGAATTGACGGAGAAACAGCAACTTTTGAGTTTGGGCCATGGGAGAAAAATCCAAAAATTCCAAAAGGTAAATTCACAATGACCGTCACGTACAATACGAAAACGCAAGCCATCAAGTTGACTGGTCTAGATTGGGTTAATCGACCCAATAATTATTTATTTGTTGATTTTGTGGGTAGTGTTTCAGGTGAATATATGAATGGTGCTGTTATTTTTCAAGGTAGAGATTACTTAGACAACTTTAGCATGAAAAGAATGCATAATGCACCGCAAAAGGTCGAATCTACAACTACGGTTTCAAACAAAATTCTCCATCGCTTCAGTCATCTCGTATATGCAAATGTTGATAATTTTGTTGGTAAAATGGTTGGACAATTCATTGATGAAGTCAACCACCCAAAGGAGAATACGAATTATTCGCCCATGACAACAAGCACAATGGAAGATTTACACAAAACGCTCGTAGCTATTAAGAATCCTGATTTACCAGTAGATTGGGAAATCATTGATTACGAGAATGACAACGGAGATACGGTCGCGATAGGTTATTCCGGGTTTTATGGAGCAGCCTTTAAAAAAGATGATCAAATCGTTATCTCTTTTAGAGGAACCGATTTTACAAATGGTCTTGATGCGGATGCCGATTTATCACTCACTCGCGGAATTGTACCTGATCAAATTATTATTGCTCGAAAATTAATTGATCGTGTTACGACAACTTATCCCAACTCACATATTTATTTATCTGGCCATTCGCTTGATGGTTGGCTTGTTCAAAAAATCATTTTAGACATGGATCAAAACATTGTAAAAATCCCAAACTTTGCTAAAGCCGAAACGTTTAATGCACCAGGCTTTTTTGAACCCGATCTATTAGTACGTCTTATTGATAAGTCTTACATGACAACTACGCAGTGGAAAGCTAATAAAAACGGTGAGTTCAATACTAGGATTAGTAACTATATCATCCAGAACGATTCAGTGGGTACCTTAGGTACACATATAGGTCAAAATATTACTTTTCCTTTCAAGTTTGATACATGGGATCTTTTCACTGAATCACATGGTATTATCAAATTTTACGATTATCCATTAGATTAATTTACTAAAGGTAAACAGGATACCCTTACTCAAAATGAGTGTAGGGTATCCTGTTTTTTGGTTTTCACTATCTACAATTCTGACTTCATCACAACGCCCGCTGGTAAAACCCGCTCCACATGGTCTCGAAGCGAAGCATTCGTATACAGCTCATCGCTAAAAATCGCAATAATCCCGCTATCCTCGCGCGTCCGAATCAACCGCCCCATCCCTTGTCGCAACCGCAGCAGCATGTAAGGAATATCGACTTCTTCATACGGTGAAACTGCCGCTTCACGTTTCGCGTTAAACACCGGATCTGGCGGAGGAAACGGAAGCGCCCAGACGATCACATTCGAAAGTGATGGACCTGGAATATCGAGTCCTTCCCACAGGCTAACAGCAGCCAACACGCTGTGTTCATCCCCTTGGAATGCTGCGATCACATGCGAGATTTCTTGATCTCCTTCATAGAAGAAGGTTAGATCCTTACAATCCGTTCGAGATGACATTTCCGATTTGAAGCGTTGTAATTCTTGATGTGTTGGGAACAGAACAAGCGCTCTGCCTTCCGTCCTTTTCAACAAGCTAACGGCAGAAGTCATCTTCTCTTGGAATGTTCCGCCTTCCGTGAAGCGCGGAGCAATGACTTCCATCCGTTCCGCATAGTCATAGGGTGAATCTACCGAGAATGAGAGATATTTCTCCAAACCTAAGCTGTTCGCCACATAGTCGAAGCTGCCTTCCACCGAAAGTGTCGCCGAGGAGAAGACAATCGGCATTTTAGAAGAAAAAACATGCTCCTTCAGCACTTCCTTCACCGTTCTTGGCATAATGACAAGACTGAGTCCCGTGATACTCTCCGTCGCCCAGCAAATGAAAGAATGATCGTTGCGGAATAACGCGAGCGCCTTCTGCATCATCTCCAGATGCTCCTCGACAATCTTCAGCTGATAATCATTGAGGGTAAACATTTCCCCTTCAAAGACAAGTTCCTCTTCAATTTCGGATAAAATATCACAAAGCGTATGAATCTCTCTTTTCAAGAGATCACTCATCACGATCATCTTACGTTCCGATCCTGCAATCGGCCGACAACAGCGTTCTAACACCTCAAACATGCGTTCGCTCTGCTCAATCGCGCGATCAATACAGACGGCTAAGGTTTCACGAACTTCCCCTTTTAACAGACGAATGACCAATTCCTCGAAAACCATATGCTTTAGCTTATAGGTCAACGCTTTTTGGGCAGCGGATTCCATTAGATGTCCTTCATCAAACACTACGGTGCAGTGATCTGGCAGCAACGGTAACTGTCCTTCGCGCTTTCTACCGTCATATGTCCACACATGCTCCATGTAGAAATCATGTGAACAAATAATTAAATCTGCTGACTTCCGATACGATTCACGGGATAAGGTTTGTCCACACCGATGCCGTTTATCACACACAAAACAGTCTTGGTAGGCATCCCAGTTCATGCGGTGCCACTGCTCATCGTTCAGTTGCGGGTAGTTTTTGCGATCACCATAGGCATGGAAGGTTTGCAGCGCTTCACGCGTATGCACAAAATCTGGTAAACCCTCATACACCTCACGATACAACCCTGTATCCTCGTGGCCAAATCTAGCCTCATCCAACTTAACCAAGCAGGCATATTGATCCGGGGACTTCGCGAGTCGTGCATCAATTACCAAATTCAAATGGCGAGAAATTTTATCAATATCCCCACCAGGCTTAACCAGCTGCTCAATTAACGATTCATCCGCACAGGCAATGATAGCTGGCTTCTTCATGAAGCGTGAATAACAAATCGCATATAATAAATACACCAACGTCTTCCCTGTGCCAACGCCAGCTTCCGCAAAAATCGTCTGTTTCTCAGCATAAGCCCGCTCTAGCTGAAAAGCCATGTAAATCTGTTCATCCCGAACCTCAAAACCTGCTTCAGGTAATATGTCATAGAAGATATCCGCAATCCAGTCGGACACCTGCTGCATAAATGGCTGAGCATGATCATATGCAAATGGATAACGTCCCACGTTTGTGCCCCCAACCCATAGTTTGAATCAAACTTGTATTATCTCATGAATGTTTCGTAAAAGCAAAAATTCGAGCAGTAAATGAAAAGCCCACTCCTAACAGCATAACCGTTGTTAGGAATGAGCTATCATTTTACATACTAAACCGTTCGCGATATCCGCATTTCCGGCATAATTCCTCGACTACTTCTCGTCTGGAAAAGCCTTCGAATAAGCGATTCGCTCTTTCACCCTCTACGATTTCGGAGAAAGGCGTATGGTTAATGTTTCCTAGGTTGATGACCCCTTCCCCATCTAAACAACAAGGAATAACGGTTCCGTCTACGAGAATACCCGCTTGATTGCGCAAGGCGTGGCAGAAACCAGGTCCCTCAATCTCCTCCGCCTTCAAATCAGGCCACTGAAATTCGTGATCCTGATTCAGATAGACGCGTTCGGCAAGCTTAACACCGGTTCCGCGGACGAATTTTTCATCAATTTTATAATCGAGCTCAAACTCTTTCTCCAGCAATTCCAGCACTTCACGATTCCGATTCCGTTCCAAATTCGTTTGATTATCTGTATCCAGATTCCATAAACGGAAGGAAATAATGACGTTGGATTTGGCAACGATCTCCTTGGCAAACCGTAGAACAGTGGTCACATAACCCTCTTTGTCCTCGGAGCCCTCATGGCCGTCAAAGCTGTGCAAAGAGAAATTCATTTGGCGCAGCGCGGGTTTATCCAGCAGCTTGTGCCTGTTTTTGGTAATGAGCGTGCCGTTCGTTGTGATATTAACCTTAAAGCCCTTTTCATGGCTGATATCGAGCAGTTCATCGATTTTGGGATGAAGCAACGGCTCCCCCTTCACATGCAAGTAAATGTGATCTGTGTGCGGCTTGATTTGGTCAAGGATATTCGTAAACGTATCTATTTTGATGAAATTCGCTTGACGCTTCGTCTGCGGACAAAACGTGCATGCCAAATTGCATACGCTCGTAATTTCAATATAAAATTTCTTAAACTTCTTCATGGTCGGACTCCGTTTCTATTTTGCGCTACTATGATAGTGGCTATTATACCAAGCAAGCGGGCTGAATGAAAGGATTTGGGCTCAATTAGAAAAACAGTTGAACACACCATCCAATAAAATAGGCGGACGGAACGAGAAAAACTTGCGCCAATAACGTACCTAGGAATCGTGTTGTCATCAACAGGGCGTAAATTTTGCCCAATTGTTTGCGCTGAGCTTCGTCATGCAGAGCCTTATCGGTGATGAGACCTAATTGCGGATCAATGAATATCGTTAGCAAAATGGTGGCAATCCCGTTGATCAGACCGGAAGCTTGTGAAGCAGTCGTCGCATGATCGGGCCATAAATGAGCCGCATACAGCGAGGCTAGAACACCTACGGAATAAAACGCTGTAACCACGATATTAATGAACAGAAACCGTTTGGAAATGCCGAGGTACCGGAACTGACTTAGCTTCACATTGGGCTTTTTGATGTATTTCGTTGTGTTTTTTAGCTGTGAAATGGTGACATTCGTGAGCATCTTCGGTAGCGATCCTGCAATTTCGAGACGAGCAATGACTCTAGCACTAATGTTGATAAAAGTAGGAAATAACGCGATGGCGATGACCGTCCCAATGGACGATGCCAATAAAGAGATCCGCAAATATCGCACCAAATCAAAGGTGGGCTCATGCTTGGCAAAATCCACAAAATTCGCCGTCATCGGCGCCTGGATCAGGTTCGCTGTGCGCGAAACGAGCACGACAATGCCAACCAACGAAAGCGCCACTGCGAGCTTATTCACCCGCACACCCGCATAGCGAATCGAGTAAGACAGCGTCTCCGCCGTGTGAATAATCATCGTTAATACGAAAACCAAAATGAGCGTGTTGATCATACGAAATTCTCATCCTTTGCGCTTGAGATAGAAAACCCACCTTCTGTTGGCAGCATCGGGTGGGTTTCTGCGAGATAAGGTGATAGGTGGCTTGCAAGTGCGGTTTTCAATTTATTTGAACATTCTCACTCATACTTTTCCGTTAGTTGAATCCTGGATTTTCAATTATTTCATTGAGACGATATGAAGCGCTGTGTTAATGCCAGCGTCGGCACCGACTGTATTATAGCCAGCTTGAGTATAGTGGAACTGGTCCTTCATCAACCCCGCAGCAGCCATTCCTGAAAATTTGGTCGAGACAAGAACCGCTGTCGCGTATGTATTGCAAAGCTCGGTTTGTGCTTGAATGATCGGGTCATAAAGCGTTGCATGGTCTCGATGATTCCCGATTCGAACGATGTAGCAGCGATCGAGACCAGCTGCTACCATGACATCGATAATCGCCTTAATTTTGATTGTATAATCCGTCGACGTCATCAAGTTATCGCCGTCCGTCTCACCTTGACACCAAACCATGAATTTATTCTTGATCGTATAGCCGTTTGCTGTTAGCCAGGACTTGGCCGTATTAAAACGGGCAATGGCATCGTTCAGAAATGCCCCATTCGGCTGCCATAAGTTGATTGACGTTCCCCCTTTGGAACATGATACGCCAACAATTGGACGACTCGTGATTGTGTAATACTCTATAGCGAAGGCCGAAACCATCGAGCCAGTTTTCGATGATTCCGTGATTCCGCTTAAAGCATTGTTTTCGTTCACTCCGAACGGTTCCGTAATGGGGTAAAGCTTAGTCGGGTCAGATACGGCCCTAAACTCGTAACCGTAGCCGTTCGGCACATTAGGAGCCTCGGCAGCGATTCCCCGGCCAGCCATATTGGATTGCCCCATGAACATGACTAAATCGACGTCATTAGACTCGTTCTTGCTCGATATCGAAGAAAGTTTCATTATATTCAACCACCACGCCTACATAAAATGATTGTTACCGAAAAAGAGACCGACCCTATCACACTTAATATAATTCATCTGTGATTTTCTGGATAGCAATTTCTACGCTATACTGTCCGTTCGTATCGTTAAGATCCCCACAAATTCCCATTTCTCCTCTTTGTCTTGAAAGGCTTCCCCAGCCTTCGTCAAACCTAACGATTGATAAAACTCTACTGACTTTTCAATGTTATCTGTGTAAATATTAGTTCGAATTCTGCACTTAAAATGCCTTAAATCAGCTATCACACTGAAAGTTGATAAAATAGTTCGGCGAAATCGAATTAAATCATCAATGGGATTGATTTAATTCATTTTAGTTTGATTTTTCGGAACTACTTAGGTACTTCCAGTGTTCAAAGTGCTCAAAAGAAGGTTATCACGCAAAGCTTCACAGTCTCGGATGGTATCATTCCTGCAAAAGTACATCAAATTACACGAAAATCAGTCCATCCGACTACTAATCCTGCAAAAGCTTTTACAATAATTTAAAATGCTATTCATCGCTAGAATCTATCCCTTGTTGAGAAATCATGAAACCATAAAACCATTACCTAAGTAGTAACGATTTTTTCTAACTAAATGCTTCAAAGAGCTATAAGCCTGACTGATGATGTAAATTTATTCGTGACGACTTTCAAATCCCCTTTTTTATTGTAAACAATGACAGCTCCGCTCGTCGATTATGCTACGCTTCGCGGTCGTCCCCATACCACAGCTCGCGGAACGTGGAGCTGTGGCGCAGCAGTTCCTCCGACGTGCCTTCCGCTTCGATGCGGCCATCCATCATCACGATGATGTGGTCGGCACGCGTCAACGCGGTTTTGCGGCGCGAGACGACCAGACACGTCGCATCACTGCGGCGCTGGAACATCCGCTCCCAGAGCTTTTGCTCCGTCTCAACGTCGAGTGCGCTCGACAGGTCGTCGAAGACATACAGCTCGGAGTCCCGCACGAGCATGCGAGCTGCGGCCGTCCGCTGCGCTTGGCCGCCAGAGAGCTTCACCCCGCGCGGGCCGATGACCGTGTCCAGCCCGCCAGGCAGCTGCGCGACGTCGTACTCGAGCACCGCCGCGTTCAGTGACTGCTGCAAGCTGTCGCCTTGCTCCGCTTGCCCGAGCAAAATATTATTGCGCAGCGTATCGCTGTATAGCCGCGGCACCTGCGCGGTATACGCGCTCTGCGGCGGTGTAAAGAAGGTGCCCGGGTCTTCGACGGGCACACCATTCCACGCAATCGTTCCTTTCTCCTTGGGCAACAGCCCAAGAAGGGAACGAACCAGCGTGGTTTTGCCAGAACCGATCGTTCCCGTGATAACGGTGAACGATCCTCTTCGCATAGAGAAATGAATGTCAGCGATGCCTCTACCCGTATCCGGGTAGGTGTAGCTGAGCCCATTCACTTCCAACCGTTGCAGCGGGGGTGCAACCACGCTGTCAGTCGCTTGGTCTTGGTCTTGATCATCCTTCCCGACCCGCTCCTTCTTCAAATACAAAGGCTTCACCATCGTCAACACCTTCGCTGACGCCCCCTGCAAGAGAAACGTCAACCGCTCCAGTGAAACACTCATTTGCTTAAAATAAGTGATAAACTTCCCAACATTCGTAATAAACTGAGTCACGAACGTCAAATAGTAAACAAACAACGCGAGGTCACCGACCGTGAACGTCCCTGCTCGCATTTTCGTCCCCGCTAATAAAAGCAGGAGTCCCGTTCCCAAATTGACCGAATTGGAGAAGACAGAATCGAGCAATTCACTCATCAGCCGATCTTTAAGCATCGCTTTTCTACGTTGATCACCGAAGCTGCCAAACCGCTCTATAACTCGCTTCTCCGCGCCAGCCACTTGAATGGCTTGCACATTGCCGAACATCTCGCTGATTTCACCAGTTACTTTGGAGGTAGATTCACGGCTAGCGGCGCGGTATTTTTGCAAACGTACGGTTGCTAGTTGAGCCGCCGTGATGACGACAACGATTGGCATAAACACGAGCAGTGTCATTTGTGCATCGATTCGAATCAATATGTATCCTGACACGAGAGCGAAACACGTCATCCCAAACACGTCAACCGACCAGCTCGCCGCTTCCTCCGATTGATCCACATCGTCCCGGAAATGACTGATCGCTTCCCCAGGTGATACGGGAATCGCTTGTGCGCCAGGTTGCTTTAAGACATGCTCAAGCAAATTGCGGCGAAGCAGCATCCCCATGCGGAAGCGGAAATGCACATCCGTAATGAATCCAATGATGATCAGCAGGATCCGTCCAAGGGCTGCCCCGATCAGTAACGCAATCAAGCCCCACACGCCAAACTTTAGTGTGGTATTCCCCGTCAATGTGTCAAAGAAAGCTTTTGTAATAAGACCCGGTGCGATCGGCGCCAAATAAATGACTGTCCATGCGAAGGCATTAATAAAATACCGGAATGGCTTATACATGATAAGTCCTTTTAAATATTGAAACGTCGTCATGCCAACACCTCCTCTAACCCTGTCGCGAGTAATTGGCTGAAGCGGGAGTTAGGGTCAGCGGCCAAAACCTCTCGCAGGCCTGATTCCAGCACACGCCCTCTATCCAAAATGACGATATGATCTGCACGCTGAACGGTGGATAGTCGATGGGCGATCATGATGCAGGAGCGTTCATTTAACAATTTGGAAACAGCCTTCTCCATCCGCTGCTCCGTGAGTGGATCCAGTCGCGATGAAGCTTCATCCATAATGACCAATCCTGGATTCGTTAAGAATACACGTGCAAAAGCCAACAACTGTGCCTCTCCCGCAGACAAGCTGCTTCCGCCCGAAGCAAGTACTGTATCCAGTCCCTCTGGCATCGCTTCATACCAAGCGCCTAATCCAAGTTCATGAAGCACCTCAATAATCTGTACATCCCGAATCTTCTCATTATAAAAGGTTAAATTATCACGAATTGTCCCTTGGATGATTTCAATGTTTTGCGTAACGAGAGCGACACGTTTCCTCAGATCCGCTAGTTTACAATCGCGAATATCAGTGCCGCTAAGTGCAATCACTCCGCTTTGCGGATCATAGAATCGCAATAATAATCTGGCAATCGTGGACTTCCCGCTCCCTGTGCGCCCAAGCAAACCAAGCACTTCGCCGGGCTTCAAAGTCATCGTCAGGTTATCAATCGTCGGCTGATCCTCATCATAGCTAAATACGACATCCTTGAAATCAACCCCGAGCGGTCCATCCGGAAGCTTGGCCCCTCGCCCATCTTGAATCTTGGACTGAATCGCGAATAGCTCTCGAATGCGGGAAATACTTGCGTCTGCTTTTTGCAAATCTTCCATTTGCGTCCGAATCTTTTCAATGGGCTTTGCCAATAACTCCGTATAGAAGAAAATTAAATACACAGTGCCAAGTGAAATCTGATTGCTATGCCATAAGTAGGCGCTGATCCCAAACGCCATCGCATTTCCTAACGCAAAAACGAAGATCGACATGTTCCACATCGCACAGAAACCGAGGAAGGCTTTGACGCGCAGCGGCAGCATTTTTCTAAGCATGGTATAGAAGCGATTCATCACAAAGCTCACCGCACCATTGGCGCGAATATCTTCCGTACCTTCCAAATGCTCACCGATAAAACCATAAAACTCAGCGTTCGCCTGCCGCCACCCTGCCCAAACGGGCACTGCAAATTGACGAATCCACCCAATCATATATATCGCGAACACGACGAAAACAGCCATGCCCACGCCAATTATCCAATTTTCACGGAATAATAGCACGAGAATACCAGCCATCAACAGCACATTGCCAAATAAATGAATGATCATGCTGGAGAAGAAATTCGCTAGCGCATTCACATCCCCATCCACACGCTCAATTAGCGAACCGGACGTATGACTTTTATGAAAGGACATATCCAGCGATAAACAATGTGCCGCTAAATCAACGCGCAGCTTATTCGTTGTTTTCCAACCGACATTTTCACTAAAATAGGTCGCAATCACGGACACAAGCTGCTGCACCAGCGCAAAGCCAATAAATAGGAACGCCGCTGTAAAAAGTGGCTGCATCGCCCCCTGCGACTGAGCTGTATCAATAAAATAGCGGATGATTTGCGGATTAATCAGCTGCAGTCCAATGGATGCGAACAACAACAGTGTCAGTCCGATCAGTGTCCCCTTCTGAGGAAACAAATAGCGGCCCAGCAGCTCGCGGTATTGCCCCATGGAGTTGCTGTTTTTTCGTTTCTTTTTCATAGTAATGGAGTCCTCCGTATTCCTCTTGACGTACACTCCATCATACTAAATTGACTCCTTCTCGACAACGGACTCTTTTGATATAACGAAAAAAACCGCCTCAACGGCGGTTTATGTCTTTTCGCAACCACCGCTACTGGCAGGATGAGCGTCCTTGACCTGTAGTCATGTTTTTAATCATTTCAGCGCGTCTGGAAACTGTGAATGACGCTGTAGTGATGTTTTTCATCATTTCAGCATCTACATCCTGGATATATGGCAATTTCACGAGCTGTAGTGATGGATTTCATCATTTCAGTGTGATTGGAGCCATTGAGTGGCTCTGTAGTGATGTTTTTCATCATTCCAGAGCGTCTTGAAACCGTGAGTAGCTCTGAAGACACCCGAACCTCCATCTAAACTCAAAAATACCGCGAAGTAATCATTTTCTTCTTCGTGTAAAATTCGACGCCGTCTTTGCCATTCGCATGCAAATCGCCATAGAAAGAATCCTTCCAGCCTGAGAATGGGAAAAAGGCCATCGGCGCTGGCACGCCAACATTGACGCCGAGCATGCCAGCTTCAACTTCCTCGCGGAATTGGCGCACGGCCTTCGCATTCTCTGTGTAAATGACCGCTGAGTTCCCGAAGCGCGATTGATTCACTAAATCTAACGCGTCATTCAGATCCGCCGCACGGAATAACGATAAGACCGGCCCAAAAATCTCCTCTTTGGCAATCGTCATCTCTGGCTTCACATGATCGAATATCGTTGCTCCGAGGAAAAATCCCTCCCCCTCACACGCTTCCACTGTTCGCCCATCGATCAGCAACTCGGCTCCTTCCGCGATCCCTTTCTCGATATAGCCTGCGATTCGTGTTCGCTGCTCATCACGAATAATCGGAGTCATCGTGACCCGCTCCTCCATCCCACTGCCAAGCACCAACTGAGCAGCAGCCTCCGAAAGCCCGCGCACAAACGACTCTCCGTCCCCCACAACAACGACAGCTGAACACGCCATACAGCGTTCACCTGCAGAACCGAACGATGACATGACGATGTTCTCGATTGTTTTCTCTTGATGTGCATCAGGCATCACAATGTGATAGTTTTTGGCGCCTGCTAACGCTTGCACCCTTTTACCTGCAGCTGAGGCTCTTTCATACACATACTTGGCCACAGGTTGCGAGCCTACAAAGGATACGGCTTTAACCGAAGGTGACGTCGTTAGCGCGTTAACCACATCATGTGCGCCATGGACGACATTCAGCACGCCATCAGGAAGTCCTGCTTCTTGCAGCAGCGCAGCTAATTTCATCGCCGTCAGCGGTGTACGCTCCGATGGCTTTAAGACAAAGGTGTTCCCACAAGCAATCGCAAGTGGGAACATCCAGCATGGCACCATCATGGGGAAGTTAAAAGGGGTTATACCCCCGACAACGCCTAGCGGCACACGAAATAACTCGGAGTCCATTTCAGCAGAAATGTTAGCGAGCGTAGACCCCATCATATGAGAAGGTGCTCCGGCAGCAAACTCTACGCATTCGATGCCGCGCAGCACTTCACCAAGCGCTTCCTTATAACTCTTCCCGTTCTCTTTTGTGATCAATTCGGCAAGTTCATGCTCATGGGCCTGAAGCAACTGCCAATAATGAAACAACACACGAGCTCGTTTAGGAACAGGCGTTCTACTCCATGATTCATACGCATTTTGGGCAGCACTAACTGCACGCTCAACATCCTCGGCGGTCGATAGCGGCACACGCGCAATCACTTTACCCGTTGCAGGATTGAGCACATCACTCATTTCACCACCGATTGCATCCACCCATACGCCATTGATCAAATTTTGCAGGTCCGTCATCATCGATCATCTCCTGGGGCCATAAATTTTCTCCACATGTCATTGGACACATTGTATAATAGGGTTCATTCCCTTACTTTTCGCAATTTCGTTAACTTTCCTAACATGAAAGTGGTGATTTCGCCTGGTACAGACACTTTTACAATTAACCGTGCACGATATTTTGCAGCGCCCTCTCTTTCAAAAGGCAGAGGCGATTGCTACCGAAGAAGCATTGGCTCGTAAAGTTCGCTGGGTTCACATCATGGAAGTTACACAAGTTGGTCACCTTTTGAATGGAAATGAACTTATTCTTAGCACGGGGATTGGTTGGCAAGACAACGAGGAAACGAGTCTTTCGTTCCTTCGGCAACTGATTGACAGCGGAGCTTCAGGATTGTGTATCGAGTTAGGTACCTATACGAAACAGCCGGTTGAATGCATGAAGACGCTTGCCCTTCAAGCGAATTTCCCACTCATTTTTTTCCATGAGGAAGTTCGTTATATTGATATCACACAGGATTTACATACGCATTTCATACATCAGCATCACAAAATGGTATCCGATCTTGAATCGCTCTCAACGAAGCTTAATCAACTGCTCCTATCTGGCAAAGGTTTGCGGCCGCTACTTAAGCTATTGCAGGAGACGACACAAGCGCAGGTCGCCTTTTTCCCGTTCGATACGGATGTCGCGGTTTTCGTTCCCTCCTTACCAAAAGATGAGGGTGCTGCCTTTTATGAAAAATGGATATTCGGCGAAATATTTCACTTATCTGATGTCAAAAACAAGCTAGCCCATCGCCCCATCCTCGCACTAGAACATTTGTTCGCCGATCTACTTTTATATGCCGAACAAGAGCTGAGCGAGTTTCAAATTCTGGCTTTGGATCGATGCGCGACCGCCATTGCGCAAGAAATGATGCGTACCACCTATATCGAGGAGAAAACCCGCTTCAAACAGGATCAATGGATAACCGACTGGTTAAGCGGTAAGCATTCACTTCAGGATATTCGCGATTATGTCATGAACGTCAAGCCTGCCGTGAAGCTAGGCCCAGTTATCGTTTGCGTGTTCGATAAGACCGCAGGAAGCGATGGTTTCAAATCGCAAGAAACACTGCTATTTCAAAAACAAATGATCGCCCGCTCCCTGTTTGAGAGAGAAGGCTTTTATTTGCTACCTACGGTTTATGAGCAGCGTATTGTCTTCATCCTCATAGATCAAATGCCCACAGGAACTAGTCATGAGCGTATCCTGCGAACGATCCAACGCTTCCAAAAAACGCTAGATACGAATCTACTACCAACACTTTTGGGCATTGGCAAAGCCGTCAGCGACCCGCTTCAACTTCATGCCAGCTATGAATCCGCCTTAGAGACGTTAGAAATCCAAAAGGATATCGGCGTGCTCACGAAGCCCTTCTATCACGAACTGCACGTCTACAAGGTGATCTTGCTCATGAAGCAATCCGGTCAACTGACCGCGTTCATTGATGAGTATCTCGGAGATATTCTTACGTATGATCGCGAGAAGAATGGTCAGCTTTTGAGAACGTTGCACGTGTATTTAACGCTTTCCGGCTCGAAACAGGAAACAGCGAAGGAGCTGTTTATTGTTCGGCAAACGCTATACCATCGGCTAGACAAAATCGCCGCGATTCTCGGGGAAGATTTCATGCTACCGCAGAAGCGAATCGCGTTGGAGCTCGCGATGCATGGCTATGCGTATCTGAACGGAGCCATCCGTTAAGCTTTGGATTTGCCTTGCGACAATAGTACGTTGACGTAATACTTTCTAGCGTTGGCTGTCGTCAAATGAAGCCTAGCCGTTTCCCCGCCGGGGTGCTCGAGATCTAGCCACGCCCCTTCTAGATCCTCGAGCACGCCGACTATTTTGAATTTCTGTGCGACGAAGCCGTCAAGTTTATTTTTTTCCGCTTGAAAGAGCTCAAATTCAGACATAGGGGGCACCTCCCTGGACAGTTTCCTTCTCCGCTTTACTCACTTTGGACGACGACGAAACATATGTTCCCCTCTTGATGAATTGACCCTTTCCTGCCTCACCTACGAATTGTTTATCCCGAATAACGAACTCTCCACGAGATAGAACCGTCACAGGCTCCCCCGTTATTTCAAGCCCCTCAAAGGGATTATAATCCACGTTCATATGGTGGGTTTCGACCGAAATCGTACGCTTTGCATGCGGGTCAAAAATCACAATATCCGCGTCCCCGCCAACCGCAATCGTCCCCTTTTTCGGAAACAAACCAAATAGCTTCGCGCTTCGTGTCGACACGATATCTACGAACTGATTCAGCGTGATTCGACCTTTCCCTACCCCTTCAGAAAACAAGATGGAGAATCGGTCCTCGATGCATGGCCCACCGTTGGGAATTTTACTAAAGTTCCCGAGCCCTAAGTCTTTTTGACCGTTAAAATTAAACGAGCACTGGTCCGAGCCTACCGTCTGCAGCTGGCCTGTTTTCAACGCATTCCACAGCACGTCTTGGTGAAACTTCGGCCGTAACGGCGGAGACCACACGTATTTCGCGCCTTCGAAATCAGGCTTTTCCAGATACGTTTGATCAAGCATCAAATACTGCGGGCACGTTTCACCCCAGATATCAACACCGCGATTACGAGCCTCGGTAATCTGTTGCACAGCCTCTTCGCACGTCACATGAACCACATAGAGCTGAGAGTTGGCCAAATCCGTGAGCTTGGCAGCGCGTCCTGTCGCTTCTCCTTCGATCAAGGATGGCCGAGTCAACGCGTGATAAATCGGATCAGTCTGTCCCGCTTCGAGCGCTTCCTTGATTAAATACTCAATCACATCGCCGTTTTCTGCATGCACCATCACAAGAGCACCATGCTTTTTCGCCTCAAGCAAAGTACGATAGAGCGTCCCGTCATCCGCTTGGAAGACGTTCTTGTAAGCCATAAAAACCTTCAGAGAAGTGATGCCCTCGTCATGAATCATGGCCGGCAGCTCCGCAAGCACCTCATCGTTGATTTCCGCAATCATCAGATGAAAACTATAATCAATGACGGCTTTGCCTTTCGCTTTCTGATGCCACGTCTGAACAGACTGACTTAGCGGTTCCCCCTTATTCGTCAAGCAAAAATCGATCACTGTCGTCGTTCCACCGAATGCCGCAGCCCGTGTGCCCGTCTCGAAATCATCAGCTGTAACTGTCCCGCCAAAAGGCATATCCAGATGGGTATGCGGATCAATACCGCCAGGAAATACATATTTCCCAGTGGCATCAACAATTTCAGCATCCTTGCGTGTGAGGTTAAGTCCGATCCCCGTGATGATCCCATTCTCGATGAGAATATCCCCGTGATACTGATCTGATGCCGTGACAATTGTTCCATTCTTAATGAGCTTGGCCATGGCTACACAGCCTCCTTCTTATCGGCATTTTTACCCTCTGACAGCCTGCCAACGGCCTCTTGACGCTCGTTCCATGTCATTGGCTCCTCAGTTCCTGTCACCTCAACCATTGTGATCGCACCATCAACAGGACACACAATCGCGCATAAGTTACATCCTACACAGTCCTCTTCCCTCACTTGCAAAAAGGACTTCCCTTGATCATCCGTATGTCTCTCAATACATTGATGCGAGGTATCCTCGCAGGCAATATGGCACTTATTGCAGTTAATACACGTTTCTGTGTCGATCTTGGCAACCACGGCATAATTCAAATCCAAATTTCCCCAATCGGAGTAGCGCGGAACGGATTTTCCGATGAGCTCGGAGACACTGGCAAGGCCTTTTTCATCCAAATAGTTGTTCAGCCCATCAATCATGTCCTCTACAATCCGGAAGCCATGGTGCATGGCGGCAGTACAAACCTGTACGCCAGTTGCACCCATCAGCATAAATTCAACCGCATCACGCCAATTGGAAATGCCGCCAATGCCGGAAATCGGAATATTCACCCCTGGATTGCGCGCACAATCCGCGACCATGTGGAGAGCGATCGGCTTCACAGCAGGACCGCAATAGCCGCCGTGGGAACCTTTGCCGCCAACATGTGGAATGGTGTTCCACGAGTCGATATCAACACCAGCTAGCGAGTTAATCGTGTTGATGAGCGAAATCGCATCTGCCCCGCCACGTACTGCTGCTAGAGCCGTGCTTGTGATATCGGTGATGTTCGGCGTCAGCTTCACAATCACAGGTGTTTGTGCAGCTTCCTTCGCCCACATCGTTTGCGCCTCAACAAGGTCTGGCTGCTGCCCAGATGCCGCGCCCATGCCGCGCTCTGCCATCCCGTGCGGACAGCCGAAGTTCAGCTCAAGTCCGTCCACGCCTACGGCTTCGACCTTTTTAACGATCTCGTGCCATTTCTCTCGCTTGGGCTCGACCATTAGTGACACAACCAGCGCATGATTCGGAAAACGCTTCTTCGTTTCATATATTTCTTTGAGATTGACCTCAAGCGGACGGTCGGTAATCAGCTCGATATTGTTGAAGCCCGCCACACGTTGCCCATTAAAATGCACGGCAGCAAAACGTGAGGACGTATTGATAATCGGATCGCCAAGCGTTTTCCACACCGCGCCTCCCCATCCCGCTTCAAAAGCCCGCTGAACCTGATACCCCGTGTTCGTCGGTGGAGCCGATGCCAACCAGAACGGGTTGGGTGACACAATTCCAGCCAGATTCGTTCGTAAATCAGCCATGGTGAATCCCTCCTGATTCTGTAGTAACCCTACCTCAAGCTGACGCCTCTTGCCCTTTCACTAGCTGCTTATAAATCGCATACGCCGTTAGCTTACCTTGCTGGGCAGCCGATACCACCATCGCTTCGCCATGTCCATCGCCGAAGATCACATCGCCTGCCGCGTACACTTTCGGATTTGACGTCATCCCTGTGGCTGAATCAACCAATGTCACCGTGCCACGTGAATGTGCCAGCCCGAGCTGCTCTATGAGCGAAAGATGCTTCGTTTGGCCGATCGCTTTGATCACCGCCTCCACGTCGATGATGAATTCGGAGTCTGCAATAGGTACCGGTCGTTTGCGCCCACCCTCATCAGACTCCACGAGTTCCATCCTCACACATTCGATGCCAACGACGTTCCCCTGCGCATCACCGATGATCCGTTTCGGCGCCGTTAGCCACTGAAAAGCAACGCCATCGAGCTTCGCAAACTCGTATTCAAAATCATACGCCGTCATTTCCTGTTGCGTTCGTCGGTAAACGATCTGCACCTGTTCGGCGCCAAGCCTAACTGAACAAGTCGCCGCATCAATCGCGGTATTTCCCGCACCAATCACAGCCACCCGCTTCCCGATGAGAGACTCATCGAGATCTGGAGCGTTTTTCGTTGATTCCACGAAATCAATGGCATCATAGACGCCGGTCAATTCTTCTCCATCAATGCCAAGCATCGGTACCTTGGACATCCCAACTGCTAACACAACAGCATCGTAATCACTTAACAGCTCCGCAGGGCTTACATCAACACCGACTCGTGTGTTCATGCGAAACTCCACACCTAGCTGCCGTACTTGTTCAACCTCCCATAGCGAGATTTCCTGCGGCAGCCGGAACGACACGATGCCGTACGTATCCAAGCCACCTGCTTGTTCCTTCGCTTCGAACACCGTGACCTTAAAACCGAAGCGGGCTAGCTCACGAGCTGCGGAAAGTCCCGCAGGTCCGCTTCCTACGATAGCGACTGTTTTGCCGTTACTTGCACCCGCTTTAAATAAAATTTGCTCATTCTTAATCGCCCAATCGGTCGCGTAACGTTGTAATTGACCAATCAGGATAGGCTTGGACGAATGATTGAGTACACAAGCCCCTTCGCACAATTCCTCTGTGGGACATACCCTCGAACAAGAGGCGCCAACCGGATTGGCATCCATAATCGTTCGGGCGGAGCCTTTCAGATTACCAGAGGCAATCTTTTTTATAAAAGAAGGGATATCAATGCCTGTCGGACAGGCGTGCATGCAAGGAGCGTCATAACAGAACAAGCAGCGGTTAGATTCTTCGATCGCCTCTTTGGGCTTCATACCCGCCTTCACTTCGGCAAAATTACGCTTCAAATCCGTTAGCGAAATAAATGTCGTACTCATCTTCGCTCCTCCTCCCTCATTTACAGTTGCGTGATTTGATCATAAGTTTCCGGTCTGCGATCCCGATAAAACTGCGATCTGGCGGGCCGTCCGATAAAGAAGTTCCGTTCCCAATGTAATATCCTCTGGGCTAGCATATTCCTTGGGATTGTGACTAATGCCCTCGAGGCAGCGAACGAAAATCATGCCATAGTCGCACACGTAGGACATCGTTAGCGAATCATGGAAAGGGCCGCTCATGAGCTCTGGCGGCTTCATCCCCATCAGACCCGCTTCCTGGTGAAGCGTCTGTTTGATCCAATTCGCACAGTAGCGAGGTTCACTGTTCGTATCCTCTCGAATCGTATAGCTGAGCCCATGCTCACACGCTACGTTCTCGATGACACTGAGAAGCTCAGCTTCTAGCGCGTTACGCCGACAGATGTCGATGTCTCGTAGATCAATCGTGAAGCTGACCTTCTCAGGGATGATGTTACGGGAATCCGGAAATACCTGTATAGATCCGACCGTCCCGACAGTAGGCGTCCCTAGTTCCCGACGTACAAGTTCATTAAGTGCGACGATGATTTTGGCACTGCCGAGCAGTGCATCATGGCGCATCGACATCGGTACGGAGCCTGCATGGCCAGCGAAGCCCGTCATTTCCACGGTGAGCCATAATGGACCAGAAATCCCGCTAACGATACCAATTGGCTCATTCATCGACTCCAAGACAGGTCCCTGCTCGATATGCAGCTCTAGAAAAGCTCCGATTCGGCCTTCTTGGAACGTATATCCTTCAAAATCCACCGGATCACAGCCGAATTCCAGCAGTGCTTCACGGCGGGTGATACCGTTTTTGTCCGTCCGTTCCAATTCATCCACTTCCAGCTTACCGGTCATGCCCCTAACCCCGAACAATCCTTTGTTGAAGCGGCTGCCTTCTTCATCACAGAATGCGACAACTTCGATATTGCAAGCTGGAGTCACACCTTCCTCTATCATGGTTTGCACCGCTTCGATCGCGCCAAGCACACCGATTGCGCCATCGAAGCGCCCCCCATAGGGCTGCGAATCGACATGTGAACCAAGCATAAGTACAGGTGCCTGCGGATCACTCCCGCTCCATACGCCGATCAAGTTAGCGAAGGGATCGATATACGTTTCCATCCCTGCTTCCTCCATCCAAGATTTCACTAGCTCTACGCCAGCTCGATCTTCCTTAGATAGGGCAAGTCTGCAAACGCCCGTTTCACCTATTTTCCCAATTTGCGCCAGATCATGAATGTGTTGCCCTAGACGTTCTGCATTGATTTGGATCTGTGGCTTTGTCGACAAGTCCGATCATCCTTTCTCTAGCTCGTTACCAAACACCGTGAGTAAGGTTTCGATGATAAAATTCACATCCTCATCCGTAGAGGATAATGGAGGACTTAGCGTAACAATATTGGCGTAGCCAGGCACGGTATCCCCATTTTTACCGACGAGAAGTCCCTTGCTTTTGCATGCTAGAATAATGTTCGTTACTCGTTCTACTGAAGCGGGAAGCTTCGATTCACGATCCTCCACCAACTCAATGCCCATGGCTGATCCGAAAATGCGAATTTCCCCAACGTGCGGATGCTGTTGCAACGGCTCTAACCGAACTCTGAACGCATTCCCGATGTCAGCCGATCGTTGAACCAGACCCTCACGCTCGATAATCTCAAGATTCGTTAATGCCACCTTACAGGAAACGGGATTTCCACCAAACGTATTGATATGTCTAAAATGGCTCGTTGCCTCTTTCTCTTTGAAAGAGGCATATAATTCGGCCGATACAGCTGTTGCAGAAAGCGGTGAATATGCGCTTGTTAAGCCTTTGGCCATCGTGACGATGTCCGGTATCACCTTGTAATTCTGATGCCCGAAGGGCTTGCCCGATCGACCAAAACCGCATATGACTTCATCTACGATAAGCAAAACATCATATTTATCACAAATGCTCCTAACCATAGGTAAATACGCATCGGGTGGAACAAGCATTCCCCCGCCTGTAATAACGGGCTCCAGGATCACTCCGGCAACGGAATCCGCGCCCTCCCAAACGATGGCATTCTCAATCGCTTTGGCACACTCTAAGCTGCAGGTATCTTTCGTCTGTCCGAAAGGACACCGATAACAATATGGAGGAGGTACATGCTGGAAGCCAACACCAAGCGGTTCGTATTTCAACTTACGCTGGGCTTGGCCCGTTGCGCCCAAGGCACCCATGGAATTCCCATGATAGGCACGATGGCGGGCGATGAACTTATGTTTACTCGGTTTTCCATTCTGATGGTGATATTGACGAGCAATTTTGAACGCGACTTCATTGGCGTCTGACCCCGAATTGGAGTAAAAAATGCGATACTCCCCTTCGAGCCACTCATTTAATTTGGCCGCTAACTCAATGGCGGGGATGTGGGATTGTATCAGCGTCGCATAAGCGATCTTCATCATTTGCTCAGCGGCTGCTTCAGCAATCTCTCTCCTGCCATGACCGACATTCACACACCATAATCCCGACATGCCATCTAAATAACGATTGCCATCGATATCTGTCACCCAGCTGCCCTCGCCGGAAGCGACGATCATGGGATTCTCATTATGCGCCGACATATGGTGCCACACATATTTGCGATCTTTCTGGAGCAACTCCTCCTTATTCAATGGATCAACGTCTCCCTGAGCACTCATACGTAGTCCCCTCCAGTTGATAAAACAAGGATCACAAAAAACAGATAACCTCCACGATCCATGAATTTATCAGTTCGTCTTATATCCGTTTTCTCTTATTATATTTCTATGTCCGAACAGAGGATGTCATCCCTAGCTTTTGTTGTTATTTTTCATTGGTAGATTAGGTTTTGCCAGAGTGGTTTGTTGGGGTTAGAAGGTGAATTGAAACTTTAGCTTATTAAAAGAATGTTAATCCTCTGAGGGTTCATTACCCTCGTAAACAGACTTTCGAATAGCACCTTTTAATTCATGAAAAAGTGGGGATTCTCGCGTTTGCAGGGTACGAGGTTCACCTAATGGGACTTGGTGGATCGCATGCACACGACCTGGATTTGCGGATAATACGATGATCCGATTAGAGAGGAATACGGCTTCGGTAATGCTGCGAGTGACGAAAACGATGGTTTTGTTCATTTTTTTCTTCATTTCTAGTAAATCCAATTGTAATTTGTCCTTCGTAAATTCGTCTAACGCGGAGAATGGTTCATCCATGAACAGAATGGGTGGATCGAGGGATAACGCTCGTGCCATGGCTACTCTCATCTGCATACCGAGACTGAGCTGCCATGGGTAATAGTCTTTAAACTTCGTTAAACCTACTGTGTCTAGCAGCTGGTCTACTCTTTCTCGATACGTGTGGCGAGATTGTTCGAGAACTTCAAGCGGAAGCTCGATATTCTCTCGCACAGTTCGCCATTCAAACAAGTTGGGGGTTCGAAAAATAATACCAAACTTTCGGCGCAACCGCACCTCTTTGGGATGTTCCTTTTGAATCGTAATCTGACCACTGGACGGCTGAAGCAGATCAGCCATAAGTCGAAGTAACGTAGATTTGCCACAGCCTGAAGGCCCAAATAAGGAGACGAATTCATTCTGGCCTACATCGAAGGTGATATCCTGAAGGACAGTCACTTGCCTTCCTTTTTTACCGAAAACCATACCGACGCATTCTAACGAAATTTCCACTTTCTGACCGGAAAAGTCTGAATTCATCGGGCTCCTCCTTATTTACGCTTGCATATGCGTTATATGTCTGTCAGTATTGATAACCTTATATGTTATATTATATAACGATTTTATGAATTTTCACTATACAAAGTGTTCCTAAATCATCTTCTTCATTTGACATAGTGTAAAATTGGAAACCTATACCTCTATTCATAAAAGGATAATTGAATACATAACTAATATTATGTAAACAATTTTTCCGTCCTCTCTTCTATAGCCAAATTTCGCAAGCAATCCAAACGTGAATTCGCTAAGTATTTAAGAAGGCGTTATCATTACTATTCCTGTTAAGACACCACTTAAATGATGCGCACTATTGGGGAGAACGTCGCTCAATCAACTAGAAATGAAAAATAGCCGCGGTGACTGCCGTCGGCTTTCTTTGTTTTAATCATTTTCAAGCGCTGTCAGGCTGTGACAGTAGGTTCAAGTACCGTAAGTTTGTTTGTATACGTATCCAGTTCAACCATGGCCCCAATGGGAATCGCTGCTTTGTAAATGCCGTGAGCTGTACTCAAATTAGTCATTAGAGGCTTGCCTAATGGAGCAATTAAACCGACAAATAGATCATTATAAGTCGTAGAATACGAAACAGAACAATCCGTACATTGTCCCATCACGATCCCGACGCAATCTCGAAATTTCCCCGCCATAATCAACTGCGTTAGATAGCGGTAGATCGCATTCGTTGGTTCATGAGTCTCTTCAATAACGATTATCTTCCCTTTTGTATTTACTTCGAACGGAGTTCCTAGTGTTCCTACAAACGATGTAAGGTTGCCGCCAACGATTGGCCCTCTTACTATACCTTTCACAAGGCTATGCATTTGCATGCCTGTTGGATTTTGAATGACTCTGGGACTCACAAGCGTTGATGTTGCAGCATAAAATTGATCGAAGTTATAAGCCGGTGTACTTGAATTAAAATCAATCAATAATAGGCTTTGAAACGTAATTAAATTGGCAAATTGATAAAGGATATTTAATAAGATCGTAATATCACTATATCCCGTTACGATTTTAGGATTGCTATTTATGATGGTGTAATCCAGATAGGGCAAAATATCCTTAACCCCCGTACCTCCTCTTGAAGGCAGAATCATACTCACATTCGGATTGACAAACATGTTCATAAGATCATCCGCTCGCTGCTGTGCTGTAGCCGCAACGATCCCCCCATAAACGTAGGCGTATTTACCCACAATAACTTTGTAACCCATTTGTTCAAGCGTCTGAATCCTTGCATCAATCGTGCTTGCGTCAAGTGGACTTCCTAACGTAACAATACCAATCGTAGCTCCACTTTGTAATATGGGGGGGCGTATTGCCATACGTATACCTCCTACCCAAACCATCGTCTAGAAATGGAAAACCTCATCTTTGCCTTATATGCACCGTTTTATCGAAATATGACACCTAAATCCCCATACCAACTGGAATAAATGCAGATACCCGATTCATCGCATCCTGTTTTTGTTTATCCCCTACATGCGTATAAATCTGCGTTGTTTGAATGCTCGCATGTCCGAGCAGCTCTTGCAGCGTCCGGATATCCGTCCCGGCAAGCACTTGCATCGTGGCGAACGTATGCCTTAGCTTATGGCTGGAAAATGACTTGCCTTGCAGCTCGATGTACTGCACTTTCAATTGGCCGAAATGCTTTTCGGCAATTGTTTGAATCATTCGGATGCTAATGCGTCGACCGAATTGGGATACAAAGAAAGGCTGCTCCGCCCCGCTCTTCGCTTCCATACGTTCAACAAGTGCACGTTGGAGCACGTGAACGATTTCGTTCGGAAGCGGGATTACACGCCACTTCCGCCCTTTACCTAGGACCATCAACGAATTCGTTCCTCGGTTGAAGTCCGAGATATTCAATCGGTGGAGCTCACTGACCCGCAAGCCTGCATAGCTCATCAATAGGAACATCGCCACATTGCGAATCTGGTATTTCCCTTCGATGGATTGCAAAAAGACAGATAGCAGCTCCTCACTTAGAAAGGTCGGAACTGGATTTTTCTCCACCTTCGATTTCTTAACTGTCATGGAAGGATTGTGAACGACAATCTGCAGCTCAACAAGCGCTGCGAAAAATGTGCGTATCGAGGAGAGGTACCGATTCCTCGCTGCATCCCCTGCGCCACCCTGACGCATCCTCGTCAAGAAACGCATAATATCAATTGCCTCGATCGTCGGCAAAGCTTTCTCTCCGAGGCTCGATAAAAATAAACGCACATCCCCAAGGTACGCTTGCTGTGTTCGTTTCGTAAACCCCTGATCCTTCATCCAGGAGTCAAAAAGCTCCAAATACTCATCATCATAGGCTAGATTAGTGTCCATGCTGTCAATCTCCGTCCGTTACAAACTAAATTGCGTTAAATATAGATTTAGTGCAATTTTTATAAACAAAAAATAAAAACATCATGGGTGAGTTGCACACTCAAAGTATACATGATGTCTTTTAATAATCTTGTTTATTTAATCGTCTAGCTTGATGTACTATCGTAATTATTTCCACGTCTTGTGATTGTAATCTATATATCATTCGATAATTCTTATAAATTTTTTTCTCGCGTCTTTTGATCTTTAAATTCAGGAACAACCCTTCCAGATAGTGGAAATTCGAGTATCGTGGTCACTTCTTCAATTAATTCTTTAATAAACTTTCGAGCATGATCAATTGAATCTTGTTGAATATACTCATATATTATCTCCAAATCTGCAATAGCCCTAGGAGACCAGATTAATTGAGCCATTTACTAATTCTCTCCATCGCTTCTTCATGCTTTATTCCTTTTCCTTCATCTAATTCCCTTACTCCTTCTTCGATCCGTGCCCGAACATAAAGCTTATATAATATATCCTCAATCGTGGCATTGTCTGGTAGTTCCTGAATCAATTTTATGACATCTCCTTTGATGCTCATCATTAGGTCACCTCAGTTTAATTAGTTTTGTTGACTCCATTATAATTCATTAGTGGTTTTAAGGTGTTTACATAATTAGTAATCTCGAAGTTTCCTTTTTTCAAAGTATTTGAAAAAAGAGGCTTGTAAAGTCTTTTTAGACCTTATAGCCCCCCCCCCCGATTCTTTCGGTCAATCCCTCGGATACTCCACCTTCATAATATCCATAAAAGGCACCTTATCCAACTCGCCTTTACAATCCATATGTACTCTGCCCGTACGTGAATCCATCGTCGCGATCGTGCCGCGCACCGTTTCTTCGCGTCCCCACACGGTCAGCACAATCTCGGAATTTTCCATCTTCGCTTCGGACAGTTGGTTCCCGATTTCTTCTAGTACGAATTCATCTCGCGTAGGCCGCTTCGCTACTTTTGCTTTTGCCATGCTCTGTTCTCCTCCATGATCCGTCAGGTAGACGGCGTAATGATCTCCTTCACGCGACCTACTTGGCCATCCGTGAGTCTTACTTTTATACCATGGGGATGTGTAGTTGAGTTCGTTAATAAATCCTTCACGATCCCGCGTGTAAGTTTCCCGCTTCGTTGGTCTTGCTTTAACACAATGTTCACTTCTCTGCCAGGTACAACATCTTTCCGATTTTGTCCATTCATGCTGCTTATGTCGCCTGCTTTCATGCCATAGTGTGATTTATTATACCATAGTTTCCTCATCTACCCCATCCCGATCAAGGATTTTACCACGAATATTTAATTAATGACATTAATAATTTATCTCATTAAATTAAAAAATTGCACATAAATGTCGGGATTTGTCTCTTGAATGTATCGTATATCTCACCAAGCCGATGTTGTCCATCCATCAATGATGCTTTTCCTTTACAAATTATTCTTCAAAATTGAGGTCTTAGCTTATCGTATGTGGTAAATTCTTTCCTTGTTTACGTAACCCAGCTCCATTTTTCAACCAAGTCATTATTTTACTCATCAGTAGCACTTAGTGGTTGCTTGTTTAAAAACATAATCGAGCCAAATTCTAGTTGGATCATCAATATTACTTGCCCAACTAAGTCTGTTCATTTTCTAGATCTAATCTTTCCAACGCCCTTTGCTTGCCACTTGTAGTCTATTGCAATACTGCAATACTCTTACTGCTGAATGGCTTTCGTGACAAGTTCGGCGTAGAACTTCGCCCCCTCCTGTTTAAGGTGAACGCCGTCTTCACTGAAGTAATTATCCTTTCCTTGACTTGATGAATACCAGTCTACAAGTGTAGCATTCTGATAATCTGCAGAGACTTCCTTTAGTGCTGAATTGACTGTGTCTTGCCATTTTTTCGGAACACGAGTATTCACAAGTACGATTTGCTGAACTTCACCGAGTGATGTAAGTAATTTTCGTAGTTCTTTGCTGTTAAACGGCCCGTTGGTACCTAGCTCAATAATAACCCGACTGCCAAGTTTTCCGTTCGCTTTGAGCTGATCGACTACTTCTTGAGCTTGTGACATTTGCCTGCCAACCTTGCCATCGATCACGATGCCTGGCAGACTTTTTTCCAGGAAGGGAGCGGCATCAAGGATAACTGAATCGCCAATAGCTGTAACCCCAGTATTGGACTCTTTCTTGGTGATTGGGGTGTTCATTATCTGATCTTTAGGATTAGGAGTATTAGGTAATTCAGCTAGTGCATTTATTGATTCCTCATTTTTAGAATGTGACGAAGTATCGGATTGATCTTTCATATTTTGAATAGCAGTTTCTGAAGTTGCTTTGACTGAAATGGACGAATCCACTTTGTTGCTGCAGGATACAGATAAAAATAGGAGTGGACTTACTGTGATAATAAATAACAGTTGACGATATATTAGCTTCGGATTCATATTCATTTTCCCCCATATTTTTCCTATTAAACCATTGCGTATAGGTTCCTCGATGTATCTCCATGATAATGATGCAAGAAGTAGACTAGCCACTATTTGAAAAAAAATACGAATAATGCCCGAGGAACCGGTCTCAATAGTAGGACTAGTTAGAATGATGACAGGGTAATGCCAAATATAAAGACTATAGGAGCGAACGCCGATCCAGCGCAAAAGACCACATCCCATGTGCTTTGCAAGGCGGCTTGCCGGATGGGCGAGTACTGCGACTACAATCGCAGATATGATAGAGAAAAACATAAGTCCGCCATAGTAGAGATAGTCTCCGTATTCATTGGTTCGCCAAATCATAAGAATGATGATGAATAATCCAATTCCTCCAGTCAAATCCAAGAGATTTCGAGATCTACGAGATATATTAGCAGCTATATTCTGACTTGGCCAGACGATGGCAAGAGCGGCGCCAATAAGCAGAGCAAATATTCTGGTGTCAGTGCCGTAGTAAACTCGACTTGGATCCATTCCCGGTACGTAGATCATCGCCATAACTAGTACCGAAACAGCTGCACCAACAAGTGTGAGTAAGAAAACTTTGCCTCTTTGAGGTACAGTACGCAACAGAATGATAAGAACTAATGGCCATATAATGTAAAACTGCTCCTCAACTGCTAAAGACCAAAGATGTCCGATAGGAGAAGGAGGGCCAAAACTTTCAAAATACGATACCTTATGGAAAATAAGCCACCAGTTATTGAAATAAAGCGTTGCTGAAAGAAAGTCGATTTTCAATGCGATTAATCGGGATTTGTCAACCAGGATCAACCAAATGGCAACAAAGGCTAACATTGTGAACATAGCTGGCAGCAATCGACGCGCTCGTCTAATCCAGAATTCTTTCAGATCAAGACTTTTGTTTCGTTTCCACTGCGTGATGAGTTGATCCGTGATCAGGTAACCGGACAGAACAAAGAAAATCCCGACCCCCAAGAGCCCCCCAGAAGCCCATTTAAAGTTGAAATGATAAGCAATTACTGCCATTACAGAAAGTGCTCTAAGTCCATCCAATCCCGGCATGTAACGTTTAACTCTAGAACTATGCTTAACCATACGCTGTCTTCTTTTGTTGTTATGATGAAATGTTCCCAAGGTGCCTTTCATTGTCCTCAATCCCTCGCCTTAATTTATTTTAATATCGATAAGACGAACGATTAGTTTAAAAAGTTTGCATGTAAATTTCACTACATTTATGTCTAAATTAGTTCGAATCAGTTTTACTAGCACCACAAACTTTTTGTTAAACTTAATCGTCTTACTGTTGTAGACGCGCTACATCAAGAAGGGGATATTAATTAAATGATAAATACCGCATTTGATTATCTAAGAAAACAGAAAAAGATTCAGGTTGTAGATGTAGAGGATTCGTATCACTACCCAAAGATGATGTCTACCAAAATATAGATCTGGAGACAGCGCTGGATAATTGCCTGTAATGGCCTGAATAAAAACGAAGGGGATCATCTTTGAGTAAAAAGCGGATATGTAGTAAAATCCGATAACGATTGAAAACCAGATTCCTTGTAGATATCCCGTATCACATTCGATAGTGTACAAGACAAGAAGGTTATGGGTAGCCGGTGAAAATAATAGAGGAGTGATGTCATGAATCCAGTCATTGGTTTTTGATATTTCAAAGGGAAAGAGCCATGCACGAGATTTTTTAGAGCGTGGAGTACCTAATAATCAGTTTTTGGATGACACCACTATCTGAACATCATCACTGAATTTAGGCAATCTAACACGACAACATGAATCTTTAACGGGCATGTATGTCCAAGTAAACCTGCAGTTTCAGTCTATTTTAGATCAAGTTTCCCTTGAATATCACGGTCTGTTTGGTGACCTTTATTCAAAAATGTCCCTGCAATTTCTGGTTTTACATCCAACGTCTAGAGAGGTCCTAGAAATGTCCGACACGGAGATTACAACTGCAATCGGGCGTCTTACTGGACGTAGCAAATCAGTCTCATGGTGCTTGGAACGCGTTTGATCTAATCCAATCATTACCCGGTATTGGCACGGGAAATCATCGTTTTGATCACACAAAGAAACTGGTTGCCTTTATTGGTGTTGATCCAAGTGTTTTCTTCGTCTGAGGACAATTAATTCAAGTGCACCGTAAAAGACTGTTTGTTCAGCGTCTTAAACGTAAATCCTTTCTTCTGCAGTCCCTCGATTATTTCGGGTAGCGCCTGTACAGTGGTTTTCTTATTGCCCACATCGTGCAGGAGGACGATGATGTCCTTCTTCCCTTCGCTTTCTTTGAGCACTGTACGTGCTCTTGTCTTGCACTGACTCCTCTGCATCTTTCCCGTCGACGTTCCAGTCGAAGTATGCGTAGCCCTGTCGAGTAACTTCCTCGATAAGTTTGTCCATGATGCCTAACCCACCCGATTTGCGGCTGACCGTATTGTTTGATCCACCTGGAAAACGAAGAATTTCCGACATATTTCCAATTGTCCTCTCGAGTTGATTCGAGAGTTTATTCAAATCCGCCTGGTAAGCAGCGACGGAGTCGTAAACATGCGCATTATCATGCGAAAACCCATGCAATCCGATGACATGACCTTCCTTAGCGATCCGTTTGCAAAGTGCGATCTCTTCTTTTTTTTCATTCCGTTCACAAAAAATGTTGCTTTGATACCATATTCTTTCAACGTTTCCAAAATCGGTTCAGTATTCGTTGAGGGGCCGTCATCAAAAGTCAGGTACGCTTCTTTTTTACTGGACATGGACGACTGTGGCCGTGGAGTTGCGACGGGTACCGCTTCATTTTTACTAGACGTGGACGACTGTGGCCTTAGAGTTGCGATGGGTAACGCTTCTTTTATCTATGAAGTGGGACTTGGGGAAGAGACGGCGGACTCCTTTATCGATCCATTATGGTTTGATGTGCTCGAATTCGTCCTTGGCACAGCTTCAGAATGGCAGCCACATACGATTACCGATATCAATATAAGTAGAAGTATGGCTAATACCTTGTTCTTAGCATATTTCTAACCTCCTAGTTTTCAAGTATTTCTTATAATTTTCTTGAATACCTTTTTTTATCCACCGGGGTAGCGCCTGCTTTATGTAGGCACTTTTGTGTCATTGGACATCCACACGTTTAATGACATTCTTCTCTGCTGATTCAACGCTTTTTTTTGAAAAATAGGGGATTAACAAGGCACTTGAGAAACTAAAGATCATCACAGCCTTAAATACGTATCCATCAAAGTCCTGAATCCCGAGGATCAACGCCAGCAGGAACATTCGTGAAATAACAAGGATGAGCTCCCGCCATACCATCACGCGCGTTTGATGAACCGGCTCTAATTGATAGGTCGCAAGAAATTGCCTAGCGCTCCAAATCGTAAAGAAGAAAAACAATCCGATCGTCGTTAAAATGTTGGATAGAATGAGAATCAACGGTGTTGGGAATAAGGCTAATAGGAAACCAACTGCCGCGGCTCCCATGCCAAAGGTTAACCAATTGTTGTCACTTATCTGACGAGTACGACTAAACCGGCGATAAATGAATACACATGCAACGGTGAATGTCGTATACATGATTTGCAGTAAGGCGATGTTGAGCTTATCTTGCGTGACCGAAAAGGTGAAAATCAGCGAGAAAATGCCTTGAAACTGTATAAAAAACCCGCCAGCAACAAGCGATGGAATCATCCATTTCAGCTGCGGTGTTGTGAATATTTGGCCCATGCCGAACTTACGAAACACAGGCTCTTTCGCATCTTTCAAGGAAATTGGTGGTACGAAATAGGAAGTGAAAATCATAAGTGCGATGAAGATGAACATGATAAAGAAGGAAGCAGTAAAGCCCAACCACTTAATAATAACCGCGAATAGCAATGGATTTAGGAAAGAAATCGCTTGACCGATCACATTCGTAGCCGAGAAAAAAGCGGTAAACTCCTTCCCTTTTCCGAAAAGGGAGATCCCCATATTTTGTGCAGCTCCGTATAGGCCATTCGTAAGTCCAACGGGAATTGCGATTAATGTAATGTATAGGATTTTCGGCTCAAAATGCACCCAAGAAAGAAGGACGAAGGTGATACCCGCACCAATAGCAGCAACTCGCATCACGGAGCCAATCGTGAACTTGGATAAGAGATTCGCACCGAACATAAAAGCAACTCCCCATGCAAGAAACATAATGAGGTTGAACCACGCAACGTCGAAGATTTGATTTCCTTTTTCCCAAATAAAAAGGTTTATAAATATCCCCATATAGTTAAAGATAATCCCAGAACTTACACTCATCAGTAATAATCGTTTTAGCGCGGTCGTCATGTTGTACTCACTTTCTGAACAAAATTTTGGTAAACTAGGTTACGTGGGCATGGATTCTCACTTATAATGAAAATAGACGAAAGTTTATGCGGTTTAACTTTCAATATCATACCACGGAGTTAGCTCGGAAGGAATGTATGTTATGCCTAGGTTCATGGACGATACGATAAGTCCCTATCCTCTTCGAATCATCACTTTACCCATCGATGCCAGTAAATTAAAACTGCAATCCCTTCGAATTCTCCATGTTGGACATTTACCTGGTCGGATTATGTATCGGGAACATGCCACGTTCGAGAACTTTGCTATTGTCTATATCGCTGGAGGCAAGGGAACATACCGAGTCAATGACGGACCTGTTCAAAAGGTTGAAAGCGGCAGCCTCTTCTTCTTTCGTCCGAATCAGGTCTATCAATTTGGTCCCGATCCCGGAGGTTACTGGGATGAGTATTATTTCACTCTTAAAGGCAGCCGCGTAAAGGAATGGCAAAACAGCTGGCTCACGGAGCTAGATCAAGTGAAGCAAGTGGGCTATGAAGATGCTGCACAGCATAATCGGATTGAGCGCATATTCATTGGGATGGAAAGTGGCATTCCCGCCAATATTGATCGGGCAGCCTTGCTTGTGGAGTCATTACTATTTGAGTTCATCCAACGTGCTGAAACTACAACGGAAACGACGAAGACACAGCAATTCATCCATCTTATTGACGAACTCAGCGATTCGTTATATCAACCGTTTGACGCACAAAGTATCGCTAAACGGCATCATATCTCACTTTCTACCCTTCGCAGAATCGTCAGTGAATATTCCGGCTATCCACTAAATACGTACATGCACAGAATGAAAATGGCAGAAGCCAAAAATATTTTATTAAACACGACGAATTCCGTAAAGGAAATTGCCGATTCACTAGGTTACAAGGATGTTTTCTACTTCTCACGGATTTTCAAGAAATATGTAGGCGTTTCTCCACTCATCTTTCGAAATACGATGCATACTTAGCTGCAAAAATTTTCGCCTACTTAGCACGACTTGTCACATTGCTGCATATGATAGATTGAAAGCAAATCTTCGTATGTGGAGGTGAATCAGACATGGCACTTACACTATCGGGTTTAATGCTTTATGCAATGTGGATTGTCTTAGGGGTCATGGGTCTTAGCTTTGTAGTAGATTTGTTCAAATCGTTTGCAGCAGGAACTTTCTCCAGCTCTTCGGTTACGTCTTACTTGAAAGACCTATTGTACTTTGTGTTCCCTTTATTCTTGCTTTCCAACATGATGCCGCTAGATCATACCGATTTCATTCTCAAAATTGCGTACTATCTCGGTGCTCTTGGCGTTGTCTACCATTATGTCGGAGGCTATTTTAAAAAGTAAACCTGTAACCGCATTCACAGCTGCTGAGACCACTCAGCAGCTTTTTTAATGCCAAAAAAGCTGCTCACCGAAAGGTAAACAGCTTTTGAATCAATCACCTTTAAAACCGAGGTAAATTCGATAGATTATTGCTTGGATCACCATCTGGATACGAACGCAAGGTTTTCTCGCCCTTTCGATTCACACCCGTATTCGCATCTTCGATTAAATCAGCTTCGGTCATTTCAATCGCAGTCTGAACATCCACCACTTGACCATTTTGAAATTGAACAGCTTGGATACTCCCATCTTCATAATGCACCGATTGGATCATCGCTTTATTCGGATCAATCGTATGTGGACCACTTTGACGTCGCGGCATATAGATTTCCTCCTGTTCTACTCCAATTTTAGTACTCCCCCACTGAAAGTGGGGTTTCAACTTCTATGACTGCGAAGACTCACTCTGCGTTTGGATCTCCTGCTTCAGATCTTCTGTCTTTTGCTGCGCTTGCTTGATTTGGGTTTGAAGATCCTCTAGCTGCTGCTCAGCCTCCGTAAGGGCTGCTGCTGTAGCTTGTGAATAGATTTGCTGTGCAACTTGCAGCGTTTGCTCTGCGGCTTGCTCTGCCTTGTGGGCAACTTCTTTGATTTGCGCTAAACCAAGTTCCTTTTGTTGCGGCATGGTAATACCCCCAGCTGATGTTTTGCATACCCAATTAATGTAGGCAACACAGTCCCATTTTATTCGGGCAAAAGATAAGCATGTGTACTTAACAGATCATGTAGAAGATTGGTGGGAATGATGAATTCAGGTCCACCCATATAGCCAGGCGTAACCTCATATTTTTGAAACACAATAACAAGTTTGCCATCCTTATTGATATAGAAGCTTTGATCCTTTTTGATCGATGAAAAGAAAAAATTCACGCTATTCGGAACACCCTCCACCCAATAGATTTTGGAAGGGTCCTCCTTCATCTGTTGTATCATTTGTGACTTAATGTACTCACTTATGACTTGAATATAACCCTCATCCTTAAACAAACTTGGCAAGGTGATGAGCAGTTGATTCTTTTTATCAATCGTATCGTATTGGAAAGTCGTCGACGAAGATCCTACTGTATTAACGACATATCTCCCCACTGCGAGGATTTGATCATTGTCCGTTTTAACGACATAACCGCTAGCTACCCCGAGGTGACCCTCTATGCCACTTGCTTTCATTTTCTCCATGTCTACCATGAAATCCGTGTAGAGCTTTTTACTTTCCTCCAAATACTTCGCATTTAAGGATTCTTCAAGCACTTTATTTTCCATATTCGTAATTATAGGAACTTCAATTTTCGCTTGGTGCGCACCATCATCATACTGATATTCTCGAAAAGTCAGGACTTTCATCCATTTGCCAACGACGGGCATCTCGGATAAGGTTTGGGCCAACGCTGGGCTCGTATTAAGTCCTGCAACCAGTACAATAGCCGCGGCAGCAACAGCCGCTGATGACCATTTCAAATTCGTTCTCGGCTTTTTTCTATTTTGTTTAATGGCTTGATTTACAATGAAATCGAGTTCAGTAGGGATAGGAATGTCCATATAGGTTTGTTTCATTCGTTCTAACTTCTCGTCCATGGTTAGTTTACCTCCACTAGATTATCATCGTTCATTTTTATCCGTAAAAGCTTAAGTGCTTGGTAGAGCCGCGTCTTGATTGTGCTCGTATTTTCTTTTAACACATCCGCGATTTCATCGATCTTCAAATCTTCGAAATACCGTAGCGTTATGACACTACGATACATCGTCGGCAAATCCTCCAGCGCTCTTTCCAAATCAATATTCGTATAGGCATCTTCACTGCCAGGCGTTATCGCTTCCATCGATACATCATCCATGACGGTAAGCTTCTTATGCTTTCTCAAGAAATCTAGCGAGGTGTTGACGACAATTCGGTAAAACCAGCTTTTGATGGACGCGTTACTTTTCAATGAATCAGAGGCTGCAAAAGCCTTCTGAATCGCCTCTTGCACAATGTCGAGTGCATCCTCTTGATTTTTCACATAACTGTAAGCAAGACGATATACGTTCTCCTTGTGCTCTGTTATGCAGGTTATTAATTCATTTTCTAGCTTCCTATTTATAGCCATGTCGTTGATGACGCTCCTTTTACCGCGCGGTTATTAAGAGATGAATCTTGTTGTAGCTAAGACGTCTCAGGGTGCTGAATAGTTTGATTTCAATGCCTACCAATTTCGCTTATCCACTGGTATACTAACAGCAAGACGCTAATGAGGTGTACTGATATGAATATTATTAAAATCAAAGATCGCCATGAGTTAGATCGTCGCGTACCTTCAATGCCGTGGTATATTGAGAAATTTATTAATTATAAGCTCCCTGATCTCTCACCCTCATCGCTCCTTGAATATGTACGTGATTATGAGATTTTCCTATCTTGGCTGCTTGCGGAGGGATTAAGCACAGCGACCATAATGAATCAGGTTCCACTTGAGGATTTAGAGAAGCTGCATATGGACAGCATTAATAATTTTCGCATGTTCCTCGCCACCCGTAAAGTACAAGCAAATGGTAAAACAACAATTAATCGTAAGCTATCCGCACTTCGTTCCTTATTTCATTATTTGAGTCAAATTGCTGAGGATGATAACTTCTACCCGCTTCTAAAGCGGAATGTGATGGCCAAGGTTGAAATTAAGCGCTCCCATAAGGCGAAGGACAGTGCAGCGAAACTCGAAGGTAAACTGTTGCAGGAAGAGGAAATCGTGGAGTTCATTGCTTATGTAAAGGAAGGCTACGAGCATGATGTTGCGACGAACAAACAAGCGCTATACGCCTACGAGTTAAATAAAATCAGAGATACCTGCATCGTAACGCTCATCCTTAACTCAGGGCTTCGTGTTTCTGAGGTGTTTAACCTGAACGTCGATGATATTGATCTGAAAATGAAGCTCGCACATGTGTATCGTAAGGGTAAAAATGACGACACGTTCAAAACGCCAGTGTATTTCCGTTTCGAAGCGATCCAAGCCCTCACGGACTACTTGGCCATTCGCTCTTCCCGGTACAAGCCGACTAAAAAAGAAAAAGCCCTCTTCATTGCCATGGCAAATGGCAAAAAAGAAGGCGAACGTATGACCAAACGAGCTATTCAAGAACTAGTAATCAAATATGCCAAACGTTTTGGCAAGCCATACTTATCCGTACATAAGCTGCGACATTCCTTTGCCACAGATTATTACTTACAGAACGACTTATACAAAACGCAAGAGCAGCTCGGCCACGCCTCCCCTGAAACCACGCAAATCTATGCGCATCTCACGGATCGAACGATGTCCGAAGCGATTGATAAACGATTGGAATCCTGAAGATTACTTCAGGATTTTTTCGATTGCAGCCAACTCTTCCGGAGCAAACGCCAGGTTTTTCAATGCTGCAACATTCTCCTCGATTTGCGATACGCGGCTAGCACCAATCAAAGCGGATGTGAGACGCTCGCCACGAAGTGCCCATGCCAGCGACATTTGCGCCAAGCTTTGACCACGTGAGCTAGCCAATTCATTCAGTTGAATAATTTGGTTCAACTTCTCTTCCGTTATATCTTTCTCTTTCAGGAATTGGCTCTTACCGCCTGCTCTTGAATCCGCGGGTATGCCATTGATATATTTATTTGTCAGTAAACCTTGCGCAAGTGGACAGAACGCAATACTTCCAGCGCCGACTTCATACAATACATCCTGCAAGCCATCTTCGATCCAACGGTTCATCATGCTGTAGGATGGTTGGTGAATAAGAAGCGGCGTACCCAGACCTTTGAGAATGGAAGCTGCTTCTTTCGTTTGCTCAGCTGTATAGTTGGAAAGACCGACATATAGAGCTTTACCTTGACGCACGATTAAATCCAACGTCGCCATGGTTTCTTCGAACGGCGTGTTCGGATCTGGTCTGTGAGAGTAGAAAATATCAACATAGTCGAGTCCCATTCTTTTTAAGCTTTGGTCTAAGCTGGACACCATGTTTTTCTTGGAGCCCCACTCGCCGTAAGGACCTTCCCACATGTGATAGCCCGATTTCGTCGAGATGATGAGTTCATCACGATAAGCGCCTAGATCACTTTTAAGTACACGTCCCATTAATTCCTCTGCGGAGCCTGGTGGTGGTCCGTAATTGTTCGCTAAATCAAAATGCGTAATCCCCAAATCAAATGAACGAAGTAGCATGGCACGTCCGTTCTCATGTAGATCTAAACCCCCAAAATTGTGCCACATGCCGAGCGAAATAGCTGGAAGCTTAAGCCCTGATTTCCCTGTACGATTATATTTCATTTCTGCATAGCGTGTTGAACTAGCTTGATAGACCATGATTGTCCTCCTTCAAATTTCTGAGAAAACCTTCTTAGATAAAAGTAACTTATGTATTCACTAAGTTTTCACTAAGTTTTCACTAAAGTTTTCACAAGTTTCCTCTTTCCTATGTACTAGTATAGTTGAAGCCTAACAACAAAAAAAGAACTGAAAAAAACGTGTCTTACTAACCTTAAGGTTAGTAAGCACGCTAATTTAACCTATTTCAGATCAAAGCGCAGCAAGGCATCGTGCGCTTGCAGCCATTTAGTTTTCTCATACGTATTTCGAATAATGTCGACCAGCACACCCTGTGGATCCACGCCATCTAAGTACCGTCCAAGAAAATGTATAAAAACGTCCAGCCTGCGAAGCTCAACCAATAACGGTATCATGCTGATTTCTTTTTCAGCTAATTGAACAAACTTACGGTACCCTTCATAGAAAGCGCTACAATTCGCGCGGAGTCTATCTTCAGACAGCATTGGATCGATGAGATCAGACAAACACACGGCTAGTTCCATAACACGCGCATCGATCGTTACAAATTCAAAATCAAGAATGGCGGCAAGTCGCCCCTCATCATCAACCAGCACATTAGATCCATTAATATCCCCATGTACGAGCTGATGTGGCAGCTGACGAATGGTTGGAATCGCGGCATATAAGGCCATATAGCGATCAAATATATAAGCAAGTTCTTCCTTCTGGGCCATGAATGGTTCGGGCGGTTGCAGCGAAAACGCTCGAATTGCATCCGGCTTACAGCTAGGATGAATATGTTCAATTTCATAATAAGGGGCATACTCCGGCTTACCTTCAATTGTGATCCTAGCTAAGGAAGCAGATAGTTGACCTGCCGCTTTCCCCATGTCTTGCAGCTGACTCAAGGTTAATTCGATTGGATTATGACCCTCCGTAAATGTAAATAAGGCCGCTAGCTTCCCATCATCATTCCCAAGTGTCACCACGGTTCCTCCCGTTGGCAGCTCTAAAGGCATAGGAATTTCAAAAGGAAATTCCTCTTTCATTTCAGCTAATCGAAGTAAAACGCTATGTTCAAACTTAATTTTGTTCTGGTCACGGTGCGTTTCGTAGAGACGCAGAACATATGTACGACCCTCGACTTCGACGAATCGTGTTGTATTATTCATTCCCCCAGCACCAACACGAAGCGTCCATGTCTGAGCCCCAAACCAATTAGCGGGAAGTAACGCTAGTTGTTCCTCTTGTTCAATGACTCGCATAATGCTCAAGTTCAGCTCCTCTTCTTAAACTTGATTGTCGCCTTCTACCGCGAACTCAAAATCCTCAACATCAAAAGCCTCTACGGGTATAGCTGACTCCACTAATCGCTCAATAAAATCGAATTGATCCGTTAATAAAACGGCTTGCTCTTTGATCGCGGTCAAAATTAATTCCGTTTCTATCGGGTCAAATTGATCACCATAGGCTTCATTATCTATTGCATAAACGATCTTCAATGTCACATGCTCATTAATCGGTAACGGAGGGCTTTTGCCCCATGGCATGGATAATGCTTTTTCTATTTTTTTCTTATTAAAAGATTCCTCAAAGAAGGCAATGAGCTCACCAATCATTTGTTTGACAAAACCATCATCATCTTGCTCTAACATAATGGGTTCAGGACTGATCTGCAGCTCATATAGCTCTTGAATGCTCGTATAAGGAATTAAATAAGTCACAGGCTTTGATGGCAGCATGAGCTGGCCATGCACGGCTAACATCACAGCTTCGATAATAAACGTTTTGCTCATGGAATTCCCCCCTTATGCTACAATCCTCATTCAGCAATATTTCGATAGAAAGATCGGAAATCCTTTATTAAATAAAAACCGTTAGCTCCTAGATCGTTTTGACCATTCGAGCTAACGGTTCTTTACGCTGCTTATAAACTGCCATCAAACACCTCGTTGTCCTCGTAAAGGGGGCGAAATGGTTTCTTGGAGTAGCGATTCGCATATGCGGATGCGACATAACAATCAGGCTTAATGACCGGAACCATGCCCACAGATTCCACACGTCGCACCATCTCTTGGACGAATTTTGCCGTCCGATTTCTATTCTCGTCATCCCCCGCATCGATATGAATGAACATATCGAAAGTGGCACCTTGATACAGATGAGGAAGAATAATATTTTCCATATCTAATCGCTTGTTTTCGTCAAAATACATCGCAATCTCTTCACTTAATGTGGTTTCCATGGAAAGTTTTTCTTTGATTGAGTGAAGGGCTCTTGGTACGATCACTTGACGATAACATGCCCACGCTCCTTTCCCTAGCCGCTGGATAACTACGCCGGTAATGAATTTCGTATGACCTGTGTGCACCTGACAATCCGTGCCTATAATGAATTTATAGGTGGCCACGGGGTCAAGTCGCATGAAATGAAGAATACGCTCGTGCACGGTATCCAGGTTAAGTCCTCTTTCCGTTGTGTTCCTAAATTCCAGTGGTTGGTTCGTCGTCGAAGGTTTCAAAGATAAGGCTCTCCCTTTCTCCATAAACTATAGAAAAAGGCGGATGCTGGGGGCAGCACCCGCCTCTTCTATAGTATATGGCAATCCTTGCCTGTTCGAACCATCAACTTACTTTAAAACAGGGCCGCCGTACAAAAATCGATTTTCCCACTGCTTGCCATCAATCGTATCCACGCGAACGCCACCAGATTCAATGGAATACGTGTGCAGCATTTGACCGTTGCCTAAGTATAAACCAACGTGAGTGATCGGCTCTGTCAGTACATTGATACCATCGTAATCAGAAGCCTTCGATCCTTTATAGTTGCTGAAAAATAGGAGATCCCCGCGTTTCAACTTCGTCCAATCCTTCACAATTGGCCCCAATGCTTTTACATAGCTGCCTTGCGCAGCAGAATCACTTGGCAAGGACAGACGAAGCGCATCCCAGAACATCGTTTGAACAAAGTCAGAGCAATCGAAAGTAGAAGGATCATTACGTTCCGAACCAAATTCATAAGGAGTCCCCAGGTACACTTCTCCCGCGTTAATCACCGCTTCGATTTCATCGGCTACTGGCATATTGGGCTTTATCACCGAGAAATCCGTTGTTATATATTTACTGCTGCTGCTCATATATCCACTAATACCGTTAGCATCTTTCACTTTATACCAGCCATCATTCACTTTGTCGGTAACAAGAACTTCTTCGCCTTTGCCCAGCATTCGAATCACCTTCGAACCTGAACTAGCGTCTGAAGACGGCAGCGTACGGAAATTAACGCCATACAAGATTTGAGCATTACTGACAATCGTAATGTATTTACTATTTGTGGATACATATCCGCTTACACCTTGGGCATCCTTAATTCGAAACCAATTCACAGTTGTATAGTCCGTCACCGTTACGATTTCATTTGCTTTCAACATGCGAAGCACGTTGCTCGAAGTACTAGGTTGATCTCGAAAACTTACACCAGCAACAATCTGCGCCTTTGTCGTGACTCCATCTTCAGCTTGTGTATTTATGGGTAGTAGAGCCATGAAAGCTACCATTAATACCGCAATAACCATCGTCCACTTTCTCATATTCTTTCCCTCCACTGGGTATGATGTTAGATTATTCGTTCTAACCCTTATTATAGTTTGAGGGGGTCAAGCACGAATATAGGTGAAAGGTAGCGATTATTGCCTAATGGTGTACGGCGAGTAGCCTATTGACGACACGGTTTAATTTTCCAATTTACGCACTTCAGCCTTTCTTGTTAAAGATGACCAAAATAGCTGCCACTGCGAGGAATTCTTGAGCTTTACATTGCCTATTTTCATTTCATTTTCTCCCAGTTCGATTACCTGCCAATGACTCGGATCATGGACGGATTGTGATTCCAAATAGAGAATCGCCGCCCCCTCATTCGCTTCCTCGAGCTCATTCCAAAATTTCACGCCATAATAGGCGAGTCCATAATGATTAATGAGCGTGCATGTGTAAATTTGATCGGTTTCTTTGTGCTGCAAAACAAAGGGCATCTTCCACTACCTCCAATGAGAAAGGCACATTCACCACGAGGGGAATGTGCCTTCGTTTGTATGATTGCTAGTTACAAATACGCATTTTCATGCTTGGCTTTCAACATGTTCCAACGACGTTCTACTTCCGTCTCAAAGGACTTCAGCGAGCCCTCATACTCCGGTTTCGTGAGATGCTTCGTTTTACCCATCGTTTTCAACCAATCGGATAACGGAATCTTCTTACTCTTATCCTCGGGATTATAAGTGATGGATGTTACGCCATGTTCTACCTCATAGAGAGGAAAGAAACAAGAGTCAACCGCAGCGCCAACGATGTTAGAGCCTTCTTGGTCATCCGACAGCCAATTCAGCGGACAAGCAATGAGAATTTTACCGTAGACTAATCCTTCATGCTGCGCATACCACTGTGCTTTCGCTGCTTTCTTAACCAGATCCTGCGGGTACGCCTCTGAACCTGTAAATACATAAGGGATGTGAGTCGCGGCCATAATTTGCGCAGTATCCTTGTGATGGAACACTTTACCACCCTGATGCTTTCCAACATTAGACGTGGATGTCCGATGTCCCATCGGTGTTGAATAAGAAAGCTGTGCACCTGTGTTCATGTAACCTTCATTATCATACTCGAGAATAATCATTTTATGATTCCGTAGTGCAGCTCCAATGGCAGGCCCCATCCCAATATCCATACCGCCATCACCTGTGATCATGACGAAGGTGAAATCGTCCTGCAACCCCAGATGATCGAGTTCTCCGCGACGCTTACGCTCCCAGAACATCTCCACAACGCCTGACAGCGTTGCTGCGCCATTCTGGAACAGATTATGGATATAGGTGGCTTTATGCGCTGAATACGGATACCCCGTTGTTACAACCATCGCACAGCCTGTGTGGAAAATGGAAACAATATCGCCTTCTATTCCCTTAAAGAACAGCTCGAGCCCTGAGAAAATACCACAGCCAGGACACGCGCCATGACCTGGAGCTATCCGCTTCGGCTTCTTCGTTAAGGAACGTAGAGGAGGAATGCGAACATTCAACTTCCCTGTATTCTCATCTGGTGAAACGGTGATGAGACCTGTCTTCAAATCTTCATACTTCATTGGCGTCAAAACCCGCTTCGGTGCTTTCGAAGGATCCCCCGGCGTGTGGCCGTAGTAATCGAAAGGCACGTCCACCTTGCCGCTCTCCATCGCGTCAATGGCGAATTGGAACAGATTATGCCCATCCTCGGCATAAAAGTCTTTACCACCTAAGCCATAGATCCGGCTTATGACAAGCGTATCTCTGTTCCCGTTGGTGAACAGCGCCGCTTTGATTTCATTGACCATGTTGCCGCCATGTCCACCGTAAGAATCTGCGCGATCGCCTACGGTGATCGCTTTCACATTCTTCAGCGCCTCTGCGATCTGCTTCGCTGGGAAAGGTCGGATCAGGTTCGGTGCGATCGAACCTGCTTTAATGCCCTTCTCGCGGAGCTGGTCGACGACATCCTTGATGATTTCGGAGGCCGAATTCATCAAGAATACCGCGACTTCCGCGTCCTCCATCCGATATAGCTCCAGAATCGGATAGTCACGGCCCGTCAGATCGGCATATTCCTGCCGAATGCGATCATACACACCCTCAGCGTTATACATGGCCATCGACTGCTGATAGCAGTTATTAATATAATCCGGTTCATTCATATACGGTCCTACCGTAATCGGATTATTGCGATCTAAAGTATCTGGGAAGCCCTGTGGCTTCTCACCTACGAATGCTTGCACATCAGCCCGATGTGCGAAGGTTTGCACTCTGCGCTTTTGGTGAGAGGTGAAATAGCCATCTGAAGCGACCATGACTGGCAACCGCACCTCAGGATCCTCGGCTAATTTTAATGCCATAATATTCATATCATATACGGCTTGCGGGTCACGGCACATCACGATCGGCCATCCGGTATTTAAGGCATAATAAAGGTCTGAATGATCACCATGAATATTGAGTGGTCCTGAAACGGAGCGGCAAACCAAATTCATAACCATCGGAAAGCGGGTTCCGGATTGGACCGGCATTTGTTCCAACATATACAAATAACCGTTGGCGCTCGTCGCGTTAAATACGCGGCCGCCAGCAGTTGATGCGCCATAACATATACCTGCTGAACCATGTTCACCGTCTGCAGGGATTAAAACAATATCATGCTGTCCATTGGATTTCATGAGATCTAGAAACTGAGCTACCTCCGTTGATGGTGATATCGGAAAGTACCCCATGACATGATAATTAATTTGATGCGCCGCATAGGCCGCCATTTCATTCCCTGATTCATACACGATGCGCTGCTCGACCTTAGCTTGCCCTAATTCCTGCTTGATATCAATGGACATGCGAGTAGTTCCACCCTTCTCCCATAAATACTCTCTAAGAGTTTATAGCTAGATTGAATCGATGCGGCATGCGATTTAGATCTGCATAGCCATCTTCTTCACGCTCACTGGAGAGCGCATCGGTTGGACAAGCCTGTACACATTTAAGGCAACCTTTACAGTATTGATAGTCTATGCCTTGCAGGAACATTTGGGGACGGCCTTTCTTGTCGGGGAGCTCATCCCATACAAAACAAAAGTCAGGACACACATTATCACAAGAAGCGCAGTGAATGCATGAATCTTCATGAAAATGTGGCATCATCCCAGCACGGGAAATGCTCAAATCTTTGAGAATACTATTACCGGGATTCGTAACGACACCCCCGATAGGTTGCGTAGCAAAGCCCAGAACTGGTGTATCATACCGTACAAAATCAGGCATGGATTCCCCTTCTGGAAGCACATACGTCTGAAAAACCACCTCGTTATAGCCGCGGTCGAAAGTACGTAATGCCGGAGCAACTGCAAGCGGATATTTCTTTTCTAACGACTTCCGAATGACGCCTCGCATGACATCTGGATCCAGAAATTCACACAATCGGAACATCGCTCCTAACATCGCCATATTCACGCGATTTTTCTCTTCGAGTGAAATACCTATTGCGTCAATGACGGCAATCGTTCCACCTCTGAGCTTCATCTTTTCCTTCAATTCATCCGGTGTTTTGGTTGAATTTACTAACACGGTACTATCCTCATAGATGCCACTGATAACGTTTACAGTTTTGGAAAGTGATTCATGAAAAACACCTACAACATGCGGTCGTTCAACGGGCGATGTATCCCGAATCTTCGTTTCCATGTCACAAAATCGAATATGTGCTTTTACTGCAGACCCTTTCTTCTCTGACCCGTAGGATGAGAAACTGACACCGTTCAAACCAACGCCAACGACTCCTGCTTCTGCCAGCATCTTGCCCGCCAGATTCGCGCCTAGACCGCCGATGGATTCCAGTCTTATCTCGAAAAAGCCGAGATCGTTCAATTTAGGTAAAGTTACCATGCTTGGTCTCCTTTCAAAAATGAACTGCATAAAGAGTGAATAGTATGAATAGTAAATCTACTATTATTGTAACAAGAAATGGCTGGTAATCAACCTTTTTTTCTCACAGCCATTTAAAGCAAATAATCAATGATTAGTCCGCATTTCCCCATATAAAAACTGAGCGACTCCGGATTCACATCTGCATCCAAATTTCTTTCCTCACAATCCTCACACACGTCTACATAATCGTCATCAATTGGATTAAACACAACACCGCAAACCTGTGAGCACGTCCGCATTCACATCTCTCCTCGGCTTTAAATCCCCCAATATTGTAAACGCTTGCAATCATGTTCTCTTTATTATACAGTGCTTTATACGCCACTGACCATAAGTCTTTATGAAATCTTTAGCATTCTAAACAACCTGTTTCACTTGATTCAAATCGCATTTGTGAGATAATGTAGAAATAAGTACCAAATTGTCGAATTATGGAAAGGATGCTTGGGATTGCTTCATTTCATTATTTCCAACGAACTACATAACCTTTTCTATCTCATGAGCGCTGCGCTGCTCCATCTTATTCTTGTTAACCATTTCATTCATAAAGAACAGCATTTATATCTCATTTTCTCATTAATTCTAGGTGTCTTTATCCTCCTTTATTGGAACTTTGCCGACATAGACCCTTTGATTTACTCCTTGCAATTAGTACCTGTCTGTTTGCTTTTCGTGACGCTAGGCCTTGGCATTGCGCCTTCCATCTTAACATGGATCATTTTCAATATCGGTTGTATGTTCGTTCTGCACTATTATTGGGAACCAGCCCTGCTAAGCAGCACATTCGTGCTTATTCTTGGCTTTCTAGCTCGAAATCGCGTATCCCAAGCTTCATTGAAGATAAAACTAACTTATGCAACTGGTATTCTCATCGTGTATGAACTATTGTATGCGCCACTTGCGCCTTATGTCTTAGCGCCATTTTCCTTATATACAGGCTACGTAATTGTGTTTGCCTTCATCTCACTATGGATCATGATCACTTTACTTTTCTTTATTAACAAATATGAAATTCAGCGAAAACATATCGCTCATTTAGAGAAGAATCGCATGCTCGCTGAATTATCCGCAACAATCTCTCATGAAATCCGTAATCCGCTTACCTCGACACGCGGTTTTCTGCAATTAATGCAAAAATCAGATCTGTCGAATTTGGATCGTAGACGTTATGCCGATCTTGCACTGTCAGGTGTAGACCAGGCCATCACCATATTGACTGATTTCCTTAACTATGCGAAGCCTTCTGCGGACTTAGAGGAACAACTAGATATCAAAGAGGAGCTAGAACAAACCGTTCGTTTTATTTCACCCTATGCGATTGACTTTCAAGTTGCAATTGATATTTCACATGAATGTGAAGCTCCCTTATATATTCTTGGCGAGTCCCAAAAGCTCCGCCAATGCTTACTCAATCTCATTAAAAACGCAATCGAATCCATGCCTAATGGTGGACGGTTGTCCTTACGCACTTGGAAGCATCCTAGCACTGTCCAGATCTCGATTTCAGACACGGGTGTTGGAATGACGGATACGCAATTGAATTCGTTGGGTAAGCCCTTCTATACGACCAAAGAACATGGAACAGGAATTGGACTTGTCGTAGTCATGAGTCTTATACAGAAAATGAACGGCAAAATTTCATTTTCAAGCAGCCTCAATCGCGGCACGCAATGTTCGATCATTTTCCAACAAAACTGAACATACCAAATAAGCAAGCTAGTTAAGAGCGCACTCTTGTCCAGCTTGCTTATAAATTTCAATACACTTAATTAGCTAATTTTTCCTTCTCCACGATAAATGCGAGAAATTGACTGCAGCTTTCCTCCACCATCTCAAACACTTCTTGAAACTTCCCGGTATAATACGGATCTGGCACGTCGGAATGTCCCGGATTACTTGAGAAATCCAACAACTTATGTATCGAAGCGTTCTTCACAACCCCCGCCAATTCAGGAGCAAACGAGGCGAGATTAACAACATTACTTTCATCCATCGCGATGATATATGTAAATTGGTTGAAATCATCTGGACGTACTTGCCTAGCTTTCAAGCCTTCATAACCAATATGATGACGGTCAAGAATATCCCGTGTTCCTTGATGTGGAGGATGACCGATATGCCAATCCCCTGTGCCGGCAGAATCTATAGAAATGACTCCTTCAAGTCCCGCTTCCTTCACTTGATGCCGAAACACAGCTTCCGCCATGGGCGAACGACAAATGTTACCTAAACAGACGAATAAGACCCTAATCATATTTGTCCAAAAACGAGCATTTTTTCATTGAGTGTAAGTGGTCTAGCTGGAATATCTAATACAATTCTACCTTCCGAGACACCCCAAATACGCGTTGCAAATCGTTCCGCTAATTCAACCTTATGCAGCGTGGCGATGACACTCATGTTCCGCTCTTTGCACAGGGACTTCAAATCTTGCAGAATGTACTCCGTGGACTTGGGATCAAGCCCGGATACAGGCTCATCTGCGACGAGTACCTTGGGTCCAAGAATCAACGCTTTAGCAATCGCGACACGTTGCTGTTCGCCACCGCTAAGCTGACCAACCTTCTTGTCACCTTTATCCAGAAGTCCAACCTTCTCTAAGAAATCCATGCTATCGATCTTCTCATTTCTCGACGACAAGCCTGTAATCATTCGTAGCGGTGCTTGATACACCCTCCCCATCAACACATTCTTGACAGCGCTTTTATTCCGATTTAGAAAAGGCTTCTCTTCCAGGTATGCGAAATCCTTACCTAATTTAAAACGGTCCCATGGACCTGGCTTCGTAATATCATTCGAGTTATAAATGAGCTGACCACTTGTCCATTTCTCTTGGTGACTAATACACTTAAGCAGCGTTGTTTTCCCGCTTCCACTGCTCCCGATTACCGCGATAAATTCACCTGCATCTACCTGAAAGCTAATTTGCGATAGAACCTGATTGTCCGGGGGAAATACTTTACTTAAATTTCGAACTGTCAGCATGACAACTCTCCTTCACGTAAGCCTAGTCATTCTTATGTTTCGGAAAAAATCGCCACTCAAGTCAAGCTGTTACTCGGCTCGTTGAGGGCGATTTCCTTCTCTTCTACATGTAATCCTTAATCGCAAGAAGTCGGTGCTTCAGCCGCGCCAGCTTCAACATTAATTTTATCCGAAATCGTATCTCTGACTACCGACATGACAAGTTGAAGCAAATAGTTAATATCTTCTTGAGTTTGCTTGAACTCGTTAACGATAGGTATCCCATCTAATTCATCCTGCAGGACTTCGATCTCATTCTCGATTTTTTCCACCATTTTCTTGTTTTGGAACGTTTCAAAAGCAACAATCTCTTTTTGCTTTTTCTTTATAGCACTAATCAACCCTTGAATATCGGGATTTGTTGCGATTTGCTTTTCAGCCTTTTGATAGAACTGAACTTCATTGGAAGTTGTAAGTAAAGTAGCAAGTTCCTTCGCTTTCGCCAAAATATCTTCGCGGACGATCATTTCTGTATTCGTAAATTCCTCTACTTTAAATGCATGAGGCTGATTATCATCATGCGCATGATCACATTGGGACATATCTTAACACGCTCCTATTTATTCAATTCAAAATTTTATACAGACATTTGAAGAGGCTTATGTACAATCTCGCCTTTCAAAATCCAAGTTTGTGCATGAGTGACTTTAACCTCAACCATTTGGCCAATCAAGGATGGATCTCCTGTGAAATGGATAAGTTTATTCGTCCGCGTACGGCCGGCAAGCACATCCACATTATTCTTACTTTCACCTTCAACCAATACTTCAACGGTTTGATTAAGCAATCGCTCATTGCTGTCTTTGCTAAGTTTATTGACCAGCTCATTAAGACGATATAATCGTTGCTTTTTCACTTCCATTGGAACATTGTCTTCCATCTCTGCTGCAGGCGTACCTACTCTCGGAGAATAAATGAAGGTAAACGCAAAATCAAAACCAACTTCCTCGTACAGTGTCATCGTATCCTCGAATTGCTCATCCGTCTCGCCTGGAAAACCAACGATAATGTCGGTTGTTAACACAACATCAGGCATGGTTGACTTAATTTTACCAGCTAGCTGCAAATAATGATCTCTCGAATACTTCCGACTCATCCGTTTTAAGACTTCTGTATTCCCAGCTTGAACTGGCAAATGAATGTGCTCAACGAGATTACCACGCTTGCCTAAAACCTCGATCAAGCGGTCATCGAAATCTCGCGGATGCGATGTTGTGAAACGTATACGTGGAACATCAATTTTACGAATATCGTCCATCAAATCAGCGAACGTGTACGTTATATCTTCAAAGTCTTTGCCATAGGCATTGACATTCTGTCCAAGTAGCGTAATTTCCTGAAAGCCTTGACGAGCCAAATCCCTGACTTCAGCCAAAACGTCCTGTGGTCTACGGCTTCGCTCTTTCCCCCGTGTATATGGAACAATACAGTAGGTACAGAACTTATCGCAGCCGTACATAATGTTAACCCAAGCACGGATACCTTCCCGCTTTTTCGGGAGATTTTCTACGATATCGCCTTCCTTTGACCATACCTCCACAACCATTTCTTTGTTGAAAAAGGCATCCTTCAAAAGGCTTGGCAGGCGATGAATATTATGAGTTCCGAAAATCATATCGACAAAGGCATGCTTTTGCATAATGCGATTGACAACGGATTCTTCCTGCGACATACATCCACATACACCAAGAATAAGTCCTGGCTTCTGCGCTTTCAATGTTTTCAGATGACCAAGCTCACCGAACACTTTATCCTCGGCATTCTCACGAATCGCACACGTATTTAGCAAGATGACGTCTGCAATCTGCTTGTCTTCCGTAGCTGTATAGCCCATTTGTTCGAAAAGGCCCTTCATGACCTCGGTATCATGTTCATTCATTTGGCAACCATAAGTTGTTATTAGATAATATTTGTCCTTACCAAATTGCTGCATATCTTCCGGAATGGCAAAATCGTAATGAACCTGAATGTCCTCTTTACCACGTTGCTTCTCATCTTTATAATTGGGTGCAGAATTGATTTGGATATTCCGACCTTTAATTCGATAAGTCGTTTTGCCCTCTTCTTGGCTTAACACTTTCGCATCCGAGAAGTCAAAGTATTTGGAGTAATCCTTAACCTTGTCGGATTTTAAATCCGATGTATTTTGGTTCTCCTTCGACATGATGAATTCACTTCCCTTTATCTATAAATATAGCTCTAACTTGTATTAACCCAATATCAAATTATAGCACAACTGATACCTGTATATCCATATTGGCTTCAGTAACACGTTATTTGGGGACAAAAAACCTTCTCTGATGAGAAGGCTGAAGAAATTACTTTAACCATAGGTAAACTGCTGCTTGATAATGTCTGTCATCTCTTGTGCAGGTATAGGCCGGCTAAATAAATATCCTTGCGCTTCATTACATTCACGTTGTAATAAGAATTGAAGCTGTTCCTTCGTTTCCACACCTTCTGCAATAACTTTCAGATCCAAATTATGCGCCATTGTAATAATCGTATGTACAAGTGCAGCATCCTTAGCATCCTCAACATATTTCGGGTAAAAGATTGATCAATCTTTAAGCTGCCGATCGGAAAAAGCTTCAAATAATTTAAGGATGAATAGCCCGTCCCAAAATCGTCGATCGATAAAAAAATACCCATCGTTTTTAGTTTATGCATGGTCTCAATGGCGTACTTCGAATCTTGAATAATACTTTCCGTTAACTCAAGTTCAAGATAATGAGGGGCTAACCCAGTCACGTCTAACGCATGAATCACCATTTCAATTAAATTACTTTGCTTAAATTGCTTTGATGAAATATTAACTGCCATACGCAATGGAACAAATCCTTGGTTCTGCCATTCTTTATTTTGGCGGCATGCTTCATTAAGCACCCATTCACCAATGGGTATTATTAATCCAGTTTCTTCTGCTAATGGAATGAAATCAGCCGGAGATATATGTCCCCATTCCGGGTGTTGCCAACGGATTAGTGCTTCTGCACCGATAACCTTCCCCGAATTCACATCAACCTGTGGCTGATAAAAGACTCGAAATTCTTTTCGTTCCAATGCTTTACGCAATCCGATTTCCATCTGCATTTTTTTAGTTACTGCCTCGTTCATCTCCGGTGTGTAAAACTGAAAACTATTTTTACCTTGTTCTTTCACACGATACATCGCAGTGTCTGCATTCTTAATTAATGTCTCAATATCTCCACCATCTGATGGGTAGAGACTAATACCAATCGAAGGTGTAACGAATAGCTCATGTTCAAGAATGCTAAATGACTGAGAGAATATACGAACAATTTTTTGAGCATTTTTTATCATTTCATCAGCGGTTGTGTGCGCCCAAAGAACAATAAATTCATCGCCGCCTTGCCGAGAAACCGTATCACCTTTACCAATGCAAGTTTCGAATCGATTCGCAACCTCTATCAATAACTTATCGCCCATTGCATGACCTAGCGTGTCATTAATATATTAAAACGATCTAAATCAATAAACATAATTCCTATGCTTTGTTGGTTTTCATGAGCTTGATCCAAAGCGAGTTCGAGTCGATCATTCAATAAAAGCCGATTCGGCAGCCCCGTTAGTGCATCGCGATATACCATTTGATTGATTTTTTCTTCAGCCCTTTTTCGTTCTGAAATATCTCGGATGATGCAGCTAATGTACGTGTTTCCTTCTTCTTTCCAAACTGCTAACGATAGTTCAACTGGCAACTCGCTTTGATCTTTTCTTAAACCTTGCAGTTCATGCGCCTTACCAAACTCATTCTCCTCGGCTATGGTAATGAGACTCTCCAAACGCTCTTGATGATAGGCTAAGTAACGATCTGGAAAAATAATATGTAATTTTTCACCGAGAAGCTCCTGTTCTTCATAACCAAAAATGAGTTGGGCACCTTTATTCCAAGATATAATAGTCCCATTGCTATCTGCTAATATAATGGCATCATGGGCTGATTCCACGACAGAGCGAAATCTTTTCTCTGACATCATCAGCTGCGATTCAAATCGTCTATCAATAAATGTGCTAATGAATGTCAACCCTAAAATAAACAAAATGCCAAATCCTATCAAATACGCTAACAATGATGTGTCAAATGTATGCTCTGAGACCAAATGAGCATGATCATGCTTGAAGGTTGCAGCCGCCATGCCTGTATAATGCATACCACATATGGCGATCCCCATGATCAACGAACTACCTAGCTTCCGCATCCAAATGCGAGGCGAGCTTGCATTCTGTTTTACTGAGAATAACAACTGGAGTGCTACTAATGAAACAACATAAGCAATGATGGCAGAAAGAGCCCATAGAAAGGGATTATATTCAATTGTTGCGCCCATGACCATTGCTTCCATGCCAATGTAATGCATCGAAACGATCCCTGTGGCAATCAAAGTAGCTCCGATAAACACGTGAGACTTGTGCATAATGGATCGGCTAATGATATGTAAGGCTAACCAAGATGCAAGCAGCGCTGGTATAATGGAGTAAATCACCATAGACAATTGGTAAGTGACGGAAAATGGTAAATGAAATGCCAGCATCGCAACAAAATGCATGGACCATATGCCCATTCCCATCGCAAAAGCGCCTCCAGCTAACCAGGCTTGCCTTGCAGAGCTTTTGGCCTTATGGATTCTGATTGCAAGATCCAATGCAGCAAATGATGCTATGATGGCAATGAGAATCGAAAAGATGACGAGCGGGATGTTATACGTACTTGAGATAGTTTCCACAATGATGCCTCCTCAGTTTAGGCATTGATAATTACAAACCGAAGGAGTCACTGGTTCAGCTCAATAAGCCTAACATTACATTTAAATATTAAATATATTGAAAACCATCTTTCCATGATTTACATGGAGCCTCTATACATTTATGTCGAAAATACTCGAAAACATGCAAAAGTTACATATTCGCGTATTTTTCTTGTATAATATACAAATCAAAACCATCCTTCACCTGTTTGTGTAAAGGATGGTTTTGATTCGTATGACTAGTCCATACAATAATTAATGCAATTAACATTAGAGAAGAAGCTCCGCCTCGTCTCCCGTTTTAACACCTGCTGCATTTCCTTCGTCTGTATCAATATGCATATCCAAAGCAAATTGATCCGATACTCGTGCAATCACATCTTCCAAAATTAAAGGTCTTTCACCACGCAATTGAACTCGAAGGCGTTGTTTATCTTGTATCCCCCATTGATTGGCTTCGGTAGTATGCAGATGAATATGTCTTACCGCAACAATGACACCTTTCTCTAAGGTAACTTCCCCTTTGGGGCCAATCACACGCAATCCAGGCGTATTTTCAATTTGACCCGATTCACGTACTGGAGGTTGAATTCCTAACGTAAAAGCATCTGTGCGTGATACCTCAATTTGTGTTTGAGGTCTTATCGGACCCAGAATCCGTACTTTATCGAATTGACCCTTAGGCCCTACAATGGCAACAGTCTCCTGTGCCGCGTATTGCCCAGGCTGGGAAAGAACTTTGAATACCGAAAGCTCATATCCATCACCGAAGAGCTCGACTACATGCTTTTGGGAAAGATGTATGTGTCTTGCTGAAACACCAATTGGAATCAAGTGCATTGTGGAAATCATCCTCTCATTAAAATCATATCTGTAAGTATTACCGCTTAGCAAAAAAGGCATACGGAATTTCACCGCATGCCTTTGTAAGTAATAGTTTATTTGAACTCAGTAAGCAATTTACTGAAGTCAGCTTCGGAAAGCTTAAGATCTTGTTTCGATAGACCTTCTTTAGCAAAAGTAGGAAGAGAATCTTCATAGCTCTTTTTGTCTTTGTTTTGGTAGATGATACCCGTAAGCATGGAGTTTGTTTCCATGATTTTCGTCATCGCCATTACACGGTTTGTGTAATCGTAGTCTGGAATTTCATCCAAGTCTACGATGTTCTCTTTGAACCAGTCATACGTGTTCACTTTGTTGAACGTTACGCATGGGCTGAATACGTTAATCAAGGAGAAACCTTTGTGGTTCAGACCAGCTTCGATAACAGCAGTTAACTGTTTCAAGTTACTGGAAAACGATTGTGCTACGAAGGAAGCTCCTGCAGCCATTGCAATTTCCAATGGAGAGATCGCGGACTCAACCGTACCTGATGGTACGCTTTTCGTCTTGAAGCCTTCCGCACTACGTGGCGATGCTTGACCTTTCGTCAAACCGTAGATTTGGTTATCCATTACGATGTAAGTAACATCTATGTTACGACGAATAGCATGAACAGTATGCCCCATACCAATTGCAAAACCGTCTCCGTCTCCACCAGAAGCGATAACTGTCAAATCGCGGTTAGCCATTTTCACGCCTTGTGCGATTGGCAAAGATCTACCGTGGATACCATGGAATCCATATGCATTGATGTATCCGGAGATACGTCCAGAACATCCGATACCTGATACGATTGCTAAGTTTTCTGGTTCTAGACCAACGTTAGCTGCAGCACGTTGAATAGCTGCTTGTACGGAGAAATCTCCGCAACCAGGACACCAGTTAGGCTTTACATTGTTACGAAAGTCTTTTAATGTTGCCATGCTAAAGTCAACTCCTTACATTTTTGTTCGATTTCTGCTGGTAAGAATGGATTACCATTGTATTTAAGAACATTTTTAATTTTATCTGCATGACCAACATGCAGTTTAATTTGATCTGCCAATTGACCTGTAGCGTTGTTTTCAACAACGATAACTGTTTTCGCTTTTTCAATAAGTGGGCGAAGTTGGTCAGCTGGGAATGGATGAATCAAACGTACAGTTGCATGGTTAGTTTTGATACCTTCCAATTCAACGCGACGTCTAGCTTCATCGATCGTGCCGCCAGTTGAACCCATACCGATAATTAGAAGATCTGGGTTGTCGTGAGGTGCATCGAATTTAATTGCATCAGTCACTTGAATGTGTTTCAACTTCTCAAGACGCTTATCCATCATGCGTTGACGGTTTTCAGTGCTCTCGGAAGGACGACCTGTTTGGTCATGCTCAACACCTGTAACATGGTGGATACCGTGCTTAACACCTGGAATCACACGCGGAGATACACCATTTTCAGTGAACTCATAACGTTTGAACAATTGGTTAGCCTCTTGTTCTGGCGCTTCTGTTACTAATGCACCGCGGTCAATCACGATACGATTATAATCTAGCATTTCTGCGGATTGTTTACCCAATGAAAGCTGAAGATCTGTCATAAGGATAACTGGCACTTGATATTTCTCAGCAAGGTTAAATGCTTCAATTGTATCGTAGAAGCACTCTTCGATCGTACTTGGAGAAAGCACGATTTTCGGGATTTCACCGTGAGTACCGTATACCATTGCGTTCAAATCGGATTGTTCTTGTTTCGTTGGAAGTCCTGTACTTGGACCACCACGTTGTGTATCAACGATAACAACAGGCTGTTCTGTCATACCTGCTAGACCAATAGCTTCCATCATCAAGGAAAGTCCCGGACCTGCAGAAGCTGTCAATGCACGAGCACCAGCGTAGTTAGCGCCAATTGCCATTGTTACTGCTGCAATCTCATCTTCGGTTTGGATAACAGTCCCACCCATTTTAGGAAGTACCTTTTGCAAGTATTCCATAACTTCGGATGCTGGTGTAATTGGATAAGCTGGCATGAAGCGGCAACCTGCAGCAACAGCTCCAAGAGCGATTGCATCATTTCCGATCATGAACAATTTTTGTTGTCCGTCAGCAGGCTCTAGTTGGAAGTCAGCGATAGGTCCGCCAGCGAGTTCAAGAACGGATTCCGCACCTTTACGAACTGCTTCAATATTCTTCTCAACGACAGCGGCACCTTTACGGCCAAATTCTTCTTCAACAGCTTTATTAAACACGTCAATCGGCAAGCCAAGTAGAGCCCATGAAGCGCCTGACGCGGCCATGTTCTTAAATAGGGAAGTTCCTAATTCCTCTGCGATTGCAGTGATCGGTACTGGAAACAATCTAGCTTTGATTCCTTCAGGTAAAACAGGGTTAAATTTAGCATCCGCAACGATAACACCATTATCACGAAGTTCGTGTGCGTTGAAATCGATACTTTCTTGGTCAAAAGCAACAAGAATATCTAAATCGTCTGAGATTGCGCGAATCGGCTTGGTGCTGATGCGAATCTTGTTATTTGTATGCCCCCCCTTAATCCGTGAAGAGAAATGACGGTACCCATACAAATAGTAACCGAGACGGTTCAATGCAGTGGAGAAAATGCGGTCTGTACTTTCGACCCCTTCACCCTGCTGACCTCCGATTTTCCAAGATAACTGACTAATCACCGTACGTCCACTCCTTTTAATTGTAGCTGCATGAAGAAAATTTGATAAGCTAATTGTATAGTATTTTAAGATGATGCAATAAAAAATTTCTTTCACTTGTCATCCAAATTCTATGCCTTTGCAGAGTAAATTGCAAGAGGTTTAACCGTTTCTAAAAGATAGAGTTTTTAGATTGTATCCATATCAATATTAGATTGATTCCTTCCTATCATTGCGGAAGGTTCGCCAACATGAAATTCCGCCAATTGCCATACAAGAATGCCTCTACTTGCGACTCCGTATAGTTTTTACATAAAGCCTCTATAATATTTCCGTATTGTCCAACATGTCTTAAATCTTTCACCCACTGCTCGATGCCATCAAAATCCGAACCAAACCCAATATGGGCCTCTCCGCCTAATGCACAGATATAATCAATATGTTTCAGGATCGATGAGATCTGGATGGTTGTTTTTGAGTTATCCAGAAAGTAGGGTACAAACGTAATTCCCATCAAACCTTTACATTCTATGATAGCTTTAATTTGATCATCTGATAAATTTCTTGGATGGGGACAAATGTGATATGCGTTTGAATGCGAAGCAATGAATGGTTTTTTGTAATCTTGGGCGAGCTCCCAGAATGCTGCTACAGAAAGATGGGACACATCGACTATTATACCCAAAGTTTCGATTTCTTTTAACATGAGCTTCCCTTTTTTCGTAAACCCGCCATTCCTGGGCTCCATTACACCGTCCGCCGCCCAATTCGCGTAGTTCCAGGTCAGTCCTGCACAGCGAACGCCTAAGTGATATAGAATGCGTAAGTGGGTCAAATTCCCAGCAAGTGCATCCATACCTTCCAAGGTTAAAATGGCCCCAACTTTCTGAGACTGCTCCAATGCTAGCCAATCCGCTGCTGATTGAATAAAGCTCATTTGCGGGTGACTTATAATCTTCCGATGAAAAACATCTATCATTTGTAAAATATGATCAAAGCTTGGGTTGGAAATGGATTCCGGAAGATAAATGGCAAAATATTGTACCTTAACCCCTGCCTGCTGAAGCTTTGGAAAGCTTACATCCAACTCTAACTCATCCTGGTTGAAATCTAGCTTAGAATTCTTGTATAGCTTCGTTAGTGCATCGCAATGCCCATCTACAATTCCCATCTTAATTCCGCCTCCTGACCTCGTAAACAGGTATCTAAACAGCACAAAAACCTCTATACAGAGGTTTCATAGGTACTGTGATAACATTTCGTTTGAACTGGTTGTCAGTCATGAAAGTCAACACTTATACAGTTGCCTTACCGTCTACCGAGGCTCGACAATCAATTTAATAGCTGTCCGGTCCTCCCCATCAATAACGATATCCGTGAAGGCTGGTACACATATTAAGTCGACTCCACTAGGCGCCACAAATCCTCTTGCGATAGCTACTGCTTTGATGGCTTGGTTCAATGCGCCTGCACCTATCGCTTGGAGCTCAGCGGCTCCACGCTCACGCAATACGCCTGCCAATGCACCTGCTACGGAGTTTGGATTGGATTTTGCTGAAACTTTTAATACATCCATGAATAGTACCTCCTCGGAAATGATGGATAGCTTCCAATACCCATCATATTCGCAAGGTTGATTAAACATGCTAACTCATCCCATTATTACTGATTACGCATTAGTCCATGAATACCTGATCTTCATCATACCGAATCAAGTTAATCCCTTTGGCTAATCCTGTCTGATCGTTTAGTTCAATAACAACGGCATGGAAATGCCATTTCCCCTCATCCGTTATGAAACGAACAGGAAGCTGTGTCTTGAACTTCTGGAGCACAGCGTTACGTTCTACCCCTAATATGCCATCACGAGGCCCTACCATCCCTACATCCGTCACATATGCCGTCCCTTGAGGCAATACACGGTTATCATTCGTTTGTACATGAGTATGCGTTCCAACAACCGCAGAAACTCTTCCATCCAAATGCCAGCCCATTGCGATTTTCTCTGAAGTCGCTTCCGCGTGAAAATCGACAAATACAAATTTATGTTTTTTCTTATCGCCTTCCAAAATTTCATCCACTTTACGGAATGGACAATCGATCGGTGGCAAGAATGTTCGTCCTTGTAAATTAATGATAAGAAGTTCTTGATCCTTCACTTTAATTGTCGTATGGCCTCTCCCTGGAGTCCCTGGTGGAAAATTCGCAGGACGGACCATTTTATCATCACGATCGATGAAATCAAAGATTTCTTTCTGATCCCATGTGTGATTTCCCATCGTAATTGCCTGAATGCCCATTTCATAAATCTCTTTCGCAATGGCTGCTGTAATTCCTTTGCCCGCGGCTGCATTTTCTCCATTAGCAACGAACACGGCATGCGGATGTAATTGCTTTAGTCTTGGCATGATATTCTTCAATGCTTTTCTTCCAACAGAACCTACGATGTCACCAATAAATACAATTTTCATAACGTAAGACTAGCTCCTTTATGACCGAAATTGTTCTGGCTAGCAGTACTTGCAGTATACATTCGGCCTTGAAAATAAGGAAAAGTGGCTATGATAGCCACTTTTCGCATTTGGTTCTTATTTAGCGTATTCAACTGCTCTTGTTTCACGAATGACCGTAACCTTAATATGTCCTGGATAATCGAGTTCGCCCTCGATTTTCTTCGTAATATCACGGGCTAAACGGAACGCTTCAGTGTCATCCACTTTCTCTGGCTGCACCATAACGCGTACTTCACGGCCTGCTTGAATGGCATATGATTTCTCAACACCTTCAAACGACTCTGAAATCTCTTCCAGCTTTTCAAGACGTTTGATATACGTTTCTAGTGTTTCTCTACGAGCACCTGGTCTCGCCGCGGACAATGCGTCTGCAGCACCGACGAGCATTGCAATAACAGAGGTTGCTTCCACGTCACCGTGATGTGAAGCAATACTATTAATAACGATTGGATGCTCTTTGTATTTCTTACCTATCTCAACACCGATTTCAACGTGAGACCCTTCAACTTCATGGTCTAACGCTTTACCAATGTCATGAAGCAGCCCGGCACGTTTCGCCAAAGTTACGTCTACCCCGAGCTCCCCGGCCATTAAACCAGCCAGATACGCTACTTCCATGGAATGTTTCAACACGTTCTGTCCGTAACTTGTTCTGAACTTCAGGCGCCCCAAAATTTTGATTAAGTCAGGATGCAATCCGTGTACCCCAACTTCAAACGTCGCTTGCTCCCCATATTCGCGGATACGTTCGTCCACTTCTTTGCGGGACTTCTCAACCATCTCTTCGATACGTGCTGGATGAATACGTCCATCCGCCACAAGTTTCTCAAGTGATGTGCGAGCAATTTCACGACGGATTGGGTCAAAACCTGATAAGATTACTGCTTCAGGCGTATCATCAATAATAAGGTCAATACCTGTCAATGTTTCCAATGCACGGATATTTCTACCTTCACGACCGATAATACGGCCTTTCATTTCTTCATTAGGCAACGAGACAACTGAAACCGTGGTCTCAGCTACGTGATCTGCCGCACAACGCTGAATAGCAAGTGTGATGATCTCACGCGCTTTCTTATCGCCCTCTTCTTTGGCTTGTTGTTCAATCTCTTTGATAAGCTGCGCAGTTTCATGGCGAACTTCTTGCTCTACGTTTGTAAGAATAATGCTCTTAGCTTCTTCCATAGTAAGCCCAGAAATTCGTTCCAATTCGGAAACTTGGCTTTTATAAAGCTGATCAATCTGTGTTTGTGTATCTTCGATACGCTTCTCTTTGTTGGCTACTGACTCTTCTTTACGCTCGAGAGATTCTAATTTTTTATCCAGCGATTCCTCTTTTTGCAACAATCGTCTTTCTTGTCGTTGAATTTCATTTCGACGCTCACGAATGTCTTTTTCAGCTTCGGACCTTAGCTTATGCACTTCGTCCTTTGCTTCCAGAACCGTTTCTTTTTTCAGTGCTTCTGCTTCCTTCTTGGCAGACTCAATAATCTGCTCAGCGGCTGTTTCAGCACTGGAAATCTTCGCTTCTGCAAGAGATTTACGGATAAAATAACCAATCCCTAAGCATGCAGCTCCAACAACGAGAATGATCGCGATCCAGATGGCAGTCATCTTGTTCACCTCCTCGTTGGTTTCTCCAAGGTGTTAGCTTGGGATACCTTCGGTTTTTAATCCGATTCAATTGTTGACTAGTCATACATACCCTTACTCAAAGAAAGAGCATGGCTTTTAAATGAATGCGCACCGTGCATTTGGGCACTCTAGTGCTAATAATCCATAATCAACAGTATAAAAATTGGCGATTTTTACAGCTGTCATCTCAAAATCAATGAAATTAGTATGATTTTGAATACATTATGAAAATATACAATGTTATTTTATCTTTTGTCGAAGAAGCTTGTCAAGCGAATGTCCAAGAGTTGATCATTTAGGCCCAGTATCTAAGGAGAAATAATTAACCACATTAAATTACTTGAAAACTAATTAACGTGATTAATTATCATCGAAACCATCTTCCAAAAACGCCATTTCCTCATCATCTGTTTCAGTGCTGATCAACCCCAAGACCTTAGTAACAATCGCGCCTGTATAACCTCTTCGCATTAGAAATGCCGCAGTCTTACGCTTTCTATCCATCAGCTTTCCTGATGTTTGCTTCCATTTCGTTCTGGCTATTTTTAATGCTCCAACATACTCATCTTCCGGGTTTATTGTCTCCATGGTACTTTTAACCACATCTTGATGAATTCCCTTTTGTTGAAGTTCTTGTCGAATCAAGTTACGCCCTTTGCGCGCAGAAATAACACGGTTGTCTGTCCACATCTTCGCAAATTCTTCATCATTGATGTACTTGTTTTCGATAAGCTTCTCACTCGCCCATTCAATGATCGGAGCTTCGAACCCTTTTTCCTTCAGCTTTCGTTTTACCTCTGATAGGGAATGAGGACGTCTCCCAACAATATATAGTGCTTTAACATAAGCCAAATTCCGCTCTTCATCTAGGATGATGGCTTCTATTACTTGTTGATATAAGGATTCACCTTTGTTTAATCGATGTTTGATCAGAATATCCTCATGAACAGAAAAAGCATACTCCTCATTTAGATAGATGTTATAGCGATGTCTTCCTTGTTTTTGTTTCTCTACCTTGGTTATTACCTGTTCCTGTTCCACTTCCTGTACCTCTTCTTGATTCATTTCCACAAACCTCCAATAATGAAGAAAAAACACCCCAACACAAGGTTAAGGTGCTTCTTCCATCCTATATTTCTAAACCTATTCGAATGCTGTTTCCAAATCATCTTCTTCATCATCCGAATTTGGACCAACCACTTTAATCAAGTTGCTGTTTTCTCTAATTCTCAGTTCAATTGTTTCCGAGATCGCTTTGTTATCTTTCAAGAATTGCTTTGCGTTCTCACGACCTTGACCAAGACGTTCACCTTCGTACGAATACCAAGCGCCGCTCTTATTCACGATATCAAGCTCAGTTCCGATATCAATAATGCTACCTTCACGTGAGATACCTTCACCGTACATAATATCAACTTCAGCTTGCTTAAATGGAGGTGCTACTTTATTCTTAACAACCTTAATTCTCGTACGGTTACCAACCATGTCATTACCTTGTTTGATAGTTTCAATACGACGAACATCCAAACGAACGGAAGAGTAGAACTTCAGTGCACGACCGCCCGGAGTTGTCTCAGGGTTACCGAACATCACGCCAACTTTCTCACGCAATTGGTTGATGAATATAGCAATAACTTTAGATTTATTGATTGCACCAGACAGCTTACGAAGTGCTTGTGACATCAAACGCGCTTGAAGACCTACGTGAGAATCCCCCATGTCGCCTTCAATTTCCGCTTTTGGTACTAACGCTGCTACGGAGTCGATAACAATAATATCTACCGCGCCACTACGTACAAGTGCTTCCGCGATTTCAAGCGCTTGCTCGCCTGTATCTGGTTGGGAAAGCAATAGTTCATCTATATTAATACCAAGCTTACTTGCATAGGAAGGATCCAACGCATGCTCCGCATCGATAAAGGCAGCTTGTCCGCCCACTCTTTGAACTTCAGCAATCGCGTGTAGTGCTACGGTTGTTTTACCTGATGACTCTGGTCCGTAAACTTCAATAATTCTTCCACGTGGAAATCCACCTATTCCAAGCGCGATATCAAGGGCAAGTGAACCCGATGAGATCGTTTCAACTTGCATATGTGTAGATTCTCCAAGTTTCATGATGGAGCCTTTTCCGAACTGTTTCTCAATTTGACGTAATGCGTTATCAAGTGCGGCACGACGATCTGACAAAACGACCACTTCCTTCTATCATTATAGGTATATGATAACTTGTTTTGGCATGTTTGCCAAGCATTTTTTCGAACATACATTCGTTTTTTTTTGCGAACAAACAAAAAACCGTAACAAAGTTATCGCTTTGCTACGGTTCTTCCGTTAACTATTTCTGATTATAGAGGATATCTAGTTTTCTTTCAACTGTTTCCACAATTGATAGAGTGAACGCTTCGCAGCTCTTTGTTTGATAATCTCTCTATTCCCAGATAATTGGAGTGTAAATACTTCTGTCTTCGCATGCTTTTGTGCCAATCCAACATAAACAAGACCAACAGGCTTCCCTTCAGACGGACTTGGACCCGCCACACCGGTCACGGAGATCCCAAAGTCACTACCAGTCCTAACTAACAACTGTTCAGCTAAAATAACAGCTGTCTCGCTGCTAACAGCACCTGGGGCGCCCTCTCCCTCCAAAATATCCATCGGCACACCAAGCAGCTTATGTTTTAAAGCGTTTGAGTAGACGATAATGCCTCCTAGGAATGATTCTGAGCTACCTGGTACTGCCGTTATTAGATCACTGAGCAAGCCTCCTGTACAGCTCTCAGCTACTGCAAGAGTCTTCTGGCTCTTTGCAAGTAGCTGCAAAACGATCGTCTCAATAGGGACGTCTTGATCCGCGTAGAGATACTCCCCTAGCCGATTCTTAATCTCAGCTTCTGTCGCTTGTAATTTGATCTCGCCTTCTTCGGTCGAATGTGCACGCGTTGTTAAACGAATCGTGACTTCACCTTCTTTGGCGTAAGGGGCAATTGTCGGGTCAGATTGCGCCCCAATCAAATCCAACAATTGATGCTCCAAATTGGACTCGCCAAGGCCTGCAAATTTCAACATCTTCGAGTAAAGCGGAACTTCATCTGTCATTAACAATTTAAGCCATGGCACGGCATAATTTGTAAACATCGGCTTCATTTCTTTCGGTGGACCCGGCAATAGAACGAAATGTGTCCGCTTGAACGTAAATGCATTCCCGACTGCCAAGCCTGTATCATTATGTAAGGGATCGCTGCCTTCTAGCATATGGGCTTGACGTCGATTGCTTTCCACCATATGAATCCCTCTTGATGCAAACATCGCTGTAATAGACTCCATAGAAGGCTCGTGAATGATCAATTTACGCCCCGTAAATGCCGCTAAAACATCTTTGGTTAAATCATCCTGCGTGGGCCCTAGACCACCCGTACAAATCACGACATCCGCTCTTGATGCAGCTATTTTAAGGCTATCGAACAAACGCTGCTCGTTATCTCCGACGACAGTTTGAAAGAAAATATCAATCCCTTGTGCAGCACATTCCCTCGATAAAAATTGCGCATTAGTATTCACAATTTGACCAAGTAGCAATTCTGTTCCTACCGCAATGATTTCAGCTTTCATCTACTGAACCCTCCTTAAAATGAGAAAACCTCTAACGAGATCGTTCAATGAAGATCGACCGCGTTTAGAGGTATGTTGAATCTATTATGATTTTTCCGAAAAATCTATGACATGCTTATTTTTCACGAAATATTCCACGCCTGAATAAACGGTAATAATTGCTGCTGCCCAACTAGCTATAACATCAAAGGGGAAATCTAGAAACGTAAATGGAAAATTATTAATTAGCAGTGCAATGATGGCTGTAATCTGAGCCGCCGTCTTCGCCTTACCCCATTTGCTGGCCGCCATAACAGTACCCTCTAAGAGAGCAATTTGACGAAGTCCAGTAACTGCCCACTCTCTGCTAATAATGACAATAACGATCCAAGCATCAACTTTATCCATTTCTACTAACGAAACAAGTACAGCGGTAACAAGCAGCTTGTCTGCCAAAGGATCTAGCAGCTTGCCCAAATTCGTGACAAGATTACGTTTCCTAGCAATGTAACCATCTAAGCTATCTGTACTCGCAGCAATAATAAAAATTAAAGCAGCAATAATTTGATTATACGTTATGCTAAACTCCTCTATCCGTATTTGAGGAAATTTTACCTTAATCAACAGAAAAAACATGATGATGGGTACTAATAAAATTCTCGCTACGGTGATGCGATTAGCTAAGTTCATGCAATTACCTCCCCGGATAAGTCAAACTCATAGGAGTGGGTAATGCGAACTTTGGCAAGCTCTCCAATGTTCAATTTCGCATTCGATACGAATACCTCACCATCAATTTCTGGTGCATCGAACTGGGAACGGCCGATATAAACATCACTTCTGCCATCGTATCTTTCAATAAGCACATCAATTTCTTGACCAATTCGGCGACCGCCGCGGATATTGGAAATCTCACGTTGTATTTCCATAATCGCATTAGCACGGTATTCTTTGACATCATCCGGCACTTGATCCGGCAGTCTTGCTGCTGGCGTATCATCTTCCTTGGAGTACGCAAAAACACCAAGACGATCGAATTGAACATCACGCACGAATTGTTTCAAGTTCTCAAAATCTTGTTCAGTTTCACCTGGGAAACCAACAATAAGAGAAGTACGGAGGGCAACATCCGGAATGGATTCGCGAATTTTACGAACGAGTTCGCGTGTATCCTTTTGGCGGCCTGGTCTACGCATACGTTTAAGAATCGAATCTTCACTATGCTGTAAAGGCATATCAATGTACTTGCACACTTTAGGATTCGTTGCCATCACTTCGATTAGTTCATCACTGAAGAAGCCTGGGTATGCATAGTGCAGACGCACCCACTCAATACCTTCAACTTCACTTACTTTGTTCAACAAAGTAGGAAGCATAAAGCTATCATAGATATCCGTACCGTAGTTTGTTGAATCTTGCGCGATTAAGCTGATTTCTTTAACGCCTTGTGAAGCAAGGTTCGCCACTTCTGCAACAACAGATTCCATGCTTCTACTTTTAAAGGCACCACGCATAATGGGAATACTGCAGAATGTACAAGCGTTATCGCAGCCTTCCGCAATCTTCACGTACGCTGTATAACGAGGAGTTGTCATCAATCTAGGTAGATCTGCGTCATAGTTAAACACCGGATTCCCTACCAGAACCGGTTTCTTCCCTCTGAGCGCTTCATCAACAATATGATTAATTTTATCAAAATCGCCCGTACCGACAATGCCATCAATCTCAGGCATCTCTTCCATCAACTGCTTTTTGTATCGTTGTGTTAAACAGCCCGAAACGATTAGCGCTTTAAGATTCGCTGTTTGTTTCAGTTCTGCCATATCCAAAATTGTATTTACGGATTCCTCTTTTGCAGCATCAATGAACCCGCAAGTGTTCACGATAATGACTGTGGCATCTTCCTTGTTATCAACAAGTTGAAAACCACGGCCATGAATTAAGCCTGACATAATCTCGGAATCAACTAAATTCTTCTCACATCCGAGAGTAACTACTTTAACCTTTTCTGTCATGAAAGAAACAACCTCCAATAGTCCTAAAAAAAACACTCCCTACCAGTATAATACAAGCCCAATGGGGTGTCAAAATGTAAAAACCCCCTGCAACCAGGGGGTTTCCCGTATTGTAACTTAATTTTCCAGATTATTTCATATTAACGAACTGCAAGTCCAAAGGAATATCTGCTTTCCGCAGCAGAGCAATGACGGCTTGTAAATCGTCGCGACTCTTCCCGGTTACACGAATTTGATCCCCTTGAATTTGAGTTTTCACCTTCAGCTTTGAATCACGAATCAATATATTGATTTTCTTGGAATTGTCTTGATCGACGCCTTGCTTCATGCTAATTTTCTGTCTTACCGTGGAGCCAGCAGCTGGCTCTACTTTGGAATATTCGAGATTCTTAATCGAGATTCCGCGCTTCGTCATTTTTGCATGCATGATATCTAGAACGTTCTGAAGCTTAAACTCATCATCCGAAGTGACAACAAGCTGATCTTTATCCAATTTAATGCTGCTCTTGCTTCCTTTAAAATCAAAACGGGTTAAAATCTCTTTCTCCGCTTGTTGTATGGCATTATTTAGTTCTTGCATATCCACTTTGGATACAATATCAAACGAACTCTCTGTACTCATCTACATCCCAACATCCCTTCCATCAAATTACATTAGCATTATAGCAAGAACGCAAAAAAAAAGAAATATCCTACCGCCATAAGGCTTCGAATATTTCCTATTAACCTATTTTCATTACCCGGGAAAGCGCAGGAATTGCCAAAATGCTAGCTTTTCTGCAAATTGAGTTGTACTTTCTTAGGATTCGGTGTATCTCCAACAGGTACGAGTGTGCCATTGACCATGAGCTGCAAGGCACTAGCTGCGCCAACATTTATGTAGACTGAACTCTCTACATTAAAAACATCTGTTTCTCCAGAGATATATGTCTTCTCTCTAAGCTTTTCCCCTTTATCCCCTTGTGCAGTTAAGGCATTAACAGCAATCCAACAAGATCCCGTTATCTTGAATTGAATATTTAGATTTGCAGTTCCTGTAATGATGTAGTTATCTACACCTTTTTCATTAGAACTGAATTTAACCTGAACCGCTGGCGGCGTTGGTGTCGGCGCTGGTGTTGGAGTTGGCGTTGAAAGAACTGTAGCTTTACCATCCCCCGAAGCATTGACAGACGAGCTCGGCGACGGATTCGTGGAATCCGTAATCCGCGGTGATTGCGTTTGCGTTGGCTTCTCATCCGCGGGCGTTCCTTTATAATTCTTATATGTATAGTAATATACGATCCCAAATATAAGCAAAATAAAACAGACAAACATAAGGCTGGATGCCCAGCGGCTCATCTTTTCTGTATTACGAACACTCGATCTATTCTTGCGAATCGCTTCGACAACAGGCTTCTCAATCGTTGGAGCAGGAAGCGTCGACTGATACATATTGAGAACTTCATTCGGATCAAGCCCCAATGCTTCCGCATAGCTTTTAATAAAAGCCCTCACGTAGAAACTCCCAGGCAGCACCTTGTAGTTACCTTCTTCAATGGCCTCTAGATAGCGTTTGCGTATCTTGGTAACTTCCTGAAGATCATCCAGCGATATCTTTTTTTCCTGTCGTGTTTTGCGCAAAATATAGCCTAAGTCAGACATATGGTCACCTCCCCGAAGGAATTATGATTCCTGTTATTGACGTTTGAACGATTAAAAAGGTTCAGATGTATACGTAAATGAATCATAGTTAATTTCTTCATCAGGACTGTTCCGAAGCTCGATAATATAATCAAAGTGATTATAGGTGTATTCCGATTCACGAATAAAAATGTCTGGATGCTCGATAACTTTCGTTGAAGGCAGACCCATAATATCTTGTAAAAGGCTGTAATGCTTCTCATTGGAACGAATCGTAGAAACGATTCCGTCAATGATATACACATTGTTCGGGGCCATTTCATCCTCAGAAAGTTGGCTGCGAACGGTTTGTCTCAATAGTGTTGAGGAAACGAAAGTCCAACGTTTATTCGCGCAGACGCTACCGGCGATGATCGACTCTGTTTTGCCAACACGCGGCATACCGCGAAGTCCAACAACTTGGTTACCCTCACGCTTGAAGATTTCACCAAGAAAATCAACTAATAAGCCTAGCTCGTCTCGCGTAAAACGAAATGTTTTACGATCGTCGGAATCGCGTTCAATATATCTGCCGTGACGAACAGCCAGAATATCAACTAATTTTGGGGGTCTCAATGCAGTAATAGTAATATTATCTACTTTTCTCAACATTTTACCCATTAAATCAATTTTTTCTTCATCATTTGTTTGTAGCAGCATACCGCGTGTGCGATCTTCAACCCCATTAATCGTCACAATGTTAATATCCAGCATCCCCATCAATGAAGCTATATCACCTAATAAACCAGGACGGTTCTTGTGAATTTTGTATTCCATATACCATTCTTTAACGTCCAATTGTTCCACCTCATCATCATCTCTATCACGAATATCTGTAAATGAACTAAACTGTTCACGTCCATCTAATTAATTTCTACAAAATCCGCCATTATCCTTCTCCAAAACCTAATATACCTGACATTATTTCATTTTTAGTTCTTTTAGCTCTTGAGAATTGTAATTTTGAATACCTTTTTGCCAAGCATGCGTTTTCATCATCACAAGCCGATTATCAAAAATCTGAGTCCAATTGAGATCAGCGGTTAATGCACCTGAAAAGTCCATTACAGAGACCCCAAGGGATTTCGCTTTCTGAAGTTGCGCTTCATCTACTGGGCTGTAAAAAATAACCCATGTTGCATGATGTTGATGTACTTGAAATGTCAGCTGCTGAAACCACTGGCTGTTGTTTAGCAATACAATGTGATCGGCTTCTTCAGAAGGTGCCCAAGCAGATGGGATTGGACGGTCACTTTGCGTTACCCATTCTATAACCACATTTTGAAATAGCAAATCTTGAATCGCTTTGTTTTTCAATGCTTCCATCTGTTGCGTGTCTAATTGGAGCATGGATGCCTGATCATTCACAGTAACTGCGCTGCCCTCTGTAAATGGATGACTTTGTAAAAAAGTCCATTTGCTTGAAGAAAGTCCTAATGACATCGTTTCATTGGCAGAAGTGAACAGTTCGTTTCCAACCACATATATGTAATCATATGATTTCGTTTTTATTTTCGAAACCACACTATCATCCAGTGCATTTAAATCTTTAACCCAGTCGTATGCAATCGAGTTTGCATCTCGCCAATTCTTTAATGTTTGCCCAAGGGCTTCTTTCGCAGATGCCGTCACCCCCGCACTTGAGAGCATTAGAACGGACATTTTCTGATCAAGCACTTCTTGCTTAATGACTGGAATTCCACGATTCCCGCATCCAGCAAATAAAGATGATATTAGAATTAATATAAGTAAAATTCGTAACTTATGCATACAGTGATAATTCCTTTCCAGCTTATAAAGCATGCAAAAGCCTCCGAAAGAGGAGGCTTTCACATCATACCCTATTGAATTGTAAAACGGTTATTAACCTTTGTCTACTAATTTTACCATGAGGCGCGCAAGAGTATGCTTTTCCTGCTCATCCCCTGCATCCCACAACTCTTTGAGAACTCGTTCTTGCTCATTTTGAGGATCCACCTTGTCTGCCAAAAACTCACCAATTTGAAAAGCGAGCTTTGAGATGGTTTCATCACTCATCCCTGCATGTCCAGCCTGACTCACGCGTTCAGCCAAAAACTCTTTCCATTTGTCGAACACCTTAAGTACAGTAGCCATTGTAAGAAGCCTCCTTTGAGTTATGAGAAATGGTCATTACATACGTAATATGCGCTTCTCAAAACGGAATTATGCGTGGGCTTCATTGCCATGGTCCTTGTAATTAAGTGAGCCAACCTCCATTAGGGGAGATGATTTGCCCTGTAATATAGCCAGATTCAGGCAAGGCTAGAAAGTAGACTAGCGATGCCACTTCATGGGGAGATGCAAGACGCCCCACGGGAATCTCATTCGTTATGGCATCGATCTCCTCTGACTGAAAGCCAGCCATCATATCTGTCTGAACGGCTCCAGGCGCTACGGCATTCACCGTAACACCTGACGGAGCTAGTTCTTTAGCCAAAGCCTTCGTGAAGGCATTTAAGCCACCCTTGGCCGTTGAATATAAGACCTCACACGAAGCCCCTGAGATCCCCCAAATCGAAGATACATTAATGATACGACCGTATTTTTGCCTAACCATTGCCGCCATGAACGCTTGTGTGCAAAGGAATGAGCCCTTCAAGTTGACATTCATGACGCGATCCCAGTCTTCTTCGGTCACATCGGAAAGCATACCATAATGGGAGATACCTGCATTATTAACGACGATATCTGGAATCATGTTCATTTGCTCCAGCTTATCTCTCATTTTGAGAATTTGCTCATGTGATTGAATATCCGCTGTTACCGTCAAAACCGTTGCCCCTTGCTTCATGCAAGTTCGGGCAATTTCATTCGCTGCTTCATGTGAATCGCGATAATGAATCACAATCTGCATGCCTACCGCGGCAAAACGTTGTGCGATTGCAGCTCCAATTCCTCTGCTAGCACCCGTAATTAGCACGGTTTGTTCACTAAAGGGCTTTACATCATTCACGATGGTTCACGACTCTGTACGATGGAAACAGCCAGCTTACTCCAATCAAAATGCTCACGGAATCGACGGTTCACATCTTCAAGAGTTAGTTGCTCATACACGGGTAAAATATCGAAGAGATCGATCCCTTTGAAGCGATATTTCGTATATTCGTTAGCAATCGATTCAGGAGAATTCATCATCCTTAAGAAACTGCCAATTTTCTTCTTCCGACTGCGTTCGAACGTGACCTCATCAAGCCCAGTTGCTTTTCTTTTCTCAACTTCTTCACGAATTCTTGCGATCAACTGATCAGGATCCTTGGTATCTCCGCCAACAATGGAAAAGGCATAGCCGTCACTACAGTTATACTCATGACCGAAATTATCAGAAATAAGCTGATCATCGTAAAGTGTTTGATACATATCCGAACTGGAGCTAAATAAGATATCCAACATTAATTTCGTCGTCAGTTCTCGCACTAATAAAGGTTTACCAGTAACCGCCGATGCCGTTTCCTTGAACCCCATCAAACATTTTGGTAACGACACTGGGAGTAAAATAAGTCTGCGGGCTTCCTTAACATCCACGGGTTCTTCAGGGAAGAACCGCTCGATTTCGCCTTGCGGTGGAAAGGTTTTGGCGGCTTGATTTTCTTTTACTAAAGTAATGACCTCTTGCGGATCTACGCCACCTACAACGAACAAACTCATGTTGCTCGGATGATAAAACGTGTTGTAACACTCATACAACGTCTCTTTGGTAATTTCTGCAATAGACGCTACAGTACCTGCAATATCAATATGAATCGGATGCTTCGCATACAAGGATTCGATCAAACCATAATAACTGCGCCAGTCCGCATTATCCTCGTACATTTTGATCTCTTGCCCAATAATCCCTTTTTCCTTTTCTACATTCTCATCCGTAAAATAAGGATTCTGGACGAAATTAATTAATGTCGTTAAGTTTTCTAAATAGCGATCGGTCGATGAAAATAAATAGGCTGTTCGATCAAAGCTTGTAAAGGCATTGGCTGATGCACCATTGGTAGCAAACGTCGCAAAGATGTCCCCTTCGGGTTCCTCGAACATTTTGTGCTCTAAGAAATGCGCAATACCGTCCGGTACTCGTACAGCTTCTTTACCTTGAACCTGAAAATGGTTATCGATGGAGCCATACTGGGTTGTAAAGGTGGCATACGTTTTTTGGAAGCCTTCTTTGGGTAACACAAACACATGCAGCCCATTATCAAGCTTTTCATGATAAATGGTTTCACCGAGATGTGGATATGGAATACTCTGCATGGTCTACTCCCCCTTCTGGTCCCGTAAAAAGTATATCGTGTCCAATTGCACTCGCTTCGCCGCTTCTGCGATGGTAGGGATATCGACTTGCTCGACAGCTGAGATCAAACCCGCAACCGTGCGCTCTTTCCCTGATAAAATAGCATTAAAATCAAACGAGATCAGCTCAAACGCGGAATCTTGGATCTCACGTAATTGATTGGAAATCATAGCCCTTGTTTGACTCCACTCAATGTCTGTAATTTCTCCTTGTTCCATCGCTTTAAGTTGTTTACGTATAATGTCAACGGCTTTTTCATAGTTAGCCATTTCGATACCAGACTGAATCGTCAAAATGCCTTTATGTCCATCAAACCGAGAAGAAGCGTAGTACGCAAGACTCGCTTTCTCACGAACATTGGTAAATAATTTGGAATGCGGGTATCCGCCAAGAACCCCATTGTACATCAGTGCAACCGGGTATTGATCATCGCTGTATGAAATATTCGTACGTAATCCCATATTCAGCTTCCCTTGGTTAACATCCAAGCGTTCGACGATCGTTTTCACATCAGCTGTTACACCACGCGGCGCGGAAGTGACATAGCTAACATCAACATTTCGCTCAATGGCGAACGATTGCTTCACAATTTCTTCTACCTCACTAAGTGTTGTATTGCCAACGACGTAGATGTCCATTGGAGACGTTTGGAGCCATTGTTTATATTGTTCGTAAAGCTGCTCCGCATTCATGCCGTCGAGATCATCAATTTTGCCTAATGGATGAAGTCGGTAAGGTTCCCCGCTGCACATTTCTTCCATACAACGCTCAGCAGCATAGCGGATTTTATCGTTGATGACGGATTCAATTCGTTTACGCAGTGTTTGCTTTTCTGCATCTACATATTTCGTGCGAAAATGCTGATCTTCTAAAGCTGGCCGAGTTAATGTTTCACCAACAAATTCAAGACCCTGCTTCAGTAAGGAATCAGTTGATTTCACGAAGCGATCATTGATGATGTCCATTCGTAGCTGTACGATCTGGTAGTCGCCGCGCTTATAAATATCAAAGCCAAACCCAGCGCCGTATAAATCATCTAAATACTCCCGGAATTGTTTGGTCTCAGGACGCAGTTCTGTACCTCTTCGAAGGATAAAAGGTGTTAATGCCGTACTTGTGACCGTTTCCTCTTCTAATTGACGGCCTATGTAGACAGAAATGGCAAATGTTTTGAAACGATCTGTCGGTAAAACATGCATACGAATATGCTTCCAACTGCTGCGCTCAAATTGATTAGGCTTCAAAGGTCAGTCTCCCTTCTATGTCCGTGTAATATATCCATTATATTCCTATACGAAGAGGAGAAGCAACCAATGCTGGTTCCTTCTCCTTGTCCTTCTCTAAATTATACACAGAAAATGTGCTTTCCGATTTTTTTAACTTGTTTTCTCGTCCAAATCCATTTAGACGTTGCCGTTTCTGGATTGAAGTAATAAATACAACCACCAGATGGATCCAAACCACTCAAAGCATCCCTTACGGCTTTTTTGGATGATTCATTCGGTGTTAACCATATTTGACCATCGGCTACGGCTGTGAAAGCACCAGGTTGGAAAATAACACCGGAAATTGTATTCGGAAAACTCGCCGATTTCACTCGGTTTAAGATGACTGCTGCTACAGCTACTTGTCCAATGAACGGCTCACCTCGCGCTTCTCCATTGACGGCATTGGCCATTAAGTTAATATCTTGCTCGGAATACCCTTGATTATTGGAGGGTGTTAGATTAGCAGGTTTCTGATCTCCTCCGGCCGTTGCATTGTTACCGCCTTGATTGTTAGCTGTTTCTGGAGCTGTAGGTTTCCAACTTTTCGTTGCTTCCCATAGCTTAAGCTTGGTTTTCGGTCCAACAATCCCGTCTACCTTCATGCCAAATTCACCTTGGAATCGCTTCACTGCTGTTAATGTCTTGTAGCCATAATCGCCGTCTATGCTGCCGTTATAAAAGCCAATGAATTTCAATCTGCCTTGTAGTTCGTTCACATCTGAACCTGTGGCACCATAGCGCACTTCATTTTTACTGAATGTTTCTTCAGTCGGTGGATTAAACCGCCCCTTCAATTGAAAGGAAACCACCAAAACAAAGACGATACAAAATGTAATGACAATTAGTCGTTTATTCATTCCCCTTCTCAACCTCACTTTTCAAATTACAGCCTTTTCTTGCTTATTATGAGAAAGCGAGTCAATGATTATGCAAATAAAAACACTCTCCATAGGAGAGTGTTCGTCCATTTCGGATTAAGAGCTAATCCGATTATGATGATATTGTTCAAGCGAGAGAAGTACTTCACGAGGTTTACTGCCTTCATAAGGGCCAACAACGCCTTTGGCTTCCATCGCATCGACAAGTCTAGCAGCACGTGTGTAACCGACTCTCATTCGCCGTTGAAGCAGTGAAACGGAAGCTTGCTTCGCTTCCAAAACAATTTGTACGGCCTGATCGTATAGCTCGTCCTCAAATTCATTTTGTTGCTCAGGCATTTCCTCGACTTGTGGAACTAGTTCCTCGCGATAGTTGGCTTGTTCTTGTGTACGTACGAAGCCAACAACCTGCTCAACCTCTCCATCGGAGAGGAATGCCCCTTGAATACGAACCGGCTTGGATGCACCAACTGGCAAGTAAAGCATATCCCCTCGACCTAGCAGCTTCTCCGCGCCAACCATATCCAAGATCGTCCGCGAATCCACTTGTGACGACACACCAAAAGCAATACGGGAAGGAATATTTGCCTTGATAACACCTGTAATGACGTCAACAGACGGACGTTGCGTGGCGATAATTAAGTGAATACCGGCTGCCCGCGCCATCTGAGCAAGACGACAGATCGAATCTTCGACATCATTAGCCGCAACCATCATTAGATCTGCTAGCTCATCTACGATAATTACATAGTATGGCAGCGGTGCCGACGTACCACTCTCAGTCAACATAGCATTATAGCCTTCAATATTCCTTGTCCCGCTCTTGGAGAATAACTCGTAACGTTTCTCCATTTCGACCACGATTTTCTTTAGCGCTAAAGATGCTCGACGCGGATCCGTAACCACTGGAGCTAATAAATGTGGGATTCCATTATACACATTCAGCTCAACCATCTTCGGATCGATCATTAAGAACTTCACTTCATTTGGTTTGGCTTTATACAAAATACTCGTAATGATCCCATTGATACAGACAGATTTACCAGATCCTGTGGCACCGGCAACTAGTAAATGTGGCATTCTTGCCAGATTGCCAACAATCGGCTGGCCAGAAATATCTCGTCCTAGAACTACTGATAAGCGTGAGCTAGACTCCTGAAAAGCAGTCGTTTCCATGACTTCTCGCATTGTAACAATAGAAACTTCTAAGTTAGGAACTTCGATTCCAATTGCAGATTTACCGGGGATTGGAGCTTCCATCCGGATATCCTTCGCTGCAAGTGCAAGTGCGATATCATCAGTCAATGAAACAATTCGACTGACTTTCACACCCACATCAGGTTGAATTTCATATCGTGTAACCGCAGGACCTCTAACTACCTCTAGGACCTTAGCTCGAACACCAAAGCTTTCTAATGTCGCTTCAAGCTTCCTTGCATTCGCCTTGTAGTCCGCCATCTCGCTTCCCTTGCCTAGAGCAGGTCGTGCTAATAGATCAAGCGAAGGTATTTCATATGGACGTGTCACGATAACAGGTGTATCTACTTGAAATTCAAGTGTGATCGGTTCATTCTCATCATCAACACCAGTGGGTGCCGTTGTCGTTACATTCGTTGCTACAGGTGTAGGTACTGCTAACGGCCTAACTACTTGCTGAGCTTCTTGAATAACCTGTTCTTGAAAATCGCGAATAATTGGAGCACCAGACTGTTCACCTGAATTATGTATAGGTTCTGCCGTTGGATGAACCGTGTTCGAGTAGACAACTTCCTCCGGGACATCTTCAGCATCCGACGCTGACAAGTTTTCTTCTACATCATCGCGTTCCCTAGCAGTTGACTTCTTGCGATTCTCCTTGAGTGGACGAAGGAGTTCCATAAACAATGGTGCTCTCTTTGTCCGTTTCACCGGTTGGAAAACCTCTTCATCAAATTCATCATCTACAGGCACGTAGGCTGTCTTCTTCACCTTAGCAGGGGTACTCCCTGCTTTAGCTGCCTCCGGCCCACGCCCTTCTCGGTCTTGCAGCCATTCTTTCATTCTGTCTTTGAAATTTTGTCCTACGTTGCTGAATCGACCCTTCACGATATTACCTAGATCCACATAGGAGACACCTGTCGCCAGAATAAAACCCATAACAAAAAACGTATATTGGATTAATCTCGCACCTAGGTAATCAAAAAGGAAATAGAGTATGCTGTATAAAAATGCACCTATCATTCCTCCGCCAATTTCGTTCTCTAACGAGGCCGTGCCAGCTTCCGTTGGGTGCAAGCCATTTAACATTGCTGACCATGTTGAAGAAATGACTTTACCTGACGTGAAATCGTTACTTGGGTATAGCTGTGCAAATAAATCAATATGATTCTTGATTAATATTCCAAGAATGAATAACAAAATGCCCGCTTTCTTGGGAGTTACCATTTGGGGCCATGCTCTTTTGATCATGGCATACAGTGCCACATAAATGAAAATGAGAGGTATAAGTGAATACCAAGTCCCCACAAAAAAGCGAAACAAATAAACCAATGAATTCCCCACATGTCCTTGATGTGCAAGGGCAATGACGGAGAATATCAAGATGAGGATACCGTACAGCTCGAATAATAAGCTGGTTTTTACAGCCTTCGTCTTTTTCCTGCGTTTCGCCAAGATTGTCACCCCCAAGTCCACATTATACCATAATTAACTTGAGGGATGATACGGGAACACGACTTACCTGCCTGAAATCGCCTCGATCTGAGGACGATAGGAAATGATGCTACCTGGCGCATATTGTTCATTTAAATAGTCCTGTGGATTGCAGCTGTACAGCCTTACAATACGCGCTTGATAGCCGCTTAGAGGTTCAATTTGCATCATGAAGCCATCCTGCTCGACATCTACGTATTGGGGAGCAAAGGAATCGAATCCATCAAATATGACTTCCATCGGAATCACTGAATAATGAATCATTGAACAACCCCCCCTGCACTCGTCGCTTTCTTGGCTTCTATCCGGCTGTTCAGCTCCTTGATAGCATCACCTATACCTCCAACTTGATTGATTAATCCATATTTAACAGCATCGATCCCAATCACCGTTGTCCCGATATCTCTCGTAAGCTCACCAGTCTTAAACATAAGTTCTTTAAACTTCTCTTCCGTTACGTTCGAATGCTTAGTTACAAATCGTACGACACGCTCTTGCATTTTATCTAAATATTCAAAGGTTTGCGGTACGCCAATAACCAAACCATTCATACGAATCGGATGGATCGTCATCGTTGCTGTTTCGGCGATGATCGAATAGTCTGCTGAGACTGCAATTGGAACACCGATACTATGTCCGCCTCCTAGAACCAATGCAATAGTTGGTTTCGATAACGTCGCGATCATTTCAGCGATGGCTAGACCCGCCTCTACATCACCGCCTACCGTGTTTAAAATGATCATTACGCCTTCAATCTTGGAATTCTGCTCGGCAGCTACGAGCTGTGGAATTAGATGTTCATATTTGGTTGTTTTATTCTGAGGTGGTAGCACAATATGCCCCTCTACCTGCCCAATTATCGTTAGACAAAAAATATTCGATTCGCCAGAAACGGTGTTAGTTTGTCCTAATTGTTGAATATTTTCGAGAACTGCATTTTTCTTAGCTTCCTCTGTTCCCTGTTCTTGTTCCTTCGAGCCTGGTGCTGATGCCACTTCATAATCCCCTTTCAAAATATGGTAGAACTCAAGTTCTTTCCATGTCTCCCATAGTATGAATAAACTTGTAGACTTTCATGCATACTTCACTTTGCGAGAACAAGAAAAAGCTCCCCCAATTGGAGAGAGCTTTACTATTTGCATAGGCTCAAGTGACTTGTTCGAGTACCTAAACTTCCATAATGATCGGAAGAATCATTGGTCTTCTTCTGGTTTGTTCATATAAAAAGCGTCCGAGAACATCTTTCACATTTGTTTTTAAAGATGCCCATTCATTTACATTTTCATTCATTAGTTTAGTTAACGTATTTGTTACGATACGATTAGCTTCCTCTAGAAGTCCTTCGGATTCACGAACATAAACAAATCCGCGTGAAATAATATCTGGGCCGGACAAAATTTTGCCATCTTGTTTACTTAATGTAACCACGACAACTAGAATTCCATCTTGCGACAGTAATTTACGGTCACGCAATACGATATTGCCTACATCCCCAACACCAAGTCCATCAATTAGGATGTTACCGCTTTGAACTTTCGATCCTTTGCGAGCAGCACCATTTTGAATTTCAACCGTGTCGCCAATATCGCACATAAAAATATCTTCTTTAGGAATGCCGACAGATTCGGCAAGAATGGCATGTTGACGCAGCATGCGGTATTCGCCATGAATCGGAATAAAGTATTTCGGTTTCATCAGGTTCAGCATAAGCTTCAATTCTTCCTGACTTCCGTGACCTGATACATGAACACCCGTTACTGATCCCGGTCCGTAAATAACATTTGCACCGATACGGAACAATTCATCAACCGTTCTACCAACATAACGCTCGTTTCCTGGAATTGGAGTTGCCGCAATAATGACTGTATCTCCAGGTAAAATATCAATTTTACGATGGGTTGAACGCGCCATTCTTGTAAGAGCTGACATTGGCTCACCTTGGCTACCCGTGGAAAGGATTACAACACGATCAGCTGCAAGCTTGTTTACTTCCTCAGGCTCAATCAACATGCCGTCTGGAATATGCAAATAGCCTAATTCGCTAGCAATCGAAACCACGTTCACCATACTGCGTCCAATAACTGTTACTTTGCGATTCGTTGCAGCTGCTGCATCAAACACCTGTTGAACACGGTGAATATTCGATGCAAAAGTCGCAATAATAACTCTTTGCTTCGCTTTACGGAACACTTCTTCAATCTCAATACCTACACCGCGCTCAGAGCCCGTGTAGCCTGGACGTTCTGCATTCGTACTGTCTGAAAGCAAGGCAAGAACGCCTTTCTTTCCGATCTCAGCCATACGATGCAAATCTGCATATTGTTCATTAACTGGCGTTTGGTCAAATTTAAAATCTCCCGTATGAACAACAACACCCTCAGGTGTATCAAGTGCTACACCCACAGAATCCGGTATACTATGATTGGTTTTAAAGAATGTTGCCGTAAGCACGCCTAGGGGAAGAACGGATTCCGAATTGATTAGAATACGGTTCGTCGTTCCGAGCAGGTTAGCTTCCTTCAGCTTAGCTTCTATAAGTCCCATCGTTAACTTCGTTGCGTAGAGGGGAACATTAAGGTGTTTCAGCACGTAAGGTAAGCCACCAATGTGATCCTCATGGCCGTGGGTGATGATGATGCCGCGTACTTTATCCCGATTTTCTGTTAAGTACCCGATATCTGGGATGACAATGTCAATTCCGAGCATGTCCTCCTCAGGAAATTTCAAACCACTGTCAATGACGATTATATCGTTCGCATACTGAACGCAATACATATTTTTTCCGATTTCGCCCACGCCGCCAAGAGCGAAGATCAAAAGTTTATCAATATTTTTTTTGGACAAGAATATACCTCCTTCATAGATTGGACGACGAATTTTAAATGAAAAAACCGAACTAGTCACTTGCAACCATTATACATGAAAAAAAACAGCAAATACAAGTTAATACTGAATACGTTTAGATTTCCCAAAAAAAGAAAACCGATGCCGGAAGCACCGATTCATTAGGCATGATCATACAAAAAGTGATTGAATGAATTGTCCTTCTTGCTCGGATACACGAACTAACGGAAGTCGAACGCCGCCTGTTTCAATGCCTTTGAGTGCAAGCGCATGCTTAATTGGCGCTGGGCTTGGTGCACAGAAAATACCAGTGAATACAGGATGAAGCTTACGATGAAGCTCTGCAGCCTGCTGAATGTTGCCTTCTAAATAATACTTTATCATAGTTTGCATTTCTTTTCCAATCACATGACTTGCTACACTGATTATTCCTTCGCAACCAATTGATAAGGCTGGCAATGTATTGCTATCATCTCCGCTGTAAACAAGGAAATTAGGAGCTGCATGCGTAAGAATACGCGTCATTTGATCCGTATTCGAGCAATCTTTGGTTGCCACGATATTCGGGATCTGGGAAAGACGAATCGTTGTGTCAGCATCTAGGTTAACACCTGTTCGGCCAGGCACATTATAGAGCACGACTGGAACCTTTACCGCCTCAGCAATCGCTTTAAAATGCTGATACAACCCTTCCTGTGAAGGACGGTTGTAATACGGTGCAACGAGAAGTAACGCATCCACACCAAGCTGCTCAACTTTACGTGAAAAAGCGATGGTATGAGCGGTGGCGTTACTTCCAGTACCTGCAATGATCTTGCAACGACCAGCCGCAACACGAACGGAAAGCTCAATAAGCTTCAACTTTTCATCCTCTGATAATGTCGGCGATTCCCCTGTCGTCCCACAGATCACAAGGCTATCTGAATGTTGATCTTCAATTAAATAATTAATTAGGGGCTCTACTTGATCCCAATTGACCTGCAACTGCTCGTCAAATGGTGTAACCATTGCCGTGACTACTCTTCCAAAACTCACTTGGACGCCTCCTGACTTTCTTATTTTATTTATATAAATTGAATTTTCGATGAAGTGCTCGAACTGACTTGATCATATCCACACCTTGAACAAGCACCCAGATGGTTGTGTTTGAATCAGCTGATTGCAGAATTCGGATATCTTCCACGGTCAATGCTTCAACAATGTGCGCCATAATGCCAGGTACACCATTCATTCCGCCACCAATCACGGATACCTTCGCACAGCCGCTTGTGAACTTAGGCTCATAGCCTTGCGCCTTGAGTAATTGAACCGCACGTTCTGCTTCATAATCGAAGACCGTATATACAACGCCAGAAGGGTTCACATTAATAAAATCAACACTAATCTGATGCTGAGCCATCGTTTTGAATACACGAAGCTGAAGATCGAATTCACCATCAACGGCAGCGACCTGGATCTGTGTAATATTCGTAAAATGAGCAATCCCCGTAACAAAGCGATCTTTAACATGGTTAACTTCTGATAGTGTGTCAGATGCCGTGACTAGCGTTCCTTCTTCTTTGGTGAATGTTGACCTCACACGAATCGGAATATTCGCTTGCATGGCAACTTCAACAGCTCGCGGATGAATGACTTTCGCGCCATTATGTGCCATATTGCATATCTCACTAAAGCTTACACGCTGTAAAGGCTTAGCATCTTCAACGATCCTTGGATCCGCTGTCAAAATACCATTAACATCTGTGAAGATATCAACAATTTCTGCTTTGAGTGCAGCACCAAGTGCAGTTGCTGATGTATCACTGCCACCGCGGCCTAATGTTGTCAACTCATCGTTGCTTGTTTTCCCTTGAAACCCCGTGACAATGACTACCTGGTCTTGCTCTAACAATTCAAGGATCCGACCCGGCTTCATTGCGATGATCTGAGCATTGCCATGATTCTCATTCGTGATCAGACCTGCTTGCCCACCCGTCAAAACTGTTGCTCGGATACCTGTTTTGTTTAATAGACTACACAAAAGCACTGCAGATATTAATTCTCCGCAGCCCATCAACATATCGAGTTCCCTTGCAGGCAGCCCCTCCCCGTTCTTACGAACGAGCTCTAGAAGCGTGTCTGTCGCATAGGGTTCCCCTTTTCTTCCCATCGCAGAAACGACAACAACTAATTTATAATGTTGGATTAGTGCATCTTGAATATGTCCAATAACGTGTTCTCTAGCTTGTGCGGTGGAAAGCGAAGTACCTCCGAATTTTTGGACAAGAATTCGCATGAGTTTCCCCCATTTTCACTGCTACATGTAAGCAGTATGCTGATTATTGCTCTATAGCAATATATTCTGCAATTTGTACCGCATTCCAAGCAGCACCTTTTAACAAATTATCAGAAACAATCCACATGTTAAGCGCTTTAGGGTTACTCAAATCGCGACGTACACGTCCTACGAAAGTTTCGAGCTTACCTGCAGCATCTGTAGCAAGTGGGTACTGTTGTTCTGCCGGATTGTCAACAAGGACAATACCAGGTGCATTTGCAAGCAGTGTTTTCACTTCTTCAACATCAAAATCTTCTTTCAATTCTACATACACGGATTCCGAGTGTCCATAAACAACAGGAATACGCACGCAAGTAGCTGTAACTTCAATGGACTCATCGCCCATAATTTTCTTCGTTTCAAGAATCATTTTCATTTCTTCATTTGTAAATCCATTGTCCAGGAATTTATCGATTTGAGGAATCGCATTGAAAGCGATTTGATGCTTCACTGGTAAGGAACCGACCGGTAGAATATCGGGGTTCGACTCATTACCTTCTAATACTTCTTTGGATTGTCTAAGCATTTCATTAATCGCTTTTGCACCAGCACCGGAAACGGCTTGGTACGTAGAGACGATAATGCGGGAAATCCCATAACGGTCATATAGCGGCTTAAGCGCTGCAACCATTTGAATCGTGGAACAGTTCGGGTTCGCGATAATCCCTTTATGTTCATTGATTTTCTCAACATTTACTTCAGGAACAACAAGTGGCGTATCTGGATCCATACGGTAAGCGCTTGTATTATCAATACAAATCGCACCCGCTTCAACCGCATGCGGTGCCAATGCTTTCGTGACGTCGCCACCAGCACTGAAGAGAGCAATATCTACGCCTTGAAAGCTTTCAGGAGTTGCTTCTTGGACGACAACTTCTTGACCTTTAAAAGAAAGCTTTACACCCGCTGAGCGAGCGGAAGAAAGTAATTTCAATTCCTTGATGGGGAAATTCCGTTCTTCTAATAGACGTATGATTTGCTCGCCTACAGCGCCTGTAGCGCCTACAACTGCAACATTAAATAGCTTCTGGTTGGACATATGCTGGTCTCTCCCCCTCAAGTTGATATCTATAAGTTAGTATTGAAATCTCTCAATAATCATAGGCTGCAATTGTTTACCTTCAAGCGCAGCTTCACAAGCTTCCATAATCAAGTCCATCCGAGCCACCAACGAATTTGGTTTGGCTCCAGGTGCATCTTGACCATATGGCACAAAATAAATATTTTTCGTAATGAGTAGCTTTGCGATATTCATCGCATTTAAGCCCAAACCATCATTCGTTGAAATCGCTAATACAAGCGGTCTCAAGTTTCTCATTTGTGCTTTAGCTGCCATAAGAACAGGACTTTCTGTCATTGCATTTGCTAGTTTACTAGTCGTATTACCCGTACAAGGAGCAATCACCATCACATCCAATAACTTGGATGGACCTAGCGGTTCTGCATCTACAATGGTAGAAATAATCTCATTCCCCGTAATATCCTTCAACATTTGCTGCCAATCAGCTGATTTACCAAATCGTGTGTCGGTCGTCATAATTGTATTCGATACAATCGGAATGACGCGTGCACCCGCATCTACAAATCTCTTAATTTGAGGCATGACCTCTTCAAGTGTACAGTGAGATCCGGTTAATGCATAACCGACTGTTTTCCCTTGCCAATTCATTCCACATCGCTCCTGTCTTTGAAGTCTTCCTCGATCAGCTGACTTAACGTGTTAGCCATAATTCGGCCAGCTGTTTTGGGGGCGACGATTCCAGGTAAACCGGGCGCTAGCATCGCTTTAATGCCTCTCTTCTCGGCAAATCGAAAGTCCGTTCCGCCGGGTCTTGAAGCTAAATCGATAATAAGCGCGCGATGTGGGATATTGGTAATAACTTGCGCTGTGACTATCATAGTCGGAATTGTGTTAAAAAGCAAGTCAATATTCCCCACTTCCGGGTACAGATCCTTCGTATAAAAAGGCTGAAAACCCATCTCCCACGCCCTTGCGTAATGCTCCGGTTTCCTGACGCCAACCTTGACGGTTGCCCCTAATCCTTGCAAGGTTTTAGCCATTGTGAACCCTGTTCGACCAAAGCCCAAAACCATACAAACGGATCCATGAATGGTAATATCGGTGTTCTGGATGGCCATCATCAGCGCACCCTCTGCAGTTGGAATCGAATTGTAAATGGCAATATCATCACGATCTAACAGCTCAACTAGCTCAATATCATGTGCCAAAACGAGCTTCTTCAAGTAGCTCTTCGCCATACCTGTGTAAACCTTGGCATGCTTCGGCAATGAAGAAATATGCTCATCCGTCAGAATCATTTCTTCACTTGAGAAAATAGATTCCACTTGTCCTGTCTCATCCGTACCTACAACTGGCAAAATAAGTGCATCCACATGCGCAAACAATTCCGGATCTAACTTCACATTCGTAACACCGTGAAATTGCCGCCCGAGATTGTCAAATCCGAGTAATATAACGGTAGCGTCTAGCTCAGTAAATTTCTGAATTACTTCAAGTTGCCGGGCGTCTCCCCCCATAATAGCAACCGAAATCCCAGTAAGCATTCTTGCTTACACCCCTTCCTCGGTCCGTTTCGATAAGTTATACTATGCGTTCGCCTAAGGATGGGTGACTTCCGTCTTTGTTTCCTCCAAAACAAGAAAAACCCCTTCCTAAGAAGAGGTCGTTTCTTGAATACTTCGATGATAAAGGTAATTTTATCGCCCTGTATGGCCGAAGCCGCCAGATCCACGTACCGTTTCTGATAACTCAGTAACTACGGTCAATTGAATTTGTGGCACACGCTGAAATACCATCTGCGCGATACGTTCATTTCGCTGAATAACGAATGGCTCCTGACCATGATTAATCAGCAATACTTTAACCTCACCGCGATAATCCGCATCAATAGTCCCTGGAGAATTGAGTGTTGTAATGCCATGTTTATAAGCTAGCCCGCTTCTCGGGCGAATCTGTGCTTCTAGTTCTGGCGGCATACTAAGCGCGAAGCCGGTTGGAATTAATTGACGCCCACCAGGTGCGAGCACGACTGGTTCGCTAACCGCGGCATGCAAATCATACCCGCTAGCTGCTTCGGACATTTTCTGCGGTAAGAGAACGTCTTCTTGACCCTCCATACGTTTCATTTGCACTTCAAAATCAAAGAGAGACAAGCTGATCCCTCCTGAAGCCGCTAATCACATCATCCGCATTTCCGACCATGGATAAAGCAAAAGGTGTTGAAAATAGCGTTTTCGTCAACTGACGTATATGTTCCATGTTCACACTTTCAATGCGTGCGATCATTTCGTCCAGACTATAATGCTTACCAGTCATCAATTCATTTTTACCATAACGGTTCATCCGACTGCTCGTGCTTTCTAAACTAAGAATAAGGCTGCCTTTCAACTGCTCTTTCCCCTTCTTCAGCTCAGAATCTGTCATGCCATTAACAGCTATGTCATGAAGCAGCTCCATCGTCACTTTCAGTACTTCTTCTGTTTGCTTAGGTGCTGTTCCCGTATAAATGGTAAACATACCGCTATCAATATGAGAAGAGTGATACGAATAAACTGAATAAGCTAATCCACGTTTCTCACGAATTTCTTGGAAAAGTCTTGAGCTCATTCCTCCGCCTATCGCATTGTTAAGTAAGACCATCGGATACAGATTTTCCTCCTGAAGCGACAAGCCAGGCAACGACAAACAAATATGGTTTTGTTCTGTTTTCTTGGCATGGAAAATCATTTCGCTCATAAAATTTGGTGCATCATAGCTTGTTTCAACACCGGATTGTGAAAAATCACCGAAATGCTTCTCAATCAGTTCTTTTACACTATCATCAATGTTCCCAGCAATACTTAGCACGGTATTCTCCGTATTATAATTTTGCTTGAGATAGGATCGAAGATCATCGGATTTCATTTTGGACAAATTGTCTTGCGTTCCTAAAATCGTATACCCTAGAGCGTGTGGACCATAAGAAGCTTTGGCTAACAAGTCATGTACGAGGTCATCAGGTGTATCTTCATACATTGAAATTTCTTCGTAAATCACGTTCTTCTCTTTTTCTAACTCACCTTCATCAAAGGTCGAATTGAAAAACATATCCGAAAGTACATCCATCGCTAAAGGCAGATGTTCATCCAGCACTTTGGCATAATAGCACGTATATTCTTTGGACGTGAAAGCATTCACATTTCCGCCAATGCCATCAAAAATTTCTGCGATATCTTTCGCCGAATGACGTTCCGTTCCTTTGAACAACATATGCTCAATGAAATGTGAAATACCGTTATTCGTCTGCGACTCATTACGCGAGCCTGTTTTTACCCAAATCCCGAAAGTTACCGATCGAAATGTAGGGATTTGTTCCATGACGACTCTCAAGCCATTATGTAAGCGATATTTGATCACCAAGGTTCCTCCTCGAAATGGTACACCTAAAAGTCCAATTCTCCTATTATACTTCCTAAGTCTAACAAAAATGTGCCTTGGACTCAAATTCGAGGCAGTAATTCATGGCTAATTCGTGATTTGTCCCTGTCCAGTGATCCTTTTTGAGGAAAGAAGGTCGGAAACCGTTCCAAGCACTAGACCTTTTTTCTTAATCAGATTGATCATACCTGGCAACGCATCACGAGACGAAACCGTTGGATGCATCAGAATAAGAGTTCCGGGTTCAACATTGGAAGATAAGCGTTCGATAATACGGCTTGCACCTGGATTTTTCCAATCTATGGTATCAAAGGTCCACAACACCGTTTGCAACTTGAACTCCGCGGCCACCTGAATGGTTTCTTGATTAAAATAACCGGAAGGCGGTGCGAACAATGTATTTTTAACACCGAGCTGCTTTAGTAAATCTTCGGTTTTCGAAATTTCCTCTACCGCTTTGCTGCGCGAAATGCTTCGCATATCTTTGTGAGAATAAGCGTGATTCGATATTTCGTGCCCTTCACTCTGAATGCGTCTGGCCATCTCTGTATTTTTCTTTAACCAAGAGCCATCAAAGAAAAAAGTCGCATGGACATTTTCGTTGCGTAGCGCTTCTAATATACTTGGCAGAAATTCATTGCCCCATGCGACATTAATCATAAAAGACACCATAGGTTTCTTCGGATTGCCTTTATATATAGGATTGGGTCCAAGATCATCTAATTGAATTCTTGGCTCTATTTCCTTCATCACATAATTAATTTTATTTGGCGTTAACTGATGCTCTGCTAACTTCAATGTCTCCTCGATATCCACCTCTAATCCGTTGTAACCGGGGATCGCTTTCCACACGGAATCTACTTTGGCATTAATTGGAGCAATCTTACGGTTCTCCGCTTCTTTGGTTATTGCTTCTAATAAGGTAGATTGCTTAGCAGAAGCAAAAACAGGACGCACTTCTTCCCTTTTCCCATCTTTCTCGCCAATAAAATGAGTTTGATCGTTTTTCACACTTTCTATATAGGTCCGTACACTTGGGATCGCATTCAAACTCAATAGAACCATTGTCAAAAAACTCCCAAGCAGTATCCATTTTTTGCGGAGCATAAACAGATCCCCTTTCTTCATCACCTGATTGTATGAAGGTTGGGACAAGAGTAGAACCTGTGCATGTCCAACTAAGCAGCGAAAAGCAAAAAAGAGACAGATAGCTCTGACTCTTTATCCTTTACTATGAATGAAACGGCCTCACGATTGATGAATCTCTAGCTTTGAGCAGAGACTTGTGAAGTTAATGTTGCTTTGCGCGAAAGATTAACTCTTCCTTGTTGATCAATTTCCGTAACTTTAACTGTTATTTGATCGCCAATGTTCACGACATCTTCTACTTTTGCTACACGCTCCGTAGAAATTTGTGAAATATGAACGAGACCTTCTTTACCAGGTAGGATTTCAACGAATGCGCCAAATTTCTCTACGCGTTTAACTGTACCTAGGTAAGTTTCACCAACGATAACTTCACGTACAATGCCTTCAATAATGGAACGAGCTTTCTCGTTCATTTCTTGATTCGACGATGCAATGAATACGCGGCCGTCTTGCTCGATGTCGATCTTCACGCCAGTTTCCTCAATGATTTTATTGATGATTTTACCGCCTGCACCAATAACATCACGGATTTTGTCCGGATTGATGTTCATGGTTAGAATCTTAGGCGCATATTGAGATAGATTTTTGTTTGGTCTGGAAATACGGGATACCATTTTGCTCAAAATGTGTAAACGACCTTCTTTGGCTTGTTGCAAAGATTGTTGCAAGATGCTGCGGTCGATGCCATCAATTTTGATATCCATTTGTAACGCCGTGATCCCCTCAGCTGTACCTGCAACCTTGAAATCCATATCGCCAAGGTGATCTTCCATACCTTGAATATCGGACAGAATGGAGAAATGATCGCCGTCTTTGATAAGGCCCATCGCAATACCTGCAACTGGAGCTTTAATCGGAACACCAGCATCCATAAGCGCAAGAATACTTGCACAAATACTTGCTTGGGATGTTGAACCGTTCGATTCCAAAACTTCAGACACAAGACGAATTGTGTAAGGGAACTCAACTTCGTTCGGAATGATCGCTTCAATAGCACGCTCACCTAACGCACCATGTCCAATCTCACGACGGCCTGGCGGACGCAATGGTCTTGCTTCCCCAACGCTGAATGGCGGGAAGTTATAGTGATGCATGAAACGTTTGGTTTCTGTCAGATCTAAACCATCCAAGATTTGAACATCGCCCAGGGCACCTAATGTACAAATGCTTAGTGCTTGTGTTTGTCCACGTGTGAACAAGCCAGAGCCGTGTGTACGCGGCAGCAAGTTGACATCGCACTCAATCGGGCGAATTTCATCAGGTTTACGTCCATCTGGTCTTACTTTATCATGCGTAATCAAGCGACGTACTTCTTCTTTTACGATATCATAAAGTGTTTCTTTCACGTCACCTAGAAGTCCTGGCGTTTCTACATACAACGCAGTGAAATGTGCTACAGCATCCGCATTCACAACATCGATTGCTTCTTGTCTTGCATGCTTTTCAGGGATTTTGATCGCATCAACTAATCTTGCTTGCGCAAATTCGCGCACCGCGCTATTCACTTCAGCATCAACCGCATGAAGTTTAACTTCCATTTTCGGCTTGCCGACTTGCTCAACCAATTCCTCAATCGTCGCGACGATCTTGCGAATTTCATCATGACCGAACATGATCGCTTCTAGGACAACTTCCTCAGAAACTTCTTTCGCTCCAGCTTCAACCATCATAATCGCATCTTTGGTACCAGCGACTGTAAGGTGCAGATCACTCTTCTCCGCTACTTCGCCAGTGGGGTTGATAACGAATTGACCATCTACACGACCAACAATCACGCCACCGACAGGTCCATTAAATGGAACATCAGAGATCGCAAGTGCTGCGGACGTCCCGATCATTGCTGCCATTTCTGGCGGACATTCTTGGTCTACGCTCATGACAATAGACACAATCTGAATATCATTCCGGAAACCTTCTGGGAACAGAGGACGAATCGGACGATCCGTTAAACGGCTCGCAAGAATCGCTTTCTCACTTGGACGTCCTTCACGCTTGATAAAACCACCAGGGATTTTACCAACCGCATATAATCTTTCTTCATAGTTCACTGTTAACGGAAAGAAATCTAAATCTTTCGGTCCGCTGGATGCCGTTACTGTGCTAAGCACTACCGTGTCGCCATAGCGAACAGTTACTGCTGCATTGGCTTGTTTGGCTAGTCGGCCAGTTTCAAGAATGAACGGCTTACCGCCAAGTTCCATTTGTACCCTTGTCTCCATAAAATCCTCCTAAGGCATGGTTTAAATTTCAAAATATGTGTTGTAAACATGTACAGAAATCGTAAGATCCAGAGACCAATCCGAATCTACTCCCTATGTATGCAAAATGAACTATCTGTGGAGTATTGCTCTATTTCTGCGTTATGTCTAGTATTTCCTTCTTTTCCCGTTTTAAAAATACAAGAAAAAGCAACCTTTTGCTGCTCTCTGCCAGAGCTTTATCAAGCCTAGCAAAGGAGCAACAGGTTGCTTCTCATTGTCGGTTTTATCGACGCAAACCAAGCTTTGCAATCAAAGCACTATAGCGGCTTACATCTTTGTTTTTAACATATGCTAGCAACTTACGACGTTGTCCAACCATTTTAAGCAAACCACGACGGGAGTGGTGATCTTTCTTATGCGTACGAAGGTGGTCTGTAAGGTTAACAATGTTTTCTGTAAGGATTGCTACTTGTACCTCAGGTGAACCTGTGTCGGTATCGTGTACCTTGTGAGTTTGAATCAGTTGTGTTTTGCGCTCTTGCGTAATTGCCATAATCGTTCATCTCCTAAATTCTATTAGTATCCCCGCTAGCCTCGAAAGCGCCGATGAAAACGTCAATCCAAGCTAAGGTTCATGCCAAAGGAACACGTCCATTTGACAACGTTAATAAGTATATCACAATTGACTCGAAGAAGTAAATGTATGATTACAACTCTGTCGTCAATTTATACTTAGCTTCTTCAGCGTCAAGCTTAATTTGAGCAACTAATTCGTCTAATGAGGTGAATTTACGTTCTGGTCGAAGGAAAGAAATAAGCTCAACCATCACCGTTTCTCCATAAATTTGCTCAGAAAATTCGAATAAATGCGCTTCAAACGATGGTTTTAATTCCCCTGTCTCGAAAGTTGGTTTCACACCAATATTCATGACTCCTTGATAAACTTCCCCACGAACGGTAGCTTTAATCGCGTAAACTCCATTCGTAGGACTGACATAAGGCTCGTCCAATTGAAGATTAGCTGTAGGAAAACCAAGCGTTCTTCCTCTCTTCGCACCATCAACGACAATGCCGCTTAAGCTATATGGACGTCCTAGCAGCCTAGTCACTGTTTCCAGTTGACCTTGCTGTAATGCTTCACGTATACGTGTACTACTTACTTTTTCACCATTCATATGAAAAGGTCTCACCACTTCAACAGAGAATTTCCCATGACTCAACTCGCAGAGTGAATCTGGAGTACCTTTACCTTGAAAACCAAAGGTAAAATCAAAACCACAAATGACGCTATCAACGCCAAGTCTGTCAAGGACTTGATCCACGAATTGCTCCGGAGATAATCGCATCAGGGAAGCATCAAACGTCACAACGTACGTATGATTCACACCCATGCTCTCAAATATCTCCATCTTCTTTTTCATCGGAGTCAGAAGATCCACGTATTTATCTTGACCCATTACGGCTCTAGGATGAGGATAGAAGGTCATAATAGCTGACTTCAGACCAAGCGTCTTAGCCGTAAGCAAGGCCCGGCCAATAACCTCTTGATGCCCTAGATGCACACCATCAAAGTCACCAATGGCCACCACTTGTTTACCTATCGTGTGAGCAAGCTGATCCAGATCCATCGGATATGATATTGGTATTATTTTCATATAAGTTCGTCACCTACCCATTTCAACCCGTCCCGCGACGTTATGATTAAAGGAAAACTTTGGCCGGGACCAAGACGTGGCTAGTGCTTTTCCATTCAAACAGACCAAGAAATCGTTCATCAGGTGAATAGGCCCGAAATATGGTTTGTGAAGCATCTGCATGAGCCACCCGATTCGCAGCTAGAGCTATTTTCTTACCTTGCAAGGAATGAACAGCTTCTTGATCCGTAAGGGAAATGGAAGGAATATGCGAAATGGCAATGTCCATAGGAATCATATGTTGCTGTAAGGTTCCCGCTTCTTTCATTAGAACAATTTGCTCAAATGTTAGACATTGCTCTTCGCGAATCTTCCCTGTCGACGTACGTATCAAGCTTACCATAACGGCAGGATATCCAAGTGCTTTCCCAATATCTACACACAATGTTCTGATATAAGTACCTTTGGAGCACATGGCCCGGAAACGAATTTCAGGATGCTTCTGATCTAGGCCCAGTTCGAGAATTTCTAGTTCAAAGATCGTTGCTTTCCGTGATTTTCGTTCAACTTCCTTGCCTTCTCTCGCCAATTCATAAAGACGTTTACCATCTATTTTGACAGCTGAGAACATGGGTGGAATCTGCTCGATGTCCCCGACGAAGGATTCTAGTACTTCTCGCACTTGATCTTCCCCGAGTGAAACATGTGACACTTCTTCCAACACATTGCCCGTCATATCTTCGGTATCTGTAGATAACCCAATACGTAAAACAGCTTCATATTCCTTCGGTAATTCTTGAATATATTCAACCATCCGAGTCGCTCGTCCAATGCAAAGTGGCAGAACACCTGTCACTTGCGGGTCAAGTGTCCCAGTATGACCAATTCTTTTAATACTCAATATCCTTCTAACTTTGGCGACAACATCATGTGATGTAAAGCCCGCTGGTTTCCAAACAGGCAGAATGCCTTCTAGCGTCATTTCAGCTTGTCCCCTACTTCCTTAACCATTCTAGCAACAGCTTCGTCTAGCGTACCATAGATTGTACATCCTGACGCCCGAACATGCCCTCCACCGCCTAGCGATTGAGCAATAGCAGCTACATCAACTAGTCCAGAAGAGCGAAGACTTACTTTAATGACACCGGCTTCCTTCTCCTTAATCAGCATACCCACTTCGACACCTTCCACATTACGCGGATAATTGACCAGTCCATCCAAATCATCACTCGACGCACCCGTCAACTCTAAGTCAGCAAGAGAGACAGCTAGCCAAGCCAGTTTGCGATCATACGCAAAGGAAAGTGTGGATAATGCTTTTTGGAGAAGTACAATTTGCGCATACGTCATACGTTCAAGAACAAGTTCAGCGATTTCGGCACCCTTGACACCTAACTCCAACATCGTAGCTCCGATTTTCATGACCTCTGATGTGGTGTTTGAGTATCGAAAGCCGCCTGTATCCGTCAGCAATCCGGTATAAATGCATTCACCAAACGTGATGTCAGGTTGCAGCTTCATATGTATCGCCAAATCATACAATATTTGAACTGTTGCCGCGGCGTCATGCTTAATTAAATGACAGGAACCAAAATGATCATTCGTTGGATGATGGTCAATATTGAGTAACTGTGCCTGCTCATCAAAAAGAGTGCTGATCCTACCCATTCTGGAGAAATCAGCACAATCTACACTTATGATGGTTTGGTATAATCGATTCGGTGCCAATTCACTATAATCAATGGTTTGCTTACTTCCTTCTAAATAGGAAAATTTAGAGGGCATAGCGCCCTCATTGATCATCGTGAATGACTTCCCAAGTTGACTTAGAATCCAACCCGTTGCATACGTTGAACTGGCAGCATCACCATCTGGTTGGATGTGTGACACGACCAGGAAATCATCATGCTGCTCGATAAATGCAGCTGCTGCTGCCAGCTGCTGACAGTATTCGGTGGCATGGATCATTCCGTTATTCATACGTTTCTATTTCCTTCCTGATTGAGCTTATACAACAATTGGTCGATGTGAGACCCATAGTCGATAGAAGCATCAAATTTAAACTGTAGCTCTGGAATTTTCCGCAAACGAATTCGTTTGCCTAACTCAGAGCGAATATATCCTGAACCTACAGAAAGCGCCTTAAGGGTGGCAGCTTTCTCTTCTTCAGTTCCCATTACACTTAGGTAAACACGAGCCAGGGATAAATCATTCGTCACTTCGACACCAGTAACGGTCATGAATCCAATACGAGGATCTTTCAGCTCCGCTTGAATGATTTGACTTAACTCTTTTTTAATTTGTTCGCCAACTCGACCTACACGAACTCTAGCCATTTATTATCACCTCTCAACGGACTCCATGATAAAGGCTTCGATGATGTCGCCCTCTTTAATATCATGATAACGCTCAAGAGATATACCACACTCGTAGCCTTGTGCAACTTCTTTTTGATCATCCTTGAATCGTTTCAAGGAGTCAATTTTACCTTCATGAACGACAATACCGCTACGAACTAAGCGAGTTTGCGCATTACGGGCAATTTTACCTGAAGTTACGTAGCAACCTGCAATTGTACCTGAACCCGTAATTTTGAAAACATTACGAACTTCAGCTTGACCAAGAACAACTTCTTTGAAGATTGGATCCAACATGCCTTTCATCGCTTGCTCGATTTCTTCAATTACGTTGTAAATGATGTTATGCAGACGGATATCGACTTTCTCTTGATCTGCTGTTGCTTTCGCAGCAGGCTCAGGACGAACGTTAAATCCAATAATAATTGCATTTGATGCAGAAGCCAGAATAATATCAGATTCTGTTACTGCCCCAACGCCATTATGAAGAATTTTAACGCGAACACCTTCAACCTCAATCTTCTCAAGAGAGGATTTCAGAGCTTCAACAGACCCTTGAACGTCACCTTTGATAATGACATTAAGTTCCTTCACTTCGCCATCTTTTATATGTTTAAAGAGGTCTTCCAGTGTAACACGTGAATTAGCAGTCATCTCTGATTGACGAAGTGCAATCGCACGACGATCAGCGATATCTCTCGCTTTACGCTCATCTTCATAAGCCAAGAACGGATCTCCTGCTTGTGGAACTTCAGTCAGACCCGTGATTTCAACTGGTGTTGAAGGACCCGCTTCTTTCAATCGTTTACCTTTATCATTGACGATCGCACGAACACGACCGAAGCATACGCCGGCAACGAAGCTATCTCCAACTTTCAAAGTACCATGCTGGATTAGGATTCTAGCCACAGGGCCTCTTCCTTTATCCAATTCAGCCTCAATAACAGTCGCTCTAGCACGTTTGTTCGGGTTAGCTTTGTACTCTTGTACTTCAGCTACCAACAAAATCATTTCAAGTAAGTTTTCTAGACCAATACGTTGTTTTGCGGAAATTTCGCAGAAAATGGTATCGCCGCCCCACTCTTCCGGAACTAACTCGTATGCCGTAAGAGCTTGCTTGATTTGATCAGGATTAGCGCCTTCTTTATCAATCTTGTTCACTGCTACAATGATCGGTACGCCAGCTGCTTTAGCATGACTAATCGCTTCTACAGTTTGTGGCATAACACCGTCATCAGCTGCAACAACGATAATCGTAATATCCGTAACTTGAGCACCGCGGGCACGCATTGTTGTAAACGCTTCGTGACCTGGCGTATCCAAGAAAGTAATTTTCTTATGATTAACTTCGACTTGATAAGCACCGATGTGCTGCGTGATTCCGCCTGCTTCACCTTCTGTTACACTCGTTTTACGAATGGCATCAAGCAATGTTGTTTTACCATGATCGACGTGACCCATGATCGTAACAACAGGTGGACGCTCAAGCAAATCAGCCTCGTCATCGATTTCTTCAAAGGTTTCGAAGTTATCTTCTTCGACTTTAATCTTGATTTCAACTTCAACACCAAATTCAGTCGCAATCAATTGAATGGTTTCCAGATCTAGTTCTTGGTTGATCGTTGCCATTGTTCCAAGGAACAAAAGCTTCTTAATAACTTCAGAAGCATCTTTGTGAAGCAATTTCGCTGTTTCACCAACAGTCATATTGCCACGAACGATGATCTTCTTAGGTGTGTTATCCACTTTCTCTTTCTTAACCATGTCTTGTTGGTAACGACCTCTGTTGTTTCCGCGTTGGTTGCCTCTATTGTTGCCACCAGGACCACGATTACCACCTGATCTGTTATCATCAAAACGTTTTGGTGTTGGTTTGGATTTCTTTGTTGTAATGACACCAGCTTTTGCTGCTGCATCATCCAACTCAGCCGCTGTTGCGCCAACATGGAATTGCGGTTTAGCTTCTTGAACAACCGGTCTTCCACTTTGGTTGTTGTTGCGGTTCTCAAATGGCTTAGTCTGACGATTAGGGCCAGCACTGCGGTTCGGACTGGATTGTGGACGTCCGCTGTTCGCGCTTTGACCACTACCTGCTCCTGGACCACCAGCACCTTGACTAGGACGGGAACCTGCATAGTTACTATTTGTGCGTGGTGCTCCACCTTGCCCTTGACCTTGTCCTTGGCTGTAGCCTTGGCTAGCTGGACGGCTGCTGTTGTATCCCCCACTGCTTCCACCTGCTGGACGCCCACCACCAGGGTTGGAGCCTTGGTAACCTGTACGTTGTCCACCTTGGCTAGATCCTTGGCCTGCTGGACGCTGACCACCTGGATTGGAACCTTGGTAACCTGTACGTTGTCCACCTTGGCTAGATCCTTGACCACTTGGACGTCCACCATTCGGATTGGAACCTTGATAGCCCGTACGTTGTCCACCTTGGCTACTAGGACGATTTCCACCCTGATAGTTGCTGTTTTGACCACTTGGACGTGACTGTGGCGGACGACTTGTTGTGTTTTGTGTAGACTGACCTTGCCCTGGAGTAACTGCACCCGTTGTAGTCGTTGGTTGACTACTTGATTGTTCCGTAACTGCCGGCTTTGCCGCTGGTGTTACTGCACCTTTATTCTCTTGTGCTGGAGCCTGCGATGCAGGATTCTGATTCGTCGTAGATGAACTCACATTTCCTCCGTCCGTAGCTGCTCGTTTGGCAGCCGCATTAGCTTTAATATCTCTAAAAAACTTTTCCACACTGCTAACTGCATCATTCTCCATAACACTCATATGGTTGTTAACAGGTATATTTAATCGTTTGAGAATGGTTATAATTTCTTTGCTGCTCATATTGAGCTGCTTCGCGTATTCGTACACGCGAGTCTTATCTTTATTATCTTGTTTATTGGTCAATATGTTTCACCTCCGCAGGATTTTCTTGACTCTTCTGCAGCATCTGCGCGAAGCCTCCGTCCAATACACCTATGGTGACACGCATTTCTTTCCCAATGCTGCGGCCCAATTCATACTTCGTACCGACTTCCATGAGCTTAACCCCATAAAATAGGCATTTATCTTGAAATTTCTTACGTGTATTAGCTGAAGCGTCCTCCGCCATGATAACAAGCTTGGCTTCACCCGCGCGAATTGCTTTGAAAACACCTTCATCACCCGTTACGAGTTTCCCGGCTCTCATTGCCAATCCTAATTGATTTAAAAATTTAGGATTCATCTTCCGATTCCTCCTCTTTCGAAGAAAGGAATTCATCTTCAACACGAATGAAATCTTGTTCCAGTTGGTCATAAATATCTACGCCTACGACCTGCTTCAGAGCTCTATCCAGGGCTTTGCTTTTCTTTGCCAATTTAAAACAAGAAACTTTACCGCACAGGTAGGCACCGCGCCCAGACTTCTTTCCCTTGAGATCAATGAGAATGTCATCCTCAGGCGTTTTGACGACGCGGATCAAGTCCCTCTTCGGCATCATTTCCTGGCAGGCAACGCATTTTCTCAGAGGGATTTTTCTCTGCTTCATTCCGATCACCCCTTGTTCCCAAAATAAACGGCTACTCGTCCTTCAAGGACGGGAGCGTTTATGGAGAAATATAAGCATTGTATTGTGTGAAACATATACATTCTTATATTTTTACAAAAACTTAATCGATGCTAATCGAATCCTGATGCATCTCTTCCGAGTAAGTTTTCACTCTACCATATTCTTGTTCTGCTTGTGTTTCACTCTTGATGTCGATCTTCCAGCCAGTCAGTTTGGCAGCTAGTCGCGCATTCTGCCCTTTAATCCCAATTGCCAAAGAAAGCTGATAATCAGGAACAATGACACGTGCCATTTTTTCATTTTCATGAATCTGGACTTCAAGCACTTTAGAAGGGCTAAGCGCATTCGCTACGTACTCTTCCACGTTTTCCATCCAGCGTACGATATCAATTTTCTCTCCGCGAAGTTCAGTTACTATCGTTTGAACACGCAATCCTTTGGGTCCTACACAGGAACCTACAGGATCAACTTCAGGGTTGCGAGAATGAACAGCAATCTTCGAGCGGAAGCCTGCTTCACGAGCAACGGAACGAATCTCAACTACGCCATCAAATATCTCAGGAACTTCAAGCTCAAAAAGACGCTTTAACAAACCTGGATGTGTTCTTGATAAAATAATTTGAGGCCCCTTTGTCGTGTTCTCAACTTTCGTAATATACGCTTTAATACGATCGCCTTGTTTGAACTTATCCGTAGGCATAAGCTCCGTAAGTGGAAGAACCGCTTCTACTTTACCCAAGTCAACATATATATTTCGTTGATCTTGACGTTGTAGGATTCCTGTTACGATATCTTCTTCTTTATCGATAAAAGCATTATAAATTAAGCCACGCTCGGCTTCGCGGATACGTTGCGTTACAACCTGTTTAGCGGTTTGTGCAGCAATCCTTCCAAAATCACGAGGCGTCACTTCAATTTCAACAATATCTTCCAATTGGTAATTCGGATTAATTTCACGCGAAGCATGAACAGAAATCTCCAATCTTGGATCCAATACTTCCTCTGTAACGGTCTTCCGTGCATATACCTTAATAAGCCCCGTATGTCGATTGATATCTACACGTACGTTCTGTGCAGTGTTGAAATTACGTTTATAACTTGAAATCATCGCCGCTTCAATAGCATCAATGAGTAGCTCCTTGGAGATACCCTTCTCTCGTTCAATTTCCGACAGCGCTTCAATAAAATCCGTGTTCATTTGAACTGAGTCCCCCCCTTCAATAAGTAACGATGACTAAAATACGATAGCAAGTCGTGCGCTAGCTAATTTCGCAACCGGTATGCTGATTTTCTTTTTACCAATCTCTATCACGAGAACTTCCTCATCATAGGACTGCAACAATCCTTCAAATTCCTTGGAACCATCGATCGGCTCATACGTGGTAACAAATACGTGACTATTTACGGCTTTGTAAAAATCTTGTGTTTTCTTGAGCGGACGTTCTGCCCCAGGTGAAGAAACTTCCAAGAAATAAGCATCAGAAATCGGATCTTTCTCATCCAATTGAACACTTAAGTATTCACTGATGCGGCCGCAATCATCTATATCAATTCCGCCTTCTTTGTCAGCATAGACACGAAGGAACCAATTGCTGCCTTCTTTGACATATTCAATATCAACGATTTCAAATCCATTTTGTTCAACAAAATCCTTCAGCATGTCCTCAATGATGGATTTGATTTGCTCTTGTGTAGCCACAGATATGTGTACCTCCTAAATTGACTTCTCCTTGTCGTAACCGGAAAAGTCCTATATCAAAATGTAAAGAGTGGGTTTCCCCACTCTTTAATCACAAGATGATATCCTCATTATTGCCAATAAAAATTATACCATAACCATTCTTTGCATTACAATAGCAAACTTGTTAATCATTTTCACTTGACAGCCTAAAGTTTTTCGGAGAAAAACTGACTTCGGAAGCATCGACTTTAAAGTTTTTTGAAGAAAAACTAATTTCGTAAGCAATCCCCTACTAGAACAATGAGAGTTGATTGGATTCTGGCAAGCCGCGGAAGCAACCCATTTGACTCAACAATTCAATCACCGTTTTGGAGGCTTTGGAGCGATTCTGGAAATCTTCGATAGAAAGGAAATCCCCTTCTTCCTTAGCCGCTGCAATATTTTTGGCAGCACTCTCACCGATCCCTGACATAGCAGCAAAAGGCGGAATTAACGAATTGCCATCAATAATAAACTTCGTCGCATCCGAACGATAAATATCAATCGGCTTGAAACTAAAACCACGCGACGTCATTTCCAATGACATTTCAAGAATGGAGACCATGGCTTTCTCTTTCGGCAGCGCTTGGAAACCTTTCGCTTCAATCTCAACTAGTTGTCTGAGAATCGCATCATATCCCTGACATAACAGTTCAAGATCAAAGTCAGCTGCACGAACACTAAAGTAAGTGGCATAATAAGCGATTGGATGGTACACCTTGAAATAAGCGGTACGAACAGCGGAGATAACGTAAGCTGCAGCATGCGCTTTAGGGAACATATATTCAATCCGTTCGCAGGATTCAATATACCAAGCAGGAACATTACAGCGTTTCATCTCATCTTTCCATTCGTCAGTTAGGCCCTTTCCTTTACGAACGCTCTCCGTAATTTTAAAAGCAAGACCTGCATCCATACCCGCTTTATAGATCAAATAGAGCATGATATCATCCCGACATCCAATAACTGTCTTAATGTTACAAATCCCTTTTTTGATTAGCTCCTGTGCGTTCCCTAACCAAACACCTGTTCCATGGGATAACCCTGAGATCTGCAATAAATCGGCAAAAGAAGAAGGCTGTGTTTCTTGAAGCATCTGACGAACGAATTTGGTACCCATCTCAGGAACGCCATACGTAGCAACCGGGGAACGGATCTGATCTGGTCTTACCCCTAATGCATCCGTAGAATTAAAGATACTCATAGCTTTCGCATCATTCATTGGAATAGTTGTTGGATCGATGCCAGTCAAATCCTGTAGCATTCTCATCATCGTCGGATCGTCGTGACCTAGAATATCTAATTTAAGCAAGTTCGCATCGAAAGCATGATAGTCAAAATGAGTTGTCATCCATTCCGAATTTTTATCGTCTGCTGGAAATTGAACCGGCGTGATATCATCGACCTCGATGTAATCCGGAACAACGACAATTCCACCTGGATGCTGACCTGTACTTCTTTTTACTCCTGTACAACCTGAAGCTAATCGAGCAATTTCTGCTCCGCGCCATTTCTGACCTTGTTCTTCTTCGTACTTCTTCACGAATCCGAAAGCCGTTTTCTCAGCGACTGTACCAATGGTCCCTGCACGGAATACATTCTTTGGTCCAAAAATCTCCTTCGTGAAATTATGGGCAACCGGCTGATACACCCCAGAGAAGTTCAAATCGATATCGGGAACCTTATCCCCTTTAAAGCCTAGGAATGTTTCGAACGGAATGTCATGTCCATCCCCTTTTAAATTCCCGCCGCAGGAAGGGCACACTTTATTAGGTAAGTCGAAACCACTCGGCACGCTGCCGTCAAGGAACCACTCACTGTGTCTACAGGTAAGACATATATAATGCGGAGGTAACGGATTAACCTCGGATATCCCTAACATCATCGCAACGACAGAAGAACCAACAGATCCCCGAGAACCTACGAGATAGCCGTCCGCATTGGACTTTTTAACGAGACGTTCGGAAATCAAATAGTTGGCAGAGAATCCGAATTTAATAATTGGAACAAGCTCTTTCTCTAATCGAGCAATAATCACTTCTGGAAGCTCATCGCCATACATGCTTTTCGCGGTATCATAACAAGTCGTACGAATCTCTTCGTCAGCACCCTCAATAATTGGTGTAAATAGCTTGTCTGGGAAAAGTTCGATGGATTCAAAACGATCTGCCAGATCATTCGTACTGCGAATGACAACTTCAATGGCCTTCTCTTCACCCAAAAACTTAAACTCTTCGAGCATCTCCTTGGTTGTGCGGAAATGCGCATCCGGCTTCTTCATCGCTTTCAGTGGACTAAACCCAGTAATTCCGTTGATCGTAATATCACGACAAACTTTCTCTCGCGGATTCAGGTAATGGACGTTCCCCGTTGCAATGACCGGTTTGCCTGTTTTATATCCGATCTCACACACACGACGTACGGCGTTCTCAAGATCCTCCACAGAGCCAACCAAACCTTTTTCAACAAGATGCATGTTATAGCTAACGGGCTGAATCTCGAGTATGTCATAAAACTCCGAAACCTGCTCTGCCTCTTCAATCGATTTATTAAGAACAGCTTCGAAAAACTCTCCTTTTTCACAACCTGACGTGATCAAGAGGCCTTCTCTATGCTCGACTAATACACTTTTGGGAATCGTTGCCGCGCGCTGTAGATAAGTTGTATGCGACATCGAGATCAATTTGAATAAATTCTTCTTACCTACTGCATTTAGTGCGTATACACAGCAATGAAAAGGACGTTGATTGGATAGATCTTTTCCAACATAATCATTTAATTTAGCAAGGCTCGTAATTTGACGATCGTTAGCCTCATTAATTAAATGATAGAGCACATAACCCAATGCAATCGAGTCATCAATCGCACGGTGATGATTATCTAGACCTACTTTAAATTTATCTGATAGCGTATTTAAACGATGATTTTTCATAGATGGGAAGAGAAATCTCGCGAGCTCCAATGTATCGAGCACTGAATTAGTTACCTCAGGCAGGTTCATCCGCTTTAAATTCGTTTGCAGAAAGCCCATATCGAATCGTGCATTATGCGCAACAAGCACGCAATCCCCAATAAATTCAACAAACTTAGGAAGCTCATCCTCGATATCCGGGGCATCCTTCACCATATCATCATTGATATTCGTTAACTGCTGGATGTTATAAGGTATCTTCTCATGCGGATTAATGAACGTAGCAAATCGATCAATTTCTTTGCCATCCTGCATTTTCACACCGGCTAGCTCGATAATGCGATTATTGGTTACCGAAAGCCCCGTCGTCTCCACGTCGAAAATAACATAAGTCGCTTGTTTTAAATCGAGATCTCGCCCATTCATAACAATGGGTACTGAATCATTAACGACATTCGCTTCAACACCAAAAATCACTTTAATGCCATGCTTTTTGGCCGCTTTACCGGCATCAGGAAAACATTGAATATTGCTATGATCCGTAACAGCGATTGCTTTATGTCCCCATTTGGCCGCCATTTTCACATACTGATCTATAGGTGTCAGTGCGTCCATGGTACTCATCGTCGTGTGCAAATGAAACTCTACACGTTTCTCCGCAGCGTCATCCGTGCGATCCCTTGGTGCCATCACTTCGTACAGATCATTCGGTATCATCACAAGTTCAGGAATTTGCATGAAACGATCGTACTCGACTTTCCCTCTTGCTCGAATCCAAGTACCATTGGCAAGCAGACTCATGATCTTCACATCATCTTTGGTCTTGGCAAAAACCTTCATAGCTAGTGAATCGCTGAAATCCGTAATATTAAAAGTAAATAACGTATTCCCATTTCTTAATTCCTTGACATCCAAGCCAAACACTGTACCTTGAACGGTAATCTTCTTCTCTTCTTCTTGGATATTCTTCAAAGGCGTAGGAACTTCTTTTATATCAATACCCATGACAAGCTTCAAATCGCCCTCAGGTAATGAGGACTCTTCTTCCTCCATGTCAATGGACATCATGATTTCTTGGGTGTATGTTTTCTCGCCCTGCTCTCGCTGCTTTGCAAATTTCTCATACTCTGCAACGATTTCAGTCGAATCACTCATGGCATATTTGATGGATAATTCCGTTTGGAAAAAATTATGAAAAAAGTTCCGAATAAACATATCGATATTTTTTTTCTTTGCTAGCTCAAGACCAATAGCATCCAGCATAATTAATGAAAGTGCATTCCCCTGTACCTCGAACCTTGCCTTCGACATCCAGCCATTCACAGAAGGAACTTCCCTCTGTAACCATTCCATAAATAAACCCCAGTACTCCTCAACTAGCGTGGCTGGTTCAGCCTGTTCAAACTTCCAAATAAAGCGAATTTTCGCGATTTGCGCGAATTTTTCTTGAATCATTTTACAAAATGAACGATATATGTTCAGAGGCACAAGGTCGTTTTTAACCAAATAGAATGTCCAGTCGCGGTTTTTTCGACTAATTTCTACTTGATCAATGTAGCCTTCTGCAAAATATGACCGTACAACATCGGCTGGAATCTCGGCTTGCTGCATCAAAAGCTCAAAGCGATTCCGTTTATCAGCCAAATTACTCATGAACAGCCTCCTATAAACATACCAAGGGCAATGGAGTTAGACCTCCATATGCCCTTGATTGTAATTAATAGCTTCGACCAAAGACAACCGTATGTTCGGCAGCTTCGCCGCAAACAAGACAAGTCGATTTGGTTTCGGATGGTGTGAACGGGATATTACGGCTTGTTGCTCCTGTTTCTTCCTTCACTTGCGATTCGCAAGCGTCTGATCCACACCAGCCAGCCAAGGCAAATCCACGTTTCGTCTCCAGGAATGTCTTAAATTCATCGATCGTATCTACCGCGATGTAATGCTCGTCACGGAATTGCTTCGCTTTATCATACATCTGCTGATGAATCTCAGCAAGTAAATTTTGAACTTCTTGTACGAAGTCGGATTGTTGAACGATTTTCTTTTCTCCGCTTACGCGAGAAACTAGAACAACTACGCCATTTTCCATGTCACGAGGACCGAGCTCTACACGAATTGGAACACCGCGCATCTCATACTCGTTGAATTTCCAACCTGGACTTTGATCAGCACGATCATCCACTTTGACACGAACGCCGGCTTTCTTCAGCTCCGCAAAAAGCTCGTCAACGCGTCCAATTACTTGCTCACGTGTTTTTGGAGGCCCGATTGGAATCATGATGACTTGTGTAGGTGCAACTTTGGGCGGGAGGACTAGGCCACGATCATCCCCGTGAACCATGATAAGAGCGCCAATTAAACGCGTACTTACTCCCCATGATGTCGTATGCGCAAATTGGTGTTGATTCTCACGATCTAGGAATTTAATATCGAAGGCCACTGCAAATTTGGTGCCTAGGTAATGGGAAGTACCTGCTTGAACCGCTTTACCGTCTTTCATCATCGCTTCAATGGAGAACGTATCAATCGCACCCGCAAATCGCTCGGATGGTGTCTTTTGACCTACAATAACTGGAATGGCAAGGAAATCTTCTGCAAATTGACGATAAACATCAAGCATTTGCATCGTTTCACGACGGGCATCCTGCTCATCTTCATGCGCGGTATGTCCTTCCTGCCAAAGGAACTCAGTCGTACGAAGGAAAGGTAACGTCCGTTTCTCCCAACGAACCACGTTCGCCCATTGATTGATTAGCAACGGAAGATCACGATAGGAATTTATCCACTCCGCGTACATGTGACCGATCATCGTTTCAGAAGTTGGACGAATAGCCAAACGCTCTTCTAACTTCTCTCCACCTGCTTCAGTTACCCATGGTAGTTCTGGATTAAAGCCCTCGACGTGCTCTTTTTCCTTTTGGAAAAAGCTCTCCGGAATAAACAATGGGAAGTACGCATTGCGATGTCCCGTTTCTTTAAATTTGCTATCCAGCTCACGCTGAATATTTTCCCAAATCTCATATCCATCAGGCTTAAATACGATACATCCACGTACAGGTGAGTAACTCATTAAATCTGCCTTCTTAATGACATCTATGTACCAACGGGAGAAATCTTCTCCTTGCGGTGTAATTTCCTTTACAAATTGCTTATCGTTTGACATAAACCCTCCCACAGATTAGGACTAACCCTTAATCAATCGTAAAATATCATTGTACGTAACAGCTACCATAAGCAGCATAAGCAATGCAAAACCAACAAAGTGAACCATACTTTCTCGGTTCGGATCTATCGGTTTACCTCGCAATGCTTCTAATCCCATAAATAGCAGACGACTTCCGTCTAAAGCCGGAATTGGCAGCAGATTAAAAATCCCAAGATACAGACTCAATGTGGCTGCCCATGCAATCAAGGAGCTAAGTCCCATTTTAGCAAATTGAGCAGATACTTGTGCAGTCCGAACCGGACCACCAAGATCATCAAGTTTAAATTGGAGCATAACAAGCTTTTGCAAACCTGTCACAATACCAATTGTTGTACCAACAACGGAATCATAGGTCCCTGTGAATACTTCACCAAGGGTAGCGCTTCTACGATCACCACTAATCACAACGCCAAGCTTACCAGCCCCATCTTCCATTTCAGGTGTAACTTGAAGTGTAAGCGGATTGCCAGCACGATCAATGACCCAAGTCATCGTTTTCCCTGCTGAGGACTGAATCGCTGAAACCATTTTCTCCCGATCATCGCCGATTGGTTGCTTATCAATGGACATGATAATGTCACCTTTGTGCAAACCAGCCTTCTCACCTGCTTTACCAGCAAGTACTGTATCCAGCTTCACATTTGTGAAAACACCAGACATGATCACAACAATGAAAAACAAAACAATAGCTAAAATAAAGTTCATCACGGGTCCCATGACAATGGCAATAGCACGTTTCCCCACTGTTTTTGAACCAAACTGACGATCATAAGGTGCGATTTGCGTTTCCGTTCCTTTGGTCACCATCATAGCCTGCGAATCAACCGGATAGGTAACTTTCTCACCGTCTACGTCAAGCGAAATACTTAGCGTTCTATCTAAATCAATTTGTTCCACAACGCCAATGATCACATTCGAACGACGATCTAACTGATCCAAATATAAGAAAGTTACTTGATTAGATTTATTTAATTTAACAGCAACGGTCTGTCCAGGATTTACTTGGACGATTTCCGGGTCTTCTCCCGCCATACGAACAAATCCACCAATTGGTAAAATTCGCAGCGTGTACCGAGTCTCCCCTTTTTTATATGAAAAAATTTTGGGTCCGAAACCAATTGCAAATTCACGAACTAAAATACCTGCACGTTTTGCAAAGTAAAAGTGACCCCATTCATGAATCGTAACTAGAACGAAAAACAACAAAATAACCTTTAACCCAACTTCAATGGCCGACAAGTCGTATTTCCTCCTTCGGGTTTTCTTCAGAAAACTATCCTATGTAACTATGACCAGACGCTTTCAGTTAAAAACCTACCTTCTAAGCATCTACTTATGATCAGCTGTTCTTGTTCTTAGATTACCACTATTGAACTGCTGAATACAAGCTATGCCCGCTCCGGTCAGTATACGAACGCAGAGAAATAATTAGACTTTACTTTCCAGCCTAGGTTTTGGAAATTGAAAAAAAGAGCAGAGCCACGCAAGCTGACCTTTGCTCTTCCTAACATTTAGAAGCGGATAGATGCAGCAAATAATCTAGCCCACTGATCTTGCTCCTGAATGATCTCGATTGTAGGATTCGCATAGGACTCATGTTTGTCCAACGCAGCTTCGATAATATCTTCAATTTGTAAAAATGAGATGTCACCTTTTAGAAAACGAGCCACAGCAATCTCATTAGCAGCATTATAAACTGTTGGTGTAGTTCCACCTTGTTTACCACTCTCAAATGCCATACGCAAGCAAGGGAACCGCACGTAATCCATTTCACGGAAATGAAGCTTGCCTATCGCGGCAAGGTCAAGTCTAGTTGTTGGTGTAGGGTATCGGTCAGGATAGGTTAACGCATATTGAATCGGAACCCTCATATCTGGATTACCTAGCTGTGCGATGATACTATGATCAACAAATTCAATGTAGGAATGAATGACACTTTCTGGATGCAGTAATACTTTAATATCTTCATACGACAACCCGAAAAGCCAATGTGCTTCCATCACTTCAAGCCCTTTATTGACCATCGTAGCAGAGTCAATCGTAATTTTGGCACCCATGGACCAATTCGGATGCTTGAGTGCATCCTCCACCGTTACACCCACTAATTCTTCTCGTGTACGATCGCGGAAGGAACCACCAGACGCCGTTATTGTTATATGAGCAATTTGGGACCGCTTTTCACCATTTAAACATTGAAATATCGCAGAATGCTCACTATCAATAGGTAGTAAGGCAACTCCTTTTCGAGCCACGGCTTCCGTTACGATATGACCTGCACTTACTAATGTCTCCTTGTTGGCAAGTCCAATATCTTTGCCTGCTTCAATGGCCGCTAAAGTAGGTCTTAAACCTTGACTACCTACTAGTGCACTTACAAGCAAATCTGCATCTGTCGAAGATGCGACTTCCAATAGTCCTTCTTCACCATAAAGAACTTTAATGCCTGAAGGTATTTGACTTGCAACTTCTTCCGCCAATTTTTTTGTAGCAACAGACACAAGCTTGGGTCGAAACTGTTTGGCCTGTTCAATAACGAGATCACCATTATAACCAGCTGATATGGCTTCGACTTGAAACTTTTCAGGCGAATGTTGCACAATATCCAAGGTTTGAGTCCCAATGGATCCTGTCGATCCCAAGATGGCAATTTTCTTCATTTGTTTAAACTCCACTCCGCTCATGAGAATTAGTTAGGAATCAAATCGAGCAGATAAATAAAAGGAAATACGATTAGCCAACTATCCATCCGGTCGAGTACGCCACCATGTCCTGGCAGCAGAGTTCCCGTGTCTTTAATTCCTTTCACACGCTTATAGGCGGATTGAATTAAATCACCAACTTGTCCTACTACCGCGATGACAAAACCTAGTAAAAGTGCCTTAGCAACACTTAAAAGTTCTGGCGAATACCAAGCGAACCCCAATGCTAATATCATCGCGATAACTATACCGCCTAGTGCGCCTTCAATAGACTTTTTAGGGCTTATCTGAGGCCACAGTGGGTGTTTTCCTAACTTGGAACCGACAAAATATGCACCGGCATCCGATGCCCAAATACAAACGAATATCATGATCGTCCAAAACAATCCATTTTCCGCCAATCGTGCCTCAATCATGTAGTTAAAACCAATTCCAATGTATACGATGCCAAGTAAGATCACCGAAACTTGATCAATCGTTATTTTGTTTTTGGAGGCTACTGTGATGAAAAGCAACGAAAACATGGCAAGCCATATAACCGCGGTAAACGAAAACGTAAATGTTACGCCGATCAGACCCCATGGAATCGTTAAACATAACAGTGCAATGAGTCCCAAAGCTGCTGCTAGTTTATAAGACATATATCCATTCATTTGTAAATACTCGCGGTATCCAATTATTGAAACGAGTACAATTAAACCTGCATACCACAAATCGCCGAGTACGAGAAGTGTAATAAATGCGAGACCAGCAATAACGCCTGTAATGATCCTTTGTTTCAAGTTGAATCCCCCTAGATGAACAACATTTATCTCTACGCCATCCATTTTAGTGACAAAACGATTACACGATCAGATGTTAAATACCACCGTATCTTCTCCCGCGGCGCTGATATTCAGCAATGGCTTGCATAAATAAGTCCTCTGTGAATTCTGGCCAATAAGCGTCTGTGAACCATAATTCCGAATAAGCTAATTGCCACAGCAAAAAATTACTCAATCGTAATTCCCCGCTCGTTCGAATTAACAAATCAGGGTCTGGCAAATCCGACGTTAACATGTAGGAAGAAAATAGTCCTTCATCCAATTCATCTGGCTTCAAGTTTCCATTTTGCAGATCCTTCATCATATCCTGAACACCTGCAATGATTTCCTTACGTCCGCCATAATTTAAAGCAAAATTCAGAATAAGACCCGTGTTATCCTTTGTCCGCTCGATTGCACCTTCTATCGCTTTCAGCGTATAGTCTGGTAAACCTTCCTTCCAACCGGTCATGCGAATACGCACATTGTTCTGAATTAATTCTTCAATTTCCAATGGGAAAAACTCTTGTGGAAGCTTCATCAGAAATTCCACTTCTTCTTTCGGTCGTTTCCAATTTTCCGTGGAGAAAGCGTACATCGTCAATACTTTGACACCAATGTCATTAGCTGCCATCGTTATCTTCTTTACATTTTTCATGCCCGAATGATGACCAGCTACGCGAGGCAAGCCTCTTTGTTTGGCCCATCGACCATTGCCATCCATAATAATCGCAACATGTGCCGGAACTTTATCCAGCTCTATCTCAGACGTTGCCACAGGCTTACGCTTTTGGTTTAACCACTTCTTAAATAGCTTGAGCACAGTTGTTCCTCCCAACTAGGGAAAGATGAAAAACCCCCAGCAAATGAATACCCGGGGGCATATCTATCTTATACTTCCATGATTTCTTTTTCTTTAGCAGCCAAAACTTTCTCAACTTCAGCCACGAATTTATCAGTGAATTTCTGAATATCCTCTTGATGCTTACGGGATTCATCTTCAGAAATACCTGCTTTTTCAAGCTTTTTAATTTCGTCATTCGCATCACGGCGAATATTACGAATCGCAATTTTAGCTTCTTCGCCAAACTTCTTCGTCATTTTCACCAAGTCAGCACGACGTTCTTCCGTTAAAGCAGGGATAACAATACGAATAACGATCCCGTCATTCGATGGTGTTAATCCTAGATCAGACTTCATAATAGCCTTCTCAATAGAAGACATAGAGCTTTTATCCCATGGTTGAATGAGAAGGGTACGAGAATCTGGTGTAGTCAAATTAGCTAGTTGATTTACTGGTGTCATCGCTCCATAGTATTCCACTTGAATGCGATCTAATAAAGATGGCGTAGCACGTCCCGCACGAAGGGAAGTCAAATCTCTTCTTAGCGCTCCAATTGCTTTATCCATCCGATCTTCTGCGTTCTTCTTCACTGATTGCGGCATGGTTTATACACTCCCTCTAACTGTAGTCCCAATTTTATCGCCAAGGACCACTCGTTTGATATTCCCTTTTTCCGTGATGTTAAATACAACTAACGGAATGTTGTTATCCATACAAAGGGAAGATGCAGTGGAGTCCATGACACCAAGGTTGTTACTAATAACTTCCATATAGGTTAACGTTTCGAATTTCTTCGCTGTCGGATCTTTGAAAGGATCGGCTGAATAGACGCCATCCACTTTATTTTTAGCCATTAGAATAACTTCAGCTTCAATCTCTGCCGCTCTTAAGGCAGCTGTCGTATCCGTGGAGAAGTAAGGGTTACCTGTCCCCGCGGCGAAAATAACAACTCTACCCTTTTCAAGATGGCGCATAGCTCTCCTGCGTATGTAAGGTTCAGCAACTTGTTGCATAGTAATGGAGGACTGGACTCTTGTTGGTACCTCAATGTTTTCCAAAGCATCCTGTAAAGCCAATGAATTCATGACAGTAGCAAGCATTCCCATGTAATCTGCTGTTGCACGATCCATGCCCTTCTCACTACCTGCGATTCCACGCCAAATATTCCCGCCGCCAACAACGATAGCGACCTCAACATTTAATTCTACAACATCTTTCACTTGTTGAGCAATGGAGGTGATCACTTCTGAATCAATGCCATATCCCTGCTGTCCGGCTAAAGCTTCGCCGCTCAATTTAAGCACTATTCTTTTATAAAAAGGTTGACCCAACTTGTATGACCTCCGTTTCCATGCATAACTCCATGTCTTTAAGGGCTAAAAAAGAAGGAACACCAAGTGTTCCAACTTTTTGAATGCCTATTATAGTTTAACTTGGGACATAACTTCTTCCGCAAAGTTTTCTTGTTTTTTCTCAAGACCTTCACCAAGACCGAAACGAACGAAACGGCGAATGGAGATGTTCTCGCCGATAGCAGCGATTTTCTCATTCAACAATTGGTCGATTGTTTTGTCTGGGTCTTTAATGAATGCTTGCTCCATTAAGCAGAACTCTTCGTAGTATTTACCAATACGGCCTTCAACCATTTTATCGATGATTTTCTCTGGTTTGCCTTCGTTCAAAGCTTGGTTACGAAGAATTTCTTTTTCTTTTTCCAAAGCTTCTGTTGGTACTTCTTCACGACGAACATAGCTTGGGTTTGCTGCTGCAATGTGCATAGCGATGTCGCGGCAGAAAGTTCTGAATTGCTCTGTTTTACCAACGAAGTCAGTTTCACAGTTGATCTCAACAAGAACGCCAACTTTACCGCCAGCGTGGATGTAAGATTCTACAGCGCCTTCTGTAGCAATACGTCCAGCTTTGTTAGCTGCAGCAGAAAGACCTTTTTCACGAAGAAGTTCTCCTGCTTTGGTGATATCGCCGTTTGCTTCTTCAAGTGCTTTCTTGCAATCTAACATTCCTGCACCTGTTTTTTCACGTAATTCTTTTACTTGTGCTGCTGTAACTGCCATTGTAAGAAACCTCCTGTTAAATTGTTATTGTCGGTATGTAACACCAGTTTATTCTCTAAAAAAAGGGTGGTGACAGGCTGTTACACCTTCCAACCACCCTTTTCACTTTGCTATAATTTAAGCTGTTGTTTGCTCGCCTTGGTGTGCTTCGATAACTGCATCAGCAATTTTCGCTGTTAACAATTTAACTGCGCGAATCGCATCATCGTTACCAGGAATCACGTAATCAATTTCGTCTGGATCGCAGTTTGTATCAACGATACCAACGATTGGGATACCCAATTTACGAGCTTCTGCTACAGCAATACGCTCTTTGCGAGGATCGATAATGAAAAGTGCACTTGGCAAACCTTTCATGTTCTTAATTCCGCCTAGGAATTTCTCAAGACGCTCTTTCTCTTTGCGAAGAATGATAACTTCTTTCTTAGGAAGAACTTCGAAAGTGCCATCCTCTTCCCATCTTTCAAGAGTTTTCAAGCGATCGATACGTTTTTGAATCGTTTGGAAGTTAGTTAATGTACCACCCAACCAACGTTGGTTGATGAAGTACATGCCACAACGTTCTGCTTCTTCAGCTACGGAATCTTGTGCTTGTTTCTTCGTTCCTACGAAAAGAATAGTACCATTATCTTCGGATACGGATTTAACAAAGTTGTAAGCTTCCTCAACTTTTTTAACCGTTTTTTGAAGATCGATGATGTAAATACCATTTCTTTCAGTAAAGATATACTTGTCCATTTTCGGGTTCCAACGACGTGTTTGGTGACCGAAATGTACGCCAGCTTCTAAAAGCTGTTTCATGGAGATAACTGCCATCCCCAATCCCTCCTCTAAGTGGTTTATTTGGTATCCGCCGCCCCTCGCATCTTTGCATAAAACCTACCGAAGTAAGCACCATTATGCAAATTGACGGGCGTGAGTTTTTAACACCGTGAATAAATATACCACAACTGAAAACAAGGTGCAACCTTTTATCCTGAATGTCATTCTTCCCTTGAAATGGATAGTTTATGTATAAACAAACAAAAAAAGATCTCTAAACAAAGATCCTTTTGTAAGTTAAACTATTGAACTGTAATAAGATTCGTTACGATGGTTGGCATATCCATCACACCTTCAAACTCATGGTAACCAACTTGGATTTTGGTGCTGCCACCTTGCTTATCGAGTTCAGTAACAAATGCTTTGCGATCTGAAATTACACCTGAGCGATATAGCAAATCAGCCACGGTCGATGCATCAAGGTTTTGCTGAACATAAATGACGATCTTAGAAGAAGCCGCAGGCTGAGACGCTTTGGGCGAATCTTGTGGTTTGGTCACTACTAGCTTATCTGACTCTTCTTTAAGTTTTTTCTGAATAGCGGCATCCAATTCCGCTTGGGTATACATCTTTACATTTTTCTCGAAAACTTGATAGTATTTGGAGGCTTCGTCCCTTAGCTTCTGAGGGTCCATCTCCTCTAACGAAATACCTGATTGACTTGGTGTTGATGGTCGAAAAAGCATCACTTGAAGAAGGATTGCGCCTACAATTATACCTATTCCAATACCAGAAACTAAAGCTCTATTTTTAAACACGTGTCCGTTCCTCCTGTCTCGAAAGCTGAAGGATCAAACTGACCTCGCCTTTATTCATACTGAGCTTTTTGGCTATAGCTTCCACACTTTTCCCTTGATCATGCAAGGTAAACAATTCGGAGTATCTACTTTTCATGCTTAAACCCACATAGATGGGTTCCTCTGGAGGAGGTTCAGAAACAATCGTTTGTACATTTGTAGTTGTAAGAATTTCTTGTTGAGTAGGCTTATTTAAAGCACTAAGCATCTCACTTGCTGTAAGCGTTGGTTGCTGATTAACATGTAAGGTCGTGAGCTCCTTCGACAGTTCGTGCTTTTGTCTTTCTAAAGTTTCCAAACGACCAGCTAATTTAGCAAGCTCTACTTCATAATCTTGCTTTGTTTTTGAAAACAGATCAAGCATTACTTGATTTTGTTCATCCATTTCAGCTGCGAAGTGTTCAATCGTATCTTCGATTTCCTTCACAACCGTTGCTTTAGCGGATGAAGCCGTCGCCTGATCCTTCGGTATAAATCTTGCGTAAACAATCATCACAAGACCAAGAAGGATGACGTATAGCACCGGCTGCATAACCATAGGGTTCACCTTTTTCTATAGCAAGTTAGAGGGATAAGTCAATACGATGACCTTTATAGGGATGCTCTGGATGGTGTTCAGTGTCCGATGAAGCACTCTCTAGTGTCCCTCTCGCCTTACTTTTGCCTAATTGTGATTTCTTCTGTTCACGACGATCCATGATATCTGAACGCCCACTCTCTTCGAGTCTGCTTGTCCGCTGTCGAGCACGTTCCGTCGTTTGTGTGGCTTGAGTTTCTAAAATGGTGCCATCCTGCCGCGGTTTCTGCATCAATTGATTTTGTTTGATACCCGCCTCATCATTCTTGTGTACAGCGAATTGTAAATCGATGGCTTTAAAACTCATCGTCTACGCCCTCCCTCACTTACACGTTTGCACTCATTATTATATCGCCATCACTTAATCGGAATATCATTCGGTTCGTTGGATCTTTTATAAATTTCGTATAACGTCCAATTACAATTTTCGTACCGCCATAAATAGTAGACACAACTTGAACTTTAGCATTCTCAGAATCCTCAAGGGATTTCTCAATTTCCAAAATTCGTTCTTTAATTGATATTTGCTCGTCTACGGCTTGCTTCTTGGTATTATTGAGTTTAATACGCATTGCGAGCTTATCAAGACTTAACTGTCCTGTGGCAGCTAATTGGTCCAACAAAGTAAGCGCTTTACTAGTTTTTTCATTATTCTCCATCAATGACTTAAGCTGGTTACGAAGTTGCATCATTTCATTACGAAGTTCAGGCAGTACACCTACTTCAATAACCGTTGTCGTTGACATTGAGTTTCCGATCGTTCTTGCGGTAACTCGTTCACCAGCTTGAATGGTTCCACCAACGATTAAACCTTTTGCCCCCGCACAAGTGACACTTTTACCAGCTCTCACCGTTGAGTGCATGATACTTTGAGAAACGTTTAGTTCACCTGCAACTTCAATTGTTGCGTCTTGGATGAAAGAGCTTTTGACATTTCCACCTGCTTTGATAAAAGCTTTGTTCTGCCCTACAATACCTGCTGATATTTCAATCGATCCTTCTGCTTCAAGCTCCGCGGCTTCTACTCCACCAATTACACGAATGTCGCCGGCTGCACGAACTTTGAAGCCTGGAAGTACATTGCCTCTAACGACAACGGTACCGATAAAATCAATATTCCCAACATTGTAATCGACATTCCCATTTATCTCGTAAATGGGGAAAATATTAATTTTATCACGATCGGTCCGAACCACCATGCCATCAATCGTTGCATATAGCCCCATTTGTTCAGCGTCCGTTACAACATTTTTACCTAATTTGAATCTAGCTTCTTTGCTTGCTTTGGTAAAAAGCGTCTCCCCAGTAACTGCACGACCTGGCGAGCCAGCTGTAGCTAAAAATCGTTGACCGATTAATTGCCCTTTTCTAACATTGTGAAGTGACACGACTTCTTTATAGTTGACCCGGCCGTCTTCCAGCTCCAAAGGCTTTTTGTCATTTTCATCAAAATTAAATGCTAATTTAATATATCCATTTTGACCATCAATCTGTTTGGTTCCCGTCGCAATTAATGTCTTTTTAAGAGAAAAAGATTTTGGGTTTTCTGCAATTTCTGCAAGTACAAATTGATTTACACCATGAATAATTCTGTTTTTTTGAACCAAATCCAATAATTGCCCAATTGAGACCTTAAACGTATCATCCGTATTACTGATCAGTAAATGAGCAGATAACTTATCATCTGACACTGTAATACTAATGTAGTAATCCAAAGGCATGTTCCCTTCACTCACGGACATACCACCTTTCCATACTTTCAGAATAAGTTTAATTATCTTGAAAAAGTTGATTTTTAAATCTTCCGAGTACACCTTTTAGTCGTAAGATCGCTTTAGAATGCAGTTGTGAAATGCGTGACGGAGATAATGACATGACTTCTGCAATTTCACTTAAGGATAACTCTTCAAAATAAAATAGTGAAACAACCGTTCTCTCTTTATCCGTCAATCGGTCTATAGCTTTCGCCAAGGAATCTTTGAGATAAAACTCATTCACTTGAGATTCTGGATTTTTGGCTTTCTCATCAACAATGAGAGAAAGTCTGGTTTCCGATTCTTCTTCTCGAATGGGATCATCAATCGAACAAATAGTCGTAATAGAAATATCTTGAAGCATTTGTTGGAAATCCTGCTCACTGATTTGCAGATAACTACTTATTTCAGTATCCGTTACAGATCGCAGATATTTCTGTTCCAGCTTTTGATAGGCTTCTTCTACCTTTTTGGCCTTTTCCCTTACGGACCTTGGAACCCAATCCCCTTGTCGTAAACCATCAATAATAGATCCGCGAATTCGCCATGATGCATAGGTTTCAAATTGTAAGCCTCGTGCATAATCAAACTTCTCGATGGCATCAATTAATCCCATAGCCCCAAAGCTAGATAAATCGTCTTTTGAAACACTTTTTGGAAGACCAATAGCTAATCTACCTGAAACATACTCCACTAAAGGTAAATAGTTCTCAATTAGTGCTTGTCTCGCTGCAATTATGCCCTGTTCCTTCCACTGCTTCCACCATTCAATATTCGCAAGTTGAACTTGCTTTTGATCAATCATGATTTAAGATTCACCATCCTTAATCTTCAGACATTCGCCTCAAGGCACCCGCCAGTTGTTCAGGGTCCAAATTATTCTTGGTGACTAGCTTAGGTGGATTCAATGGTGAAAATTGCATTTCATTAGAATGTGCATCTTTATTATTGTTCGTGTGATTCAACTTCATCATTTCCCGCGTTTCCTTATCCTCATCGGGAGTACTCAAATCTAGGTTTTGACCAACCGTGGATGAGGGATTCACGTCTGTTGAATCCTCAATAGAAGATAAAGGACCAATTAATAGCCCTAAAACCCATCTAAATCCAAATGTTACTACGAATAAAATGAGAAAGCTGTAACCACTTTTAATGCAGGATGATAGGAATAAGTTATTGCCAATCGATAAAGTAAAAGTAAACAAACCAGCTAACAATGCTACGATGAGATTTATTCGTATAGTTCCAATCATCATTAAATTTCCTTTACTCCCAATTGAACACTGCGGATCAGTAAGATGCCAGTCGCACTAAAAAATTCAATCGTACGACCATAATTAGCTCCTGTATCCTCAGCTAGAATTGGAATCTTGTAACGATTCAACATTTCCTTACAAGATTCTACATTCCTCGGTCCAATTCTCATCGTATCATTATTTCCTGCAAAAGCAAACATTTGGGCGCCGCCAGCAAGCTTAGCTTCTAATTTACTTATGTTTGCTCCAAGCTTTTCCATCCTAGAAATAAGTTCAGGAATTGCCGTGTCTGCATACTTGGCAATGTTCAAATTGCCTTCACGTGCTATTTCAGAAGAAGGCAGCATGACATGTGCCATTCCTGCTACTTTTGAACGGCTGTCGAATAGCGTAACCCCTACACATGAACCCAAGCCTGTTGTCTTCAAAACACCAATTTGATGAGCAACATTCAAGTCAGCCATACCTACTTTAATTAAGTTTTCTTGCGTCATGGAGAGACTACCCCTAATGCCGAAAAGATTTTACCAAACGATTCCGGATCAGGGATTAAGAAAAAGTGCCCTTGCACTTCATTGTCCCCTTCCAAAAATTTAGTATCAATGAGAAGAGCCTGATCTCCCATTTGACCAAATTGCAATAAACCATAGCTTAAAATTGCACCAGCCATGTCGATCGCCAGCGCTGGAACCGTCGGCTGCATATTTAAATTCGTAAAATCAGCAAGTGAGGATAAATAAGATCCGGCAAGTATATTGCCAATTTCATTTAGTGCAGATAATTCAAGCTCTGAATACTCTTCTTGTTTAGCAAGTGATAAACCAACCAAGTCTCGAAGTATATTTTTGGCAGCATCCAAGTCAAGAATGAAAAACATATTCCCTGGTGCATCCCCTTCAACTCGTAAGAAGATGGCCAAGACCACAGTCTCGGCACCGCCAACGCTCTCACAAATTTCTTCAAAAGGCAGCATTCTTACTTTAGGAACAAGCATATCGATTGGCTTATCCAGCAGGGTTGAAAGCGCAGTTGCAGCATGCCCAGCGCCGATGTTCCCAACTTCCTTAAGCACATCTAATTGAAAATCCTCTAGTCGGCTAAAAACGTCCACAAGTTATTCCTCGAATCTTTCTAGCTGCTGAATTTCACTACGATTCAAAACTTGCTCTAGGTTAAGGAGTACCAACAATCTATTTTCGCCAACACGCGCGATACCATCCAAGTATTTTGCTTTGATGCCACCAACAACTTCTGGCGGTGTATTAATATTATCCGTATCGACATCTATAACATCGTTGGCAGAGTCAACAATGAGCCCTACTTCAAAATCCGCAGCAGAAACGATGATAATACGAGTAGCATCCGTACTTGTTACCTCTTCAAGTCCGAATCGCGAACGTAGATCAATAATTGGAATAACAATACCACGTAGATTAATAACACCTTTAATAAATTCTGGTGCTTTTGGCACACGTGTCATTGGCTGCATTCTTTCAATCGTTCTAACCTTTTCTACCTCAACACCATACTCTTCCGATCCAAGTGCGAAGACAATTACCTTTTTTTCTTCTCCCATTTTGAAATCCTCCTCAAAGTTTTCGTCAGAAAACTGACTTCGTAAGCATCAGCTTTAATCGAATATGGTTTTATTTAATTACTGCATTAGGATCAATAATCAATGCAACTTGTCCATCTCCAAGAATAGTTGCTCCTGAAATTGCGAAAATACCAGTTAAATATTTACCGAGTGTTTTTAATACGATCTCTTGCTGACCAATAAATTCATCAACCATTAGCGCTACTTGTTTATCACCTTTGCGAACAACAACGATTTCTGTTTCTTCTTCCAAATCCTCATTGAAATCAGGAACCTGGAATAAGGAACTCACGGACACTAATGGGATGACCGATTTGCGATAATCTATCATTTTAGTTCCTTGGATGTTACGGATCTGAGACTTTTGAATAGCTGAAGTTTCAACAATGGAAGACAATGGTATCGCATATTTCTCACTACCCAGACGCACTAGCATCGCAGAAATAATAGAGAGAGTCAGTGGTAACTGTACGGAAAATTTGCTTCCGAAGCCTGGCTTCGAATCAACTTGAACATGTCCACCCAACATTTGAATCTTCGTCTTAACAACATCTAAACCAACACCGCGACCTGAAATATCAGAAATTTTCTCAGCCGTACTAAATCCAGATGCAAATAGTAAGTTGTATACTTCATGATCCGTTAATTTTGCAGCTTGTTCTGCTGTAACTAGACCATTTTTCAAAGCTGTTTTCAAAACCTTCTCACGGTAAATACCCTTGCCATCTTCCTCGATCTCGATAAAGACATGGTTACCACTGTGGAATGCGCGAAGCTGAATAGTTCCTTGCTCTGGTTTACCTACTGCCACACGCTCACTGATCGATTCAATCCCATGATCGACAGCATTTCGCAATAAATGGACTAACGGATCACCAATTTCATCAATGACCGTACGGTCTAATTCTGTATCCGCACCCGTAATCACAAGCTCTACTTTTTTATCCAAGGATTTCGCTAAGTCTCTGATCATTCGAGGAAATCTATTAAATACCGAATCTACTGGAACCATGCGAAGCTTCAAAACGATATTTTGCAAATCGCTGCTTACACGAGACATGTGTTCAACAGTTTCCGTCAAATCATTGCGTTTTACTTCACTCGCTAACTGCTCTAAGCGAACACGGTCAATCAATAGCTCACTGAATAAATTCATCAATGTGTCTAAACGCTCAATATCAACACGAATCGTACGACTTGCCACCGGAGCTCCACCTACTACAGGTTTTGCAGCCGTTACTACTGGATCGATAGTTTTCGATTCAGGTGCATCAGCAGCCGTAATTGTTGCAGCAACAGCCGCTGCAATTTCTTGGCGTGCCGTTTCAATTTCCTTAGCTGGGTGAGACAATTCTGCTAGTGATTCTGTATCTACGGTGATAATAACGGCAGAAGCAATCTCAGAAACATTCAAAATCTCTTTCTCTAGTGTTGCTTGATCTACTTTGGAAATAAAGTAGAGTGAAAAAGAGCGATCAAACTTCTCTTGTTCAATTTCTTGCACGGTAGGCGTTGACTTCATGATTTCGCCCATTTTTTCCATAGCATCGAAAACCATGTAAGCACGTGCTGCTTTCAACACGCAGTTTTCATTGACACTAACTTCGATATAGAATACCAAAAAACCTGATTCTATCGACTGTTTAAGAATGGAATATTGAAACTCATCCACTTCAATGCCTTTGACTGGTTCATTCACAGGAACAGCTGCTGCAGGAGCTTGCGTTTTTTTGTAGTCTCCTGTCACGATGGATCTTAATGAAACAACGATCGGACTTACATCCGCTATGCCTGAACCGCCTTGAATAATATCTTCCACCATGGATTCCAAGGAGTCCAAACTTTTAAAAATACAATCAAATATGTATGAATCCATATCAATTTTGCTATTACGTACGAGGTCAAGCACATTTTCCATTTCATGTGTAAGAGCCGCGATGTCCTCAAACCCCATTGTTGCGGACATACCTTTTAACGTATGAGCCGAACGAAAAATATTATGTACTATACTTATGTCTTTTGGACTACTTTCTAAATTCAGAAGATTTTCATTCAATGATTGCAAATGCTCTTTTGATTCATCGATAAACATCGATAGATATTGACTAAGTTCCACTACCACACACCTCCAATAGAATCATCCAGTACCCTATGTTTGCTTCAATTCATTTCATTCAGTACACACCTTGATAAACGGACTGCTATATCCTGTTGAGGTAAAACATGCATTGCAGCTTGATTTTCTACTGCTGCTCTTGGCATCCCATACACGATACAGGTTTCTTCTGATTCGGCAATCGTTGTTGTTGCACCTGATAGCTTCAGAGAAAGCATCCCTTTGGCTCCATCACTTCCCATACCAGTCATCAAAACGACATGTCGCTTTAATTCATTCATGCTTAGTAAGGATTCAAACATGACGTCAACAGATGGTCGGTGACCAGAAACAGGTTCATCTTTGGTTAATTTAATTTTGTACGTTCGGTTCGGATCTCTGTAGATAACCATATGCCATCCCCCCGGAGCCACATAAGCAGTAGCAGTTTGAAGGATTTCGCCATCCGCCGCTTCAACAACCCTAATTTGAGAAATATCATTCAAACGTTGGGCAAGAGATTTGGTGAAATTAGGCGGCATATGCTGAACTATTAAAATTGGAGCTGGGAAACCTGCAGGAATATTGGAAATCACCTGATGTAAAGCTCGTGGACCACCGGTTGAAGTTCCTATCGCAACTACATGACTAAAATGTGTAGAAGTTTGGATAACCGGAACATTCGTATCTGACTGTTTCAGATTTTCTTTCATCATCATTGATCTCAATGACAATGGATTAACATTTGCTAATGGAGACGGTGCACGAGTAGGTTGGATCACATGCATTTTCGAACGAACTGCCATAAGCAGTTTCTCATGCAGCAATAGTTTAACCTTATACAAATCCAGAGATATGGATCCCGACGGCTTTCGAATAAAGTCTACTGCACCCAACTCCAAAGCTTTAATCGTCTCAGCAGCTCCTTCTTGCGTTAAGGAGCTTAACATGATGACGGGGGTTGGTTGCTCTTCCATGATGTGTTTAAGCGCATCCAATCCATTCATGACAGGCATTTCGATATCCATCGTCACAGCATCCGGTCGAAGCAGCTTGACTAATTCAATTGCTTCTTGCCCATTTTTAGCAGTACCAATGACCTTGAATTGCGGATTTTCAGAAATTAAATCACTAACTATTTTTCGCATAAAGACGGAGTCATCTACGACAAGAATGTTATATATTGCCAAGCTGCTTCCCTCCTCTATCTGCTTATTCGACACGATTTTCAAAAATCCTATTTCAAAAGTTTCAACATTTTATTTAAAAAGCTCCTGACACCGGTAGAAGGCGTTTCTATGACACGATATCCTTTTATATAATTATCAGTAAGCGTTTTTATACTTTTAGTTGCCGCGGAATATGGAAAAGCAATTGAGAAAGGAATTTGCCTTTTCACTGCTTTAGAAACAACCGGATCGTCATCAACAAACCCTAATGTTGGGATATGGATATTCAGGAATTGTTTAGCTACTAATGAAATTTTGTCAGCTGTTTGTTTACCTTCACTTGCATCAGTTACACGATTAATGACTAGCTTAAAGGATACATCATGCCCCATTGAATTCACCATCTTGATAATGGCATAAGCATCTGTAATGGATGTTGGCTCAGGTGTCGTTACTACGATTGCTTCTTCAGCGGCAAGAATAAACTTCAGCGTTTCTTTGGATAGGCCTGCTCCCGTGTCAAAAATGATAAAATCCACGTAACCGTTGAGTTGCATGACTTGCTCTGCAAAATAATCTAACTCTTCTTCACTTAATCGCAGTAAGTCATTAAAACCAGAACCACCCGCGATAAACTCTAAATCATTGGATCCCTTCTGGATGATTTCCCAGATTGTTTTATCCTTTTTTAACAAGTGATAAAGACTGTACTTCGAGGATATGCCCATTAAAACGTCAATGTTCGCCAGGCCAATATCTGCATCGAAGACAAGTACCTTGTAACCGAGAGACTGCAGTGATAAAGCGAAGTTTAGCGTAAAATTGGATTTACCTACCCCACCTTTTCCACTGGTCACGGTAATAATCCTGGTTGTTCTAGTGCCTTTATCACCCTGCGTCTGAACCAGATTCCGCAACCCTTCTGCTTGATCCTTCATGTTCTAGGCTCCTCCAATAGCAGATCAATGATTTGCCACTCGTTCATTTCCGCAATATCATCGGGTACACTTTGCCCAGTTGTCACATACGAAAGCTTAAGAGAAAACTCATGAACAACATTTAGAATGGCTCCGTAGGAATCTGTTTCGTCCATTTTGGTAAAGAGTACTTTATCCAGCTTGAACTTACTAAAGTTATTCGTTATTGCCCGCAAATCACGATATTTGGTCGTTAAGCTTAGTACGAGAATTGTCTCACTATTCCCTTGCGTCTTCAGCAAAGAATTCAATTCTGATACATACATTTCATTCCGAAAATTGCGCCCAGCTGTATCCATAAAAATAATGTCGCATTCAGCCAAATTCTGAAATGCTTTCGTCAGATCCTGCGGAGAAAAAACGACTTCGAGTGGTACATTTAAAATGGTTGCATATGTTTTTAACTGCTCAATAGCAGCAATTCGATATGTGTCTGAGGTAATAAACCCGACTTTTCGGTGATATTTCAAGACTTGCTCCGCGGCCAGTTTGGCTATTGTTGTTGTTTTACCAACACCAGTTGGACCCACGAAATGAACAACGCGTGTTTGTGCAGATATATGCTTGCTATGATCTGTTTGAAAAATTTGTCCAAGCTTTGATCTAACAAGCTGGTGTGCAGATTCTTCTGTAACTGGCTCATCAGCAAGTTTAAAATCCGCCATGACTTCATCCATAATTTGTCGAACAAGTGTAGGATTCACTTCTTGATCAAAAAGCCTTTGTTCTAGCTTTTGTAAGGCTTCTGGAAGCTTATCCTCATCGGTCACTTGTGAAAGCTTCTTCATCATTTCTTTCATTTGTTTGAGTTCATCCATCAATTGATCATCTTTAACCGAAGCTCTTGCTAAAGTTTGAACAGATGAAGGTGAGTAAGCTTGATGTTGAGCCGGATTCATAACTTTCTCTGGTGCGGAAACTGCATTTATGGCGACAAGATCGTTCCTCATCGCCGTTGGCATTAGAACGTCAGGAACATCTGGAAAATCAGATTGATGGACATTACTTTTGAGCTGAACCGGTTGAATAGATGCTTTGGGCTGAAGGGGCTGTGGAGCTACCCTTTGCGGAGCAGCGGTAGGTTTGGCATTTGCGCCATCAATGGCTGCAATGACTTCTATCTTCTTCTTCCCAAACATGCCAAGAAAACCGCCTGTACGAATTTCCTTTGTGTTGAGAATCACAGCATCTTTACCCAGATCTGAACGAATTTTCTGCAAAGCGTCAGGCATGGAATCAACAACATATCTTTTTACTCTCATAAATTGACTACCCCCATGCTTTGAATTTCAACGCTCGGCTCTAATTCACTGTAAGAAAGGACAGGTATATCTTGTAGCGTTCTCTCTAATAGCTGTCTAACATACATTCGTATTGTTGGTGAAGTTAAAATGACAGGTTGTTGACCGGATTGGATTAGCTTCGTTACTTGCTCAGTAACGCGATGATAAATGATTTGTGAAGATGAAGGATCTAGTGCCAAATAGCTACCTTGATCTGATTGTTGCACGGAATCCGCAATTTTCTTCTCAACGGATGGGCCCACCGTAATTACTTTCAGCGAATCACCATGCGAAGTAAACTGCTGTGTGATTTGTCGAGACAATGACTGCCTCACATACTCTGTTAAGATCTCAGGATCCTTTGTGTATGTGCCATAATCAGCAAGTGTTTCTAGAATTGTGACCAAGTCACGGACAGATATTTTCTCACGGAGAAGCTTTGATAGAACTTTCTGAATATCTCCTACAGATAACACGGATGGAATTAAATCATCGACAAGAGCAGGATACGATTCCCTTACATTTTCGATAAGAGCCTTCGTTTCCTGACGACCCAGAAGCTCATGAATATGTTTCTTAATAATTTCAGTTAAATGAGTCGCAACAACAGATGGTGGATCTACTACTGTATAGCCAGATAACTCTGCTCTCTCTTTGTTCATTTCATCGATCCAAATAGCCGGTAAACCGAATGCAGGTTCCGTCGTTTCAATTCCTGAAATAGAATCATCATCAAATCCAGGACTCATGGCCAGATAGTGATTTAGGAGTAGTTCGCCGCGTGCAACTGTATTGCCTTTAATTTTGATGATATACTCATTCGGTCGCAATTGGATATTGTCACGGATCCGTATAACTGGTACAACAACACCTAACTCCAAAGCACATTGACGACGTATTAAAATAATCCGATCTAACAAATCTCCACCCTGCTGAGTATCTGCAAGAGGGATTAGACCATAACCAAATTCAAATTCTATCGGGTCAACTTGAAGTAATGAAATGACGCTTTCAGGACTACGTACTTCCTCAATTTGTTGTTCTTCAACCAATTGTTCTTCTTTGATTGCTTCACGTTCCAAATTCTTTTGCATTTTGAAAGCTGCGAAAATCAATATTCCAGCTATCGGATGTGTTGTAAACCAATGAATGGGTGTAAACGTGCCCAGTACAATTAATGTTCCTGCAACAATGTACAGTAATTTGGGTTGAGCAGTTAATTGCTTCGTAATATCATGACCTAAGTTACCCTCAGACGATGCTCGCGTAACGATGATACCAGCGGCGGTTGAAATTAAAAGGGCTGGAATTTGGCTTACCAATCCATCCCCGATCGTTAAGATCGAGAAGGTTTGTAAGGCATCTTGAAAATCCATCCCTTTCATCGTCATCCCAATGATAAATCCACCGATTAAATTGATGACGAGGATAATGATACCGGCAATCGCATCACCTTTTACAAATTTACTGGCACCATCCATCGCACCATAGAAATCTGCTTCACGTTCAATCTTTTGTCTTCGTTCTCTAGCTTGTACCTCATTGATCAAGCCAGCATTCAAATCAGCATCGATACTCATTTGCTTACCTGGCATTGCATCTAAGGTAAATCTAGCTGCAACCTCGGCCACGCGCTCAGAACCTTTGGTAATAACAATAAACTGAACCAAGACAAGGATGAGAAACACGACGAATCCCACTACGATATTGCCTTGTGCTACGAATGAACCAAAAGTTCTGACCACGTCGCCTGCTTCAGCATGCGCTAGAATATTACGAGTTGTTGACACGTTTAAAGCTAATCGAAAGAGTGTTGTAATCAAGAGCAAGGAAGGGAAAATCGAAAACTGGAGTGCTTCCTTCGTATTCATTGCGACCAAGATAATCATTAAAGCTATTGAAATATTTATAATTAATAAAAAGTCCAGCAAAGGGATCGGAACAGGTACAATCATCATCAACACGATGCCAATAATACCGATTAGAACTAATAAATCCTTGATTTTCATCAGATTGCACCTCCCTCTACGTTAGTTCGTCTTACCCTTCATCTTATATACATACGCTAGTACTTCTGCCACAGCCTGGAATAGGTCTGATGGAATCGCATCACCAATTTCCACCTGTGCAAAAATCGCTCGAGCAAGCGGCTTATTTTCCATCGTCATGACGCCATTCTGTTTGGCGACTTCTTTAATTTTTAAGGCCACATAGTCTGCACCTTTTGCTATCACGGTAGGAGCCTGCATATTCTTTGAATCGTATTTCAATGCAACTGCAAAGTGAGTTGGATTTGTAATAATGACATCGGCCTTAGGAACTTCCTGCATCATTCGCTGCATGGCCATTTGACGTTGTTTGGCACGGATCTTCCCTTTGATGAGAGGATCGCCTTCACTTTTCTTATACTCATCTTTAATATCTTGTTTAGACATTTTAAGGCTTTTCTCATGTTCATACTTTTGATAGATATAATCAAAGATTGCTAAAACAATTAAAATCACACCTATTTTTATCCCTAAACTTAATGTAACCGAAGCAATAAATGTGAATGTGCTCTCTAAAGGTGCATGCCCTAGGCCAAGAAGCCTGTCCTTATGACCCATCAAGGTCGTATACACGGCATAGCCGATGATCAGCATTTTCATAGTCGACTTTAGAAAGTCCATCACTGTTCGCAAGGAAAAAATCTTCTTAAAACCAGCAATCGGATTAATCTTGTCAAACTTCATCATTAAGGGATCGCCGATAAACATAAAACCGATTTGTGCATAATTTGCAATAAAAGCGACAAGAAGTACTAAGATAAAGATTGGCGCCATAATAATCAAGCCTTGTTGCGTTAAATCCATGAATAACACTTGCACATTCCCCATTGTAATATCCATACCAAGTTGATTCTCATAAACATTACGAAAGATGTGAATTAATTTACCTTTCATGAAGGAGCCAAACATCATAAAGGCCACAAATGAAAAAAGTAAAATGGAAGCCGCGGGCAAGTCCATACTTTTTGCAACTTGACCCTTTTTTCTGGCATCCTGTCTTTTTTTCGGAGTAGCAGATTCCGTTTTTTCCCCAGCAAACCATTGTAAATCTAGCTGTATACGAAGTTGTTGGGACACGGTTCTCCTCCTACTTGGGTGTTGTTTGCTGCGCTCCACCAATCATTTGAAGCATTTTCTCCATGTAGTCAAAAATGGTTCCGAATAATTGCTGGAATTGAGACATTAATTCTGGAAAAACAATAACGAGAAGGAAAAATCCAAGTATCATTTTCAATGGGGCACCGATGACAAAAATATTGAATTGCGGTGCGACCCTTGTTAAAAGGCCTAAACCTAAATCTGTTAAAAATAAGGCTGCAACAATTGGTGCTGCCAGTTGGAATGAGAGATAAAACATTTTGGATAGCGATTTAAATAAAAAATCTGAAACTTGTCCGTCATAAATGCGGCTAAACAAATCGTTATCGATTGGCACCCATTTGTAACTGTCAATAATCGCTCTGATCAAGTAATGATGTCCGTCGAAAGACAGAAACAATAGCACAGCGATCATATATTTCAGATTCCCTAGCATCGGAGTAGATGCGCCTGTTAGCGGATCTATTACGCTCGCCATACTAAATCCAATTTGCATATCCATGAAAGAACCAGCTGTCTGAACAACTGTAAAAAACAAATATGCCAGAAATCCTAATAAAACACCGATTAGCATTTCACGTATAATCAAAAGCACGTAAACGCCATCAATCGGTATGGATTGCTCCATCCCCATCGTCGCTAAGATAATCAACGAAATAAAGACGGAAAGCCCCACCTTGAACATCATGGGAACATTTCTAGAAGAAAGGATTGGCACAACGACAAAAAATGATGTAATTCGACAAAAAATAAGCAGAAAGATAGGGATCGCTTGAATCATTGTTGGCATTTCACTCACAACCTAACCAACGAATTTGTAAAGATTGTTGAGTAGATTAAAGGTGAAATCAACCAAAGTATTCATAATCCAAGAACCGAAAACGAGAATGGAAAGCAGTACAGCAACAATTTTCGGTACAAAGGCAAGTGTTTGCTCTTGAATCTGTGTCGTCGCTTGAAAAATACTTATAGCAAGACCAACGATTAAACCTATAAGTAGCATTGGCGCACTAGCCTTAAGAACGGTGTAAACAGCTTCGCCAGCAATTCGTATTACAAATTCCGAACCCATCTAGATTCCCTCCGATATCTTGGTCACTAACCGTAGCTTAAGAGTAACGATCTCACCACAAGATACCAACCATCTACAAGAATAAAAAGAAGGATTTTAAATGGGAGTGAAATCATCACGGGCGGGAGCATCATCATCCCCATGGCCATTAACGTACTGGATACAACCATATCTATAACCAAAAACGGTATAAAAATCATGAATCCCATTTGGAATGCTGATTTTAATTCGCTAATCGCGTAAGCAGGCACCAAGGACGTGATTGGTATGTCTTCGACCCCTGTAGGCGCTTTAGCTTTAGAATAGTCTAGAAACAGCTTCAAATCCTTCTGGCGCGTATGTTTAAACATAAACTTCTTCATGGGTAGCGACGCAGTCTGAAAAGCCTGCGTTTGATTGATTTCACCCTTCAAGTACGGCTGAAGTGCTGTTTGATTAACTTCCCCTAAAGTTGGAGACATAATAAAAAAGGTTAAAAACAGAGCGAGTCCGATTAAAACCTGATTAGGTGGCATTTGTTGAGTTCCTAATGATGTTCGAACAAAACCCAGTACAATGACAATTCTGGTGAAACTCGTCATTAAAATCAAGAAAGAAGGAGCTAGGCTTAACACCGTTAGCAACAGAAGGAGAGTTACTGTATTCGATGATCCCCCAGTTGATGTGCTCGTTCCGATATTGACATTTAATCCTGGAATCGGATTCGTAACATCCGTTTCGGCAGCTGAAGCAGTTAAAGACAATATGAAAATGGATATCACGACAAGCAATAGTATGCTTACTAATTTATTTCTTTTCATTCTTCATTCAACCGATCTGTTTGTTTTTGATCAGACAACCATTCTTCAACATTCTTATTGCGATCCGTTACACGCCGTAATTTATCATGAAATACTTGTTGAAACGAAGATGTTAGCTCTACTTCCTCTTCCACATCGTTCTTTTTCATAGGAAGCTTATTGATCCATTTGCTTATCATTCCAAACCCCATTCGATCGTCTTGAGACGATTGCAGGAGCTCAGAGATATAGGCTACTTCATCGGCGTCAATGATTTTATCCAATAACTGAATGTTCTCACCAACGCCAACTACGAAGAGCGAATGCCCAATTTCAACAATTTGAATCGATTTATTTTGACCAAGGGGAACTCCACCTAAAGAGCGAATCGAGTTCCCAAACATCGTACCTTTATTTTTCTTCGCCACATACCTCATTAGTACATAAAAGAGAATAATTATGAATACAAGGACTAAAATAACCTTACCAACCATGAACATCGAGTCCATTGATCCCATCGAACCTGGATAATCGGATATTGGATTTTCTTGATTTGGTTCTGTTTCCGCGTAGACGTCTCTGCTTGTATAGAGGAGCATAGCGATCATACTAAGTATGCTTAAGATGGCCTTATTCGATTGACGTCTTTTCATAAGAACAACCCTTTCGGTTTATGTAAGACTCAACCAAATTCGGACGGTTTAACCTAGAGTCTTTTTGATAGCTTCGATAACGCGGTCAGCTTGGAATGGTTTAACAATGAAGTCTTTCGCCCCGGCTTGAATCGCATCGATAACCATGGCTTGTTGTCCCATCGCTGAACACATAATTACTTTCGCGTTTGGTTCAATCTTCTTGATTTCTTTTAAAGCTTGAATACCATCCATTTCAGGCATCGTGATATCCATCGTAATTAGATCTGGCTTCAACTCTTTATATTTTTCGATAGCTTGCGCTCCATCATTCGCCTCGCCACATACTTCGTACCCATTTTTTGATAAAATATCACGAATCATCATTCTCATAAACGCTGCATCATCCACTATTAGAATACGGTTAGCCATTGAAAATATCCCCCTAAAATTAAATTATTGTAATTTTTGAATTCGTTCCCATTGATTAACAATGTCAGTAACACGAACCCCAAAATTCTCATCGATGACGACAACTTCACCTTTGGCAATCAACTTATTATTCACCAAAATGTCTACCGGTTCACCTGCAAGCTTGTCCAATTCGATAATAGAACCCTGAGACAACTCTAAGATGTCTTTAATCACCTTATTTGTTCTGCCCAACTCGACGGTTACCTTAAGTGGTATATCGAGAAGTAAATTCAGGTTCGTATCATCCGCTTGCGCGTAAGAGCCTGATTGTAAATTACCAAACTGAACGGGTTGAACATTCACATTCCGATTTGGCATGCCACCATACGCAGCTGGAGGTTGTTGATACATCGGCTGCTGCGGTGGATACATCGGCTGTCCTATTGGGGGCTGCTGATACATCGGCTGTTCATACATCGGTTGTTGGTAAACAGGTTGCTCATACACTGGTGCTGGCTGCGATATAGGAGCTTCTTGCACAGGAGCAGCTACAACTGGCGGTGCTTGCGCAGCCGGTGCAGCTTCCATTGCTGATTCAGTATCACCACCACCCATTAGGATCGATACCATTTCTTTGGCGAAAGGAACAGGCAATAACTGCATGATGTTGGAATCAATAAGATCACCAATAGCAAGTCGGAACGATATCTTTATAAATACGTCCTCGTCAGGCAGTTTTCCTTCTCCTTTCGACAAATTTAATATGTCGATTCCTGGGGGAGAGATATTGACAAATCGATTAAAGATGGTAGACATGGATGTGGCTGATGAACCCATCATCTGATTCATTGCTTCTTGCACGGCGCTGATATGAATTTCACTAAGATTTTCATCACCGCCAGTGCCGTCACCACCCATCATAAGATCAGCGATTACTTGTGCGTCCTTCGTTTGAATGACAAGCAAGTTAATGCCATCAAAGCCATCTACATAGTTAACATGAACGGCAACATGAGGTCTTGGAAACTGTTCTTCCAATTCTTCTTTACTAATTACAGACACTTTAGGTGTCGTAATATCAACTTTCTTGCCTAGTAACGTCGATAACGCTGTCGCCGCGCTGCCAAACGTAATATTACCAATTTCCCCAAGTGCATCCTGTTCGAGCGGGGAAAGAAAATCTTCAACTTGCGGAGGCCTATGAAAAGAAGAGACAGAACTTTCTTCTGATGATTGTCTCAATAAAGCATCGATCTCTTCCTGCGACAAATAATCTCTGTTATTCATCATATTCTTCTTCTCCTTCATTCACGATTTCTGTAATTTGTACAGCCATCTTCCCTTTTACGGTACCAGGGCTTCCGAGATATTTCAGCTTCTCGCCCACTTTGACTTGAAGCGAATCTTCGACGGATTTATGCAGCGGGATTACGTCGCCTATTGTTAAACCTAAGAAATCTCGGATTGAAATTTCAGACGATCCCAACTCTGCAATGAGAGGTAACTTGGTTTTCTCCAAACGGGATTGAAGTGCTTCCACTTCTTCAGGAGCTCTCGTCTTCTTCTGGGAAACAAACCAGTGATGCACAGAAAGTCGAGGCATGATTGGTTCAATAACAACATGAGGAATACATAAGTTGATCATACCTGTTGTATCCCCGATTTTGGTGCTCAGCGATATTAATGCAATTGTTTCATTGGGAGAAACAATTTGCATAAACTGCGGATTCGTTTCTAGTGCCTCTAAGCGAGGTTGTATATCAATAACAGTTTTCCATGCTTCTTGCAAGCTATCAAATGCTCTACTGAAAATGCGTTCCATGACGATCGTTTCAATCTCGGTTAATGCATTAATTTTGGTTGGCGTTGTGCCTGCTCCGCCTAGTAATCGATCCAACATGGCAAAAGCAACATTGGGATGAACCTCAAGCACCATTCGACCCTCTAAAGGCTCTGCTTCAAAGATGTTCAAAATGGTCATTTTCGGGATCGAACGAATAAATTCATCATAGGGCAATTGTTCAACCTGGACTACACTGATTTGAACGAACGTACGCAATTGTGCTGAGAAATAAGTCGTTAAAAATCGTGCAAAATTTTCATGAATCCGGGTTAAGCTACGAATATGATCTTTCGAGAAACGTACTGCTCTCTTAAAATCATATGCCCTTACCTTCTTCTGAGTATCCTCCTTCTTAAGCTCATCTGCATCCATTTCGCCAGAGGACAAAGCAGCCAACAAGGCATCGATCTCATTTTGCGATAAAACATCAACCATTCGAGTCACCTCCTTTAAGCAAAATCATTGACGAGTTACTGCAGTACTTTATCAGTTATCCAAATTTGTTTGATTTTACCTTCATGCAGCAGTGGGTTTAGTTTGTTCATTATTGTGGAAGTTAAACTATCTGAACCTTTGCTTCCTTCGATTTGTTCCTTCGTCATATCACCCAAAATCTGGACAATAGTTCCTTTAACAGCAGAATCAAGCAAACTATCAAATTCAGCCTTAGCCTTTGAATTTTCCATTTCAAACGCGAAGCTAATTTTAATGAAATTCTGACTGCCCGATAAATTGGTTAAAATATCTTTGATGATGGAAGTGTTCGCCTTAACCGTTTCTGCTGATGGCGCTTTCGTCGGTTTCACACTTGCAACAGCATCCTGAGCCTGTACAGCAGGATCCTTGGATTCATTGTTCTTCTCCATGAAATTCCACAACACAAACGCTGCAGTGAGAATGAGTGTGATTGCAATAAGTATTGAAACAATTAGAATGAAAATTTTGTTCTTAAACACTTACGAACCCTCCGTATCCCTGGACTGAATTGTCGCTCGTACGGAACCAATTTCTTGCATGTAGGTCCGCACTAAGCTTACCACAACCTCTGCCTTTTCGAGAACTGTGATTTTCTTGCCTGTCGTCAATGTAATCATCGTATCCGGAGTTTCTTCGATCAGTTCAATCAGAATTGCATTAATAATAAGCGGTCTGCCATTTAAACGAGTGAGAGAGATCATCTTTCTCCTCCTGAATCAGGGTAAGGGGAGCAGGGCTCCCCTCTATTCATTCAACTACTCATTAATGCTTAAGATTAACGACCTCTTGAAGCACTTCATCTGATGTTGTAATAATCCGAGAATTCGCTTGGAAACCACGTTGTGCGATAATCATTTCCGTGAACTCACCGGTTAAATCTACATTAGACATTTCCAGTTGACCTGAAATAAGTGTGCCAGTTCCTGTTTCCGGATTACCAGCGGCTCCAACTTCAATCTCTCCTTCTGGATTCGCATTTGCTGTCATTTGATACAAGTTTCCACCGATCTTTTCAAGGCCAGCTGGGTTGGTAACTTTCACAACACCAATTTTTTGTCCTGTATTAATCGTTTCACCATCAGCATTAACACCAATAATGTCACCATTTTGAGCGATTGAGAAAGAAACGATATCCTCAGGAATAACAATAGGACCAGCACCCTCTGCGCCCATGACATGAAGCCCATCTGAATTAACAAGATTTCGATTAGCATCCACCGTAAAGTTACCCGCTCTTGTCAAATATGGAGCATCTACTTGCTCAGCTGTTCCAACTGCGAAGAATCCATCCCCATTCACACGCAAATCTGTAACAACATTCGTTGTCATCGCGCTGCCTGCTGTGTGGATCGTATCAATTGCAGCCAAACTTACACCCAAACCAACTTGTTGTGCATTCACACCACCGCGGTTCTCATCTGCTGCACTCACGCCTGAAACTGTTTGACTAAGGATATCCTTAAACATAACACGGCCACCTTTAAAACCGATGGTATTTACGTTAGCAATGTTATTACCAATAACATCTAACTTCGTTTGAAAACCACGCATACCTGAAACGCCTGAGTATAAGGATCTTAACATGAAATAGGCCTCCTAAATCGGATGTGAATAGTAAAAATATGAGTTGCTTCATTCGTTCCACAACTCCAGGCTTCCTGAACGGTCGAGCCCTAAATACCTATGAAATTATCATTGCACTATCGATCTGAGTAAACACATGCTCATTCATGGCTTGTCCATCAAGCGCAGTCACAACGGTTCGGTTCGGTACATTAACGATATACCCATTTCCCGCTAAAATCAGTAGCGCATCTTTAGCACCTTTGGACGCTGCTTTATCAATGGCTTTGTTCATTTTCTCAATTTGCTCAGGTTTAAGTTGAATCCCACGTTCTTTGAGTCTTACCTCGGCGTGATGACTAAACCGAACGAATTGCTCTTGAAAAATCTTCTGGAAAGTAGGATTTCCGGTAGGCGGAACCTGTTGTTGGGAAGGTGATCGTCTAGATGTACCAGGAGAAACCGCACTAGGATAAAGTTGACCTATGGATATTCTCTCTGTCATTGTGATTCTCCAACATTCTCAATTTTCTTTAGCTTATCAAGTGAAACTTCCACGCCATTGACACTGGCAAATTGATTACCATCTTTAAAGGTTATCGAATCTACTACGCCAGACATGTCTGTCGTAACACCTGAGGCATCTACGCCTGCCCAAGAGATCGACTTACCGATTAAGCCTGACACAAAGCCAAGTGACTGCCTCATGAGCTTCATTTCGCTAGCCATATTCGTCAATTGCTCTACGGAAGTAAATTGGGCCATTTGCGCAATAAACTCTTTGTCTTGCAAAGGCTGCGTCGGATCTTGATTCTGTAGCTGCGTGATCAAGATTTTCAGGAAATCATTTTTACCTAAGGTTGTGCTCTCCTTGTCCTTCACTTTCGCGTTAGCCCCAGTATTGATCAGATCAGAAACATTACCTACAATTGGGCTTGTTGCCATACTTTCACCTCCAACTAGGTCATTTTAGATTTCAGTTTAAGCAGTTACATCGAAGGAATTACCATTAGCATTATTCCGATTTTGTGCCAATTGGTCCATGTCTTCTTTAAAATCAAGCGCATCCATATCGATCTCATTCGATCGATTTTTTGGTTGACGTTGTGATTGATTAAAGGTTTGAGGCTGACGCTGTTCTTGGAACATGCTAGATGACATATTTGAACTTAGAGTAACTTCTAGCTTCTCAACTTGTAAACCTTGTGTAAGTAAAGCATGACGTAATTGCGGAAGCTGACTTTCAAGCATTTGCTTGCCTGCTAAGGAATCCGCTGCGAACTGTGCGAAGAGTTGACCATCGTGCATCGAAATTTTCACATCTACGTGACCTAGATTCTTTGGAAACAAAGAAAGTTTAGCCTCTGAGAAGCCCTCTGACATCGTAATCTTCATATTTTTCAAGACAAACGAAGTCATCTCTTCTGTGAAATTAGCCGCTGACAGAACTGGCAGTGGCGCTTTATCAGCCGCAATCGATACCTGCTGTGATTTTTGCAAATCACCAATCGTTACAGTCGTGTTCGTTGTTATACTAGCTTCAATTGGTAGATCAACAAGCGTTAGAGCAGGAGATTCAGTCGAGCTAGTTTGTTCAATAACAGAAACCGGGATATGCTTAATTGCAAATTTCTCTTGCTTGGGTTGAATCGTATGTAGGTTAGCAGAAAGGTTGCCTTCAACCGATTGTTCCATCTCGCTTTTATTTATGTCTGGCAGTAACGGCTGAATCGTATTCGTAAGTTCTGTATTTAAGTAGTTTAGAATCGGATTGCCTGGTTGCTGCTTAGATAAAGCTGATAGCGTTAACAACGTATTCTGCGCTTTCAAACTCAAAGATTCCATTGCTGGCTGTTGCCAAGAAGCTATCATTCCAAGTGTATTGGTGCTTTGCGTGTTATCTAAAGCAGCCAACATGTCCTCAGCGTTTTCAAACCACTTTTTCACTTGCGCATCTTGTAATAATTTGTCAGCTAGTGCGGAATTGCTATTCATCGCTTCTAATAGTAAATCTGGAAGTGTATGATCATCCGAACTGACTTTAGTTTCTTGATCCACCGATGGTTGAACAGGCATAACTAAGCTTTGCAGCATTTGCAGCATCATGTTCATGGAAAGCTCAGTCTCAGAAGGATGTCCATCAACACTAGGCGCATTCTCCTGAGCAGTTTGGTCTGAGAGAAGAGCAGAGAAGGTTCCCGTTGCAGCATTTCCTTTGGAAGTCCCTTTACCAGCAGCAGTTGAATTCGCTGTTCCTGTTTGCGTTACAGGTACTTTAGTCATTTGTACGTCCATTTTTTCACCCCCCCTTCATAGAATCAGCACATGTTATTGAACCAGCTTGGCTGTAATGGATGCTGCGATTTCCTTATTGGCATCTGAGAGTGCTGACATAACCTTAGAACGAGAAGCATTATCCATTCCACTTAAAATCGTTAATACTTTTGTGGGATTTGTTTTATTCATCTCCAGCAAAACATTTGATGCACTCTTTGGTGTCATATTTGCAAAAGTTTGACCAAGATCCGAAGAACTTACTGTACTTGTCGCAGCTTTGGCATCCTTCGTGTTATTTGTTGCTAATCTCTCTTGCAATGCAGCAATTTCTTTATCTCGAACAGGCACGATATCTTTTAACCCCATGGATGCAGCAGCTGCCTTGGCAGCGTCCATTTTTTCAAGAATAGCTCCTCTGTTATCTGCCTTCATCATAGATAAAACAAGGACCATTTCATTCGGAGTCAATGCCTCCATGATAGGCGCAACTTTACTAGGGGTCATTTTTGCGTACATATTGGCAAGCTGAGTAATTTGATTCGTGTACTCTTCTTCCGATTGTGTCTTATCTTTTAGCTTCTCCTCAAGTTCAGCAACTTTCGCTACTGCTTCCTTTAAAGAGTGATCTTTAGTCTCTGTCGTCGAGTCTGCCTTTTGCAATGCTGTTGTTAGTTCAGTTACTCGGGCATTCAGCTTCGCAATTTCATCCTCTTTAAGTTTTACGCTTTGTTCGGGAGAAGTTGCCTTCCCCTCAGCTGCCACGGGAGCAGTTTCTTTTGGCGCTGGAACTATTATTCCAATGACAGGCGTATTGTGCAGTGCTTTTTGAATACTACTTTTGATATCATAATCAAAAATCGAAAGCAGCACGAAGAGTAGAACCGCCGTAAACACAAAGGGGATGACAAACCATATCAAAAATCGCTCCAGTGCACTATAAGATGCACCCTCTACGTTTGTATCGGCCATCTCTTCGTCCCTCCTTTTTCACTTAATACGAAACTCGCTTGAATCGATTCGTTGCCATTTCATCAAGCGCATCCTGCTCTTTTTTCGCAATCATGACTTGAAATTGGTTATGTGCCTTCTCTCTTGCCTTCGTCCAAACTTTTTCATCTATCATTTTCACTGATAAATGCTCTTGTTTTTCTGTTACGACATGCCGAGCATGCTTAACATCTTGGTGCTTACGAGCAATTTGACTGTCCACATGATTCATATAGCTTTGCATCATAAGCATGTTCGATATGGTCACGGAATGGCTTGATGCTTGAACCATTTCATTGTGTAAGTTTTCCTTCTGCTCAAACAATCCGTGCAAGTTCGTTTCTTCATTCCGTAACTGACCCATTGCCTCAGATAAAATCCACTCTGCTTGTGTTCGTTCATTGTTTTTCAAATCGACAATTTGCTGGAAAGAATAGCGAAAACTCATCTAGGACCCTCATCCCTTATAAAATTCTTGGATTAATCGTTCTTGAGCTTCTTCATAGGTTAGCTTTTCACTCGTTTTTTGTTTCGTAAAATTCCAAATGGCCTCGATGTTATCCATCGCAACATCAATATTTGGGTTAGATCCTTTTTGGTACGCCCCAATATTAATAAGATCTTCCGAATCTTTATATATAGAGAGAAGTCGCTTAAGTTGATCCGCAGCTTCCATATGTTCTGAAGGAACAATTTCTTTCATTACTCGACTTACACTGGATAAAACATCAATCGCAGGGTAATGACCTTTATTCGCAATACTACGATTAAGGACGATATGACCATCCAAGATTCCCCTGACAGCATCAGCAATGGGCTCATTCATATCATCACCGTCGACAAGCACAGTGTAAAATGCAGTAATTGAGCCTTTAGCTCCCGTACCTGAGCGCTCCAAAAGCCTTGGCAGCATAGCAAATACAGAAGGAGTGTATCCCCGCGTAGCCGGTGGTTCACCTACAGCTAGTCCAACCTCACGTTGTGCCATAGCAAACCGCGTGACGGAATCCATCATCATCATGACATTTAAGCCGCGATCTCTAAAATACTCAGCAATACTCGTCGCTATCATAGCGCCTTTAATCCGAATTAACGCAGGTTGGTCAGATGTTGCCACAATGACAACTGATCTCGCCAATCCCTCCGGTCCCAAATCACGCTCGATGAAATCCAATACCTCCCTGCCACGCTCTCCAATGAGTGCAATGACATTGACATCAGCCGAAGTATTGCGGGCAATCATACCCATTAATGTACTTTTCCCAACACCGGAGCCTGCAAAAATACCAACACGCTGACCTTTACCTATTGTCAATAATCCATCAATACAACGTACACCAACCGAAATCGGGTTGAGAACTCGCGGACGTGTCAACGGATTACTCGGTGAATTATTTGTTGAGTACTGCGCCATTCTAGAAGGTAGATACGAACCATCTAATGGCTGACCCAGCCCATCCAGAACCTTGCCCAATAACTCATGTCCAACCTGGACTGTTAACGGCTTACCTGTGCCTACAACATCACAACCAGGTCCAATTGCGTCGAGGTTGCCTAGTGGCATCAGAATAACTTTATTGCTACGGAAACCAACCACTTCAGCTTTTAACGGCTTATTTGATTTATGCGGATAGATATAACAAAGATCACCAATACTGACATCCGGGCCCTCGGATTCCACGGTAAGTCCAATTACTTGCGTTACTTTACCGTTTACCCTGATCGGATCAATCGTTTGCAAAACTTCCTTGTATTTATCCGCCTTCGGTATGGATGCCCTTGTCATTATGATTCCTCACTTTGTATGGCCAATTGCTGTAATGCTGACTTGATTTCTTTCAGCTGCGTATCAATTCTGGCATCAATACTTCCGTATGAAGACCGAATCACACATCCTTGATCTTGAACTGAGGAGTCAGGTATAATTTCGAGCTCGGCCTGCGAATCAATCGAAGTGATCAATTCTTCTCTCGCATCTTGGATATACGCAAATTGAGATGGAGCCACACAAAGAGTGATAATCCCCTTTTCTCGTCTACGTGCGAGCACTTTTTGAATAAGCTCTATCACCCATTCTGGCTCCAAAGATAATTGGCGTAGAATGATTTTTTCAGCGATGGAAGTGCTTAAGTCAATTAGAAAAGGCTCCGATTCTTGTATGATTTGCTGCTTTAATTTGTATGATTGTTCTAAAATAGAGCTAGCTTCGGCAAGCATTTCACTATATTCTTTTCTCAATGCATCTTCCGCTTGAGCAACACCTTGTTGATAGCCTTCTTCGAATCCAGCTTGCTTAGAAAGGTTGACTAGTTCTTCATCCTCAACTCGTCTACTTTCCCACCATCCCGCAATATCTGATTCCGTTTGCTGGCGGATTGTCGCGCACTCTTGCATGGCCTGATCGATTTGTGCACTGGCAAAAGCTTCGGCATCCTCAATGATCTGATTCTTCAAAGTTGTTGCTTCATTGATCTCATTCTTCATCTCCTGAGTCAAACCATCATCGTCGGTTTGCAGGTCAGAAATTACCTCAGAAAGAGGTGAAATCACTTCTACGATCTTTTTATCATCAATGGGATAATATGCGAATGATTTAATGACATTAGACAATAATATCATCTCCTCCACCACGTGCGATGATGATTTCACCCGACTCTTCTAAACGACGAATGGTTGCAACGATACGGGTTTGAGCTTCTTCTACATCGCGTAAACGAACAGGTCCCATAAATTCCATTTCTTCCTTGAAGGTATCAGCCATACGTTTGGACATGTTTTTGAACAACACATCGCGGACCTCTTCACTAGCAACTTTGAGCGCAAGTTGTAAATCAGCATTTTCAATGTCACGAATAATACGTTGAATGGAACGATTGTCGATATTGACAATATCCTCGAATACAAACATCCGTTTTTTGATTTCTTCGGCAAGTTCTGGATCTTGGATTTCTAATGAATCGAGAATCGTACGTTCCGTACCACGGTCAACGCCATTCAAAATTTGAACGATGGATGCAATACCACCAGCATTTGTATAATCCTGTGTAACTGTTGAGGAAAGCTTTTGCTCAAGCACACGTTCTACCTGCGAAATAACCTCAGGCGATGTACTATCCATAAGTGCAATGCGCTTTGCAACATCAGCTTGTTTCTCCTGTGGGAGTGATGACAAAATGATGGATGCTTGCTCCGCTTGCAGATAGGACAACACGAGAGCTATCGTCTGAGAGTTCTCATTTTGAATGAAATTGAGAATTTGCGCTGGATCTGCTTTTCTAGCAAAGTCAAACGGTCTTACTTGAAGTGTGGCAGTCAAACGATTAATAATATCAAGCGCTTTTTGAGAACCAAGCGCTTTCTCCAAAATATCTTTGGCGTAGGCAATACCACCTTGTGATATAAATTCTTGTGCCAGGCAGATTTGATGGAATTCTGCTAAAATCGAATCCTTTTCCAGCGTATCTACTTTCCGCACATTCGCGATCTCAAGTGTTAATTGTTCAATTTCTTCTTCGCGTAAATGTTTGAAAATTTGTGCAGAAACCTCAGGGCCTAAACTGATCAAAAGAATAGCTGCCTTTTGTCGTCCGGTCAACCCTTGTAAAGCGGCTCTGGCCATACAGGTGCACCTCTATTCATCTACTAACCAAGTGCGCAGCAGGTTGACGAATTCTTCTGGCCGCTTTCTCGCAAGCGTTTCGAGCTGCTTACGCACTTGATTGTCATTCGTTACATTTTCGATATCAATTGTAGGAAGCTCTGCTTTTTGGGACGCAATGTTCATTTCCTGATCAATTAGTTGTTGCGCAGCTGCTTTCTTGCGTCTTCTAATTGCCATACCGATAAATGCTCCAATGGCTAGTGCCGCTAGTGCTAATGCGCCATAAGTCAAGTACGTAGATGTCGTAGCTGCATTCGCATCCGAAGGTCTAGCAAAAGAATGTGCAAATACGGTAACTTTTTTCTGTAATTCATCGTCTGAATACGTAGTTTTATTATCAGCAAGTGCTGTTCTAACAATATTCACGAGCGCATTCTGAATGGCTGTTTTCGTTTCAGCCGTTAGTGAGTTCGGATCATCTCTTACTGGAGGCTCGATGCCGACATTAATGCTTACATCCTTCACTACATAAGGCGTTGAAATGATATCATTCGTAATACGATCCACTTCGTAATTGACAGTTTTACTGTTTTTCTCTGAGCTAGAATTCCCAGAGTTTGATGCTCCTGGATAACCGGGAACATCCGTTTCGCCTGTACCAGGGACACCGCCTGTATCTGTCCCTTTATTTTGATAGGACTCATTTGCTTCCTGTAAAGAGATTTCTATCCCTTTTTGATCAGCTACATTAGGTGCTCGGACAAGCTGCTCCTTTGTTTTCTTCTGATCAAAATTCATTGTTGTAAACACGCTGACACTAACTTTATCTCGTCCAAACATCGTGCCAAGCATGGAGTTGATATTCTTCTGCAAATCATTTCGGAACTGTGTATTAATATCCGTATTATCCAACTGTGTGTTTGAAGATTCACCACTAAACTTATAAGAATTTAAATTTGTATCCGAAATGGTGATATTCTCAATTGGAAGATTCTTTATACTATGTGAGACTAGATTGTATATCGTATCCACTTTGGGTTGGTCCAATGAATAACCCTGCTTGAGTTGCAAAACAACAGATGCAGTTGCCTTCTCTGCCTGTTGCTGTAAGAAAGGACCTTCTTCTGGAAGAGATATGTTAACCTTGGAACTTGAAATCGCTTGGTTCAAATTAATTAACTGTTGTAACTCACCTTGAATGGCGCTCAAATATTTTACTTTAAATTCATTATCCGTGATCCCGAATGAACTGCTACCGCTAAACACTTCAAAGCCTAGTGATCCGTTCTTATTCAACCCTTGTGACTCTACAGCAAGCTTTACATTAGCGACTTCCGTTGTCGGTACTTCTATACTTTTGCCGTCTGTACTCAAATGGTAAGGGATTTTCGCTGTGTCCAGATATGATTTAATATTTGCAGCATCAGTTGGCTGAAGTTCTGTATACGCCAATGAATAATCTGTCTTTGACAAATTAACACTTATAATTGCAGCTGTTAAAATCAATAAGAAAACGGTTGCTATAAAAATAATTTTCGTCGTTCGATTATAACGATTCCAGTATTGCTTCACCTTTTCCCAGTACTGGAGCAGGTTCTCGTTCACTCTGTCACCTCATTGACCCAAATTTAGCAGCATCTCTATACTTACAGCTGCATTCTCATGATTTCTTGGTACGCCTCTATGACTTTATTTCTAACTTGAACAGTTAGTTCAAGTCCTAAAGAAGCTTTCTCAGAGGCAATTGTCAATTGATGAACATCGGAAAGTTCCCCTTTAATGAAGCTTTCGTTCAACTGATCGACTTGCTTTTGCTGCGCATTTAAATTCGTCATTGCATCATTCAGAAATGAACCAAATTTCTTCCCAAGGTCATCTGCACCCTCAGACGCGTTATCCTTCGGCCCAATGGAACTCTTTATATTTATTGGACTGTAATTAATTTTGTCAATCATCCCGAAACCTCCTATCTACCAATTTCCAATGCTTTAGTAATCATCGATTTAGTTGCACTTAATGCCGTCACATTGGCTTCATATGATCTCGTCGCTGAAATCATATCGACCATTTCTTTGGTAATATCAACATTCGGCATGTAGACAAATCCATTCGAATCAGCATCTGGATGCGAAGGATTATAGACTTGCTTTAGCGGAGACTTATCTTCAAATATTTTGTTTACTCGCACACCCTCGCCAGTTCCATCAGCCATTGCTGAATTTAGGGATTGTGCAAAGCTTGGTTGAGATTTCGTTTCGAATGAGACTAATTTTCTTGTATAAGGCATCCATTTGCCGTCAACAAATTTTGCTCTCGTGGTGTCCGCATTGGCAATATTAGATGAAACAACATCCATACGCAGTCGTTGCGCAGTTAACGCAGATGAACTGATGTCAAATCCATTTGTAAGTCTCATCGTTTATTATTTGCCCCCTATGACTGTGTGCATTTTTTTGAAATCGCTGTTCATCTGTTGAATCATTGCATTGTATTTAAGCTGGTTTTTGGCCATTAATGACATTTCGTAGTCTATATCCACATTATTCAAGTTACTGTTTATTGCTGTCGAATTGTCTGTATGAACCTCAGAATTTGGCAGTTTATTGGATTTACCAATCACAAAATGCCTTGGGTCTGTTCTATAGCCATCTATTGATGGTGTCTTCGCATTCATTTGTCCTTGTAAAAGCTCTTCGAATGCAACATCGGAACGTTTAAAGTTAGGAGTATCCACATTGGCAATGTTATTCGCTACCACCTTCTGTCTTAGCGTCGATGCATCCAGCGATCGCTCCATCATATTCCAATTAGGCTTGTCTAAAAAAGACATAAACGATTCCCCTTCACTCTAAATAATATTCACGTTACTACTTCCACATTGGGAGAATTGATTCCTTCTTGTTTCGACATATTTCTCAATTCCCGATAAAAAATAGATCTATATGTAGAATAATGTAAAGCTTTGACTTATTCTCTTTATCATCTAAGATATTAGGTTAAGTTACAATAAGAAAAAAGCCCTATCTTTTTACCAGATAGGACTTCATAGTTTATATTTACAATTTTGACTTCATTTGCTCAATACTTTGCATTAATTGTTCATTTAAAATACGGATATAAGTGCCTTTCATACCTAGTGATCGCGTCTCAATAACGCCAGCACTTTCCAGTTTACGTAGGGCATTTACAATAACTGAACGCGTTATACCCACACGATCAGCAATTTTACTGGCCACCAGCAACCCTTCTTTGCCATCCAACTCCTCGAAAATATGTTCGACAGCTTCCATCTCACTGAAAGATAAAGAGCCAATTGCGACTTGAACAACTGCTTTGCTACGAGCTTCCTCTTCAATTTCTTCCGCGCGTTCTCTTAATATTTCCATCGCAATTACTGTCGAACCATATTCAGCTAGAACTAAATCATCATCGATAAAGAGCCCTTCACTACGACTTAAAATTAAAGTTCCCAAACGATCCCCACCACCAATAATTGGTACTAAGGTAGTATGTGTAGATGGAAACATATCTTTCATCTGATCCGTGTAATAAAAATACGGGCTATCCGGCTCCGATGTTGATGATGTCTCCTCAATTTTTAGCAATAAATTATTAGATTCAATTGGGAACCTGCGCTCAATTAGAATCGTTTGATTCATTTCTGGAGATACCGGATCATTCGTAACCGCATAGCCTAAAATCTTACCTTTACGGCTGACCACATAAATATTAGCGATTACAACATCCCTTAGTACTTCTGCCATATCCATAAAGCTAACCGCATTGCCCGCTTCTTTTTGGAGCAACCGATTGAGCCTTCTCGTTTTGTTTAATAAACTCATGTAACTGCCTCCTACTAACTGCAACCTGCATGTATCTTATAAGATATATTGACTTAAATCTCGATTCTGAACAATACTGCTTAGCTTCTCGCGTACATAAGCTGGATTGATCACAATGGACTCTAATGTGATTTCTGGTGCTTCAAAAGACAAATCTTCCAGCAATTTTTCTAAAATCGTATGTAAACGACGAGCTCCGATATTTTCGGTTTGTTGGTTTACTTCAACTGCAATTCGAGCAATTTCATGAATAGCTTCTTCTGCAAACTCAACAGTTATACCTTCTGTTTGTAATAAAGCTGTGTATTGTTTGGTCAAGGCATTCTTGGGCTCTGTTAGTATAGATACAAAATCCTCTAATGTTAAATCACTAAGTTCAACACGGATAGGGAATCTGCCTTGCAGCTCTGGAATGAGATCAGATGGCTTTGCAATATGGAACGCCCCAGCCCCTATGAATAACACATAGTCTGTTTTAACAGGGCCATATTTAGTTACTACCGTGGAACCCTCGACAATAGGTAAAATATCTCGCTGTACACCCTCTCGCGAAATATCTGGTCCGCTGCCGCCGCCGCGGCTGCTTGCAATTTTATCAATTTCATCAATAAATATTATGCCGCTTTGCTCTGCACGATTAATTGATTCCTGGATAACATCATCCATATCAATTAATTTCTGCGCTTCTTCTTGCGTCAGAACTTTTCTTGCTTCTTTGACTTGCAATTTCCGTTTTTTCGTCTTTTTCGGGATGAGACTGCCTAACATTTCTTGCATATTCATGCCGGCTTGTTCATTACCTTGACCACCAAGCATATCAAGCATAGAAGGCGCCGTGTCTTCTACCTCTATTTCAACGTGATCGTTCTCTAATTTACCATTGGATAATTGTTCGGCGACTTGAGCTCTTTTAGAAGCCAGATTGGGATCAGGCGTCGTATCTTCTTGCTCTTCTTTGTTTTGCCCGCCAAACAGCATCTCAAGCGGGTTACGTTGTGTTTTGGCACGAGTTGGACTCGGTGCAAGCAAAGATACCAATCGCTCATTAGCAAGCTTCTCAGCACGATCCTTAACCTTCTCCATACGTTCTGCTTTGACCATGCGCACGGCTGTCTCAACCAAGTCGCGTACCATCGATTCCACATCACGGCCAACATAGCCCACTTCTGTGAATTTGGTAGCTTCTACTTTAATAAAAGGTGCGCCGACCAGCTTCGCAAGTCTACGCGCAATTTCCGTTTTCCCAACTCCTGTAGGTCCAATCATGAGAATGTTTTTCGGCACAATTTCATCTCTCATGCTTTCATCGACAAGATTTCTCCGGTATCGATTTCGCAAAGCGATCGCAACGGATTTCTTTGCTTTTTTCTGTCCCACAATGTATCGGTCTAGTTCATGGACAATTTGTTTAGGTGTAAGGGAGTTGTTTGCCATATGTAGTACCCTCCTTAAATTTAGGCTAAAGCCAATTGATCAATTGAGAGCGTGTGCGTGATTCCATACAGGAACATACGTTCTAGTCTATTCAATCTCTTCAACAATAATATTATGGTTGGTAAACACACATATTTCAGCAGCTGTCGTCAACGCCGCGTGAGCAATTTCCTTCGCACTTAGCTGAGGGGCATGTCGATGTAATGCTCTACCCGCCGCAAGCGCGAAGCTCCCGCCAGATCCGATCGCCAAAATGCCATCATCCGGTTCAATGACTTCCCCATTACCTGAGAGCAGCAGAAGTCCAGAGGCATCCATAACAATCATCATAGCTTCCAGTCTGCGGAGCACACGATCTTGACGCCAATCCTTGGTTAGCTCAACTGCAGCCCGCTGAAGGTTGCCATGGTGCTCTTCCAGCTTCCCTTCAAACTTCTCAAAGAGTGTTATCGCATCAGCAACGGATCCGGCGAAACCAGCTATTACTTTCCCTCTATGTAAACGCCGTACTTTTTTGGCTGTGCTTTTCATGATCATACTATTACCAAATGTCACTTGACCGTCGCCAGCGATAGCTCCCTTGCCTTGATGACGGATCGCAAATATCGTCGTCGCATGAAATGTTGCTTGATTGGATTCCATTTCGATTCACCCCTCAATAAGAATCTTATCCACGAAAGAGATCTCACAGTGCGTGTGGCACGGGTCGCAAAAATGAGAGAAACCTCTAGCGAGGTCCTGTATGGTGAGAAGACCGCATCTAGAGGTAAATGTATGATCAAACGAACGAAAAATGCAATAAAACATTAATTTATAGTAACACAGTGAATCAACTCATTACAACTTATTCAACAGCTGTTTTCACAAAATTCTGAATACTCTCTAATGCACGGTTAGCTAGCTTTTCGTATTTTTCTTTTTTATTACGAATACGCTCTGGCAGTGAAGGAAGAAGTCCAAAGTTTGCATTCATCGGTTGGAAATGTTTAAAGTCTGCTGTTGTAATGTACTGTGCCATACTCCCTAAAGTCGTTTCAGCTGGCAAGATCACGCAATCTTGACCTTTCGCCATACGACCTGCATTAAGCCCCGCAATCAATCCTGAAGCAGCAGATTCTACATACCCTTCTACACCCGTCATTTGTCCCGCAAAGAATAGATTCTCACGACGTTTGTATTGATAAGTCGGCTCAAGTAGCTTAGGTGAGTTAATAAATGTGTTGCGATGCATAACGCCGTAACGGACGAACTCCGCTTGCTCAAGACCAGGGATAAGCTGAAGCACGCGCTTTTGCTCTCCCCATTTCAAATGCGTTTGGAATCCAACCAGGTTATATAAGGTACCAGCCGCATTATCTTGACGAAGCTGCACGACAGCATGTGGCATTTTACCCGTATGCGGGTTAATTAAGCCTACTGGCTTCATAGGTCCGAATAAAACCGTTTGTTTACCGCGTTTAGCCATAACTTCTAAAGGCATACAGCCTTCAAAATAGATTTCTTTCTCGAATTCCTTTAATTCTGCAACTTCAGCTGTAATTAGAGCCTCATAGAATACATTAAACTCTTCTTCTGTCATTGGACAGTTCAGGTATGCAGCCTCTCCTTTATCATAACGAGAAGCCAAATATACCTTATTCATATCGATTGAATCCTTCTCTACAATCGGTGCTGCAGCATCATAGAAGTATAAATACTCTTCACCCATTAATGCTTTGAGCTCTGCAGCTAAATCTGGCGATGTCAGCGGCCCTGTTGCTACCACCGTGATCCCCTCAGGAAGCGTTTGAAGCTCTTCATTGCGAACCTCAATTAATGGGTGATTGCGCAACGTATTGGTCACTGCTTGAGAGAAACCATCGCGGTCAACCGCTAATGCTCCACCTGCAGGTACGGCATGCTCGTCAGCACAAGCTAGAATGAGTGAGTCCATACGTCTCATCTCTTCTTTTAACACACCGACGGCATTCGTGAGACCATTGGAACGCAGAGAGTTACTGCATACGAGTTCAGCGAACTGATCTGTTATGTGTGCAGGTGTTTTTCGTTTGTTACGCATTTCATATAAAGTAACAGGCACGCCTTGACGGGCAATTTGCCACGCGGCTTCACTGCCTGCCAATCCTGCTCCGATGACTGTTACTCTTTGATTTTCCGGCAAAATCAGACACCTCTAATCTTTCATATCATCTGTGTGATCGGAATCTTCAATTTCTTCCTTATGATCACATTGTGTACATTGTATCGTTACGCCATTTTTGCTTCGCTTCTCAATCATCATTGAACTGCAAGCTGGACACGGCTTATTAACAGGTTTATCCCAAGAAACGAAATCACAGGTTGGATACTGATCGCACCCGTAAAAAACTCGCCCCTTTTTACTTCTTCGTTCAACAATCTTACCAGAGTGGCATGTTGGGCATGTGACTCCTATATCCTTAATGATTGGTTTCGTATTCCGGCAGTCAGGGAAACCTGAGCAAGCTAGGAATTTACCGAAGCGTCCCATTTTATAGACAAGGTGCTTCCCACACTTCTCACAAATCTCATCCGAAACTTCATCCTGGATTTCAATTTCTTTCATTTCCTCTTCAGCAAACTCTAAGCGCTTTTCAAAGGAAGTGTAGAAGGTATCCAGTACTCTGACCCAATCCTCTTTCCCCTCCTCAACAAAGTCTAGCTCTTCTTCCATATGAGCCGTAAACTCGATGTCCAGAATTTCCGGGAAGAACTCTTGCATTAATTGGATGACGAGTTCGCCTAGCTCCGTTGGCACGAATTTCTTTTCTTCGATTGCCACATAGCCACGCTTCTGAATCGTTTCTAGTGTAGGTGCGTAAGTACTTGGCCGCCCAATACCCATTTCCTCAAGCGCACGTACTAAACGTGCTTCTGTATATCTTGGAGGCGGTTGCGTAAAGTGCTGCTTCGGTTCTACGCTTTGTTTTGACAACGAATCGCCCTTTGACAGCGGTGGCAGTAACTTATCCTCTTCTGTCGTGCCGTCATCATTACTTTCAACATACACCTTCATAAATCCAGCAAACTTCATTTTAGAGCCATTTGCTCTAAAAATCGTTTCTCCCGCATGCAGATCGATCGTCATGGTATCCAGAATAGCAGATGCCATTTGACTCGCAATAAATCGATCCCAAATCAGCTTGTACAATCGGAACTGATCTTTACTCAAGAATTCCTTCATTTGATCTGGTTCACGAAGTACAGAAGTCGGTCTGATCCCTTCATGCGCATCTTGGGCATTCGCATTTTTCTTAAGATACTGACGAGGCGTCTCAGGATAGAAGGTTGGGCCGTATTTGGTCATAATAAATTCTTTGGCTTCTTCTTGGGCAATAGGAGAAATCCGCGTAGAATCCGTACGCATATACGTAATTAAACCGACGGTACCTTCTTTACCTAAATCGATACCTTCATATAATTGCTGCGCCACAGACATAGTTTTGGATGCACGGAAATTAAGCTTTCGCGCTGCTTCCTGTTGCATGGAGCTTGTAATAAAAGGAGGGGAAGGATTACGCTGACGTTCTTTCTCTTTCACTTCTTTCACAATAAACGCATCGTTACCCATTGCAGCAAGAATCAAATCGACATCTTCTTGTGAATGCAGCTCTTTTTTCTCACCATTGTGGCTATGATACTTGGCTTCAAATACGGTTTTGCCCGCATCAAGAACTGCCGTAATAGACCAGTACTCTTCTGGTTCAAACGCTTTAATTTCGTTTTCGCGATCTTGGATTAATTTAACAGCCACGGATTGTACACGGCCTGCTGATAGCCCTTTTTTCACCTTTTTCCAAAGTAAAGGACTAATTTTGTAACCGACAAGACGATCCAAAATCCGACGCGCCTGCTGGGCATTCACTAAATCTTGATTGATTCGCCGAGGCGTCTTAAAAGCATCCTTAACGGCTTCCTTCGTAATTTCATTAAAGACAACACGACATAGCTCATCAGGACCAACAGACAAATAGTGTGCTAAATGCCAGGCGATCGCTTCACCTTCACGATCCGGATCCGCCGCCAGATATATTTTTTTCACTTTTTTACTTGCGTCTTTGAGTTCTTTAAGGATAGAACCTTTTCCACGTATCGTTATGTATTTAGGCTCAAAGTTATTATCGACTTCTACGCCAATTTGGCTTTTCGGAAGGTCGCGAATATGACCCATCGAAGCTTTTACGATGAATTTACTGCCTAAATATTTGCCGATGGTCTTGGCTTTTGCTGGTGACTCAACAATGACTAACGAATCTGCCATGGTTCGTCCTTCCTCCCCTCTTGGTTTCAAGGTAAAGTTTACTTGGCGAGAAGCAAAACTTCGTGATTAGCCTATGCTCGAATGTATGTTGAACCCGGAAGCTGTTTAATCGCCTTTTTCAATAGTAAAGATAACAGAACTGCATGCAAATGTCCAAACGTAAATTGACTGTCTTCTAATAAAGTGTCAATTGAGATCGGTGTATCTGACAACTTTCGAACAATTTCGACTTCATCCTCGGATAGAATGAAAGTCGGTTCTGACTTAATTGCAACATTTAATTCATCCAGATTTATCATGTGTTTATAATCTTCGACAATCTCCTGGGCACTGGTGACTAATTTCGCGCCATCTTTCAGCAGCTTGTGAACACCGCTGCTTTGTCGAGAATTAATGGGTCCTGGAACAGCGAAGACATCGCGCGAGGCATCTACGGCAAACGCAACAGTGATCAGTGATCCACTATCCTCAGCCGCTTCCACTACAGTAACACCCAGAGATAATCCAGCTATAATACGATTCCTCTGCGGAAACATACCAGGGTGCATACGAGTGCCAATCGGATATTCCGAAATAATGACACCTTCCTGCTCAATGTTGCGATATAATAGCGCATTCTCTCGCGGATATATCATATTGATCGCACATCCAAGCACAGCCACTGTCTTCGACTTCCCTTGCAGGGCACCTATATGAGCTTTGCTATCGATTCCTCTTGCTAGCCCGCTTACAATCCCAAATCCTGCCCTCGAAAGTGAAGCTGCCCACTCTTCGGCGATTTTCTTCCCGTAAAGCGTTGGCGTTCGCGTACCTACCATACCAAGTAAGTGACCCTTTAGAAACGAAGGATCGCCTTTCACATATAACACCCAAGGAGGCTGCGCAATTTCCTTTAGAATAGCAGGATACCCCTCGTCGAAACGAGTTACAATCTGAATCGCTTGACTTCTATATACACGTAGCTTTTGTTCAATAAAAGCAGGTGTCAGTCGTGTCGAAATTAGTTCTGCTATCGAAGCACGAATCCCACAAGAAGCGATTTCTGCTGCCGATAACGCTAATAATACGCTAGGTTCAGGGAAACGACTTAAGAGCTGGTGAATCGTTTTCCACCCTACCCCCTCAAGCTCATGTAAACCAATTAAACAGTTGCGATTATCCATTAGTATATACACTCCTTCCATGAATGACAAATCTATGCATTGGATAAAAATAAAAAAACCTCCCAAATCCCAAAAAAGGGAAATGGAAGGTTGCTTACCTTCGTGAAACGAAGCTTATTTTACCGTGATGACTTTATCTAGCATACCTATTTCTTCAAGTACACTAACAAGTGTTGAACCCATTTCGGATGGTGTAGCCGCTACGCGAATACCGCATCTTTCCATAGTTGCAACTTTCTCAGCTGCTGTTCCTTTACCACCGGAAATAATGGCACCAGCATGGCCCATACGTTTGCCTGGAGGCGCTGTTTTACCGCCGATGAAGCCAACTACAGGTTTCGTCATGTTTGCCGCAACCCACTCCGCTGCTTCTTCTTCAGCCGTTCCGCCGATTTCACCGATCATGATAACCGCGTACGTATCTGGATCTTCGTTAAAACGTTTAAGGATATCGATAAATTCGGATCCTTTAACTGGGTCTCCACCGATACCAACTGCAGAGGATTGTCCGATTCCACGCGTTGTCAATTGGTGAACAGCCTCGTAAGTTAATGTTCCGGAACGCGAAACAACACCTACGTGACCTGGTGTATGGATGTAACCTGGCATAATACCGATTTTGCACTCGCCTGGTGTAATAACACCTGGACAATTTGGTCCGATCAGAACGGTATTTTTTCCTTCCAGGTAACGCTTAACGCGTACCATGTCAAGAACAGGAATACCTTCTGTGATACAGATAACCAATTCAAGCTCAGCTTCAATCGCTTCGATGATGGATTCTGCTGCGAAAGCAGGTGGTACATAAATAACGGATGCTGTAGCACCAGTTACATTTTTAGCTTCTACAACTGTATTGAAAACAGGCAGCTTAACAAGCTCACCATTTTCCAAAGTGATATCTACGGTAGTACCGCCTTTACCAGGAGTTACGCCACCCACCATTTGCGTGCCGTAGTCCAGACCGCCTTTGGTATGAAACAAACCCGTAGCGCCGGTAATCCCTTGAGTAATGACTTTTGTATGTTTATTGACCAAAATACTCATGATCGATTGTTCACATCCCTTATCTATTTTTCAAACCGCTCGGGTTTACTTTACAAGTGCAACGATTTTTTGTGCGCCGTCCGCCATGGAATCAGCAGCAACAATGTTCAAGCCGGATTCGTTAAGAAGCTTTTTACCAAGCTCCACGTTAGTTCCTTCAAGACGAACTACGAGCGGACGGGAAAGTCCTAGCTCTCTAGCAGCAGCTACAACACCTTCAGCAATTACGTCACAACGCATGATACCACCGAAAATGTTTACGAAAATCCCTTTTACTTGCTCATCAGAAAGGATGATTTTGAAAGCTTCAGTAACTTTCTCTTTCGTAGCACCGCCCCCTACGTCTAGGAAGTTAGCAGGGTCTCCGCCGTAGTGCTTGATAATGTCCATAGTGGCCATAGCAAGTCCAGCGCCGTTAACCATACAACCGATGTTACCATCAAGAGCGATGTAGCTCAGGTCATATTTGGAAGCTTGGATTTCTTTCGCATCTTCCTCTTCAAGGTCGCGAAGTTCTACGATATCCTTGTGACGGAATAGAGCGTTAGAATCAAAGTTTAATTTCGCATCAAGCGCCATAATTTCGCCAGAGCCAGTTACAACCAATGGGTTGATTTCAGCAATGGAAGCGTCTTTTTCAACGAATGCTTTGTAAAGAGCAAGCATGAATTTAACTGCTTTGTTTACAAGCTCATTCGGGATGTTGATTGCGTAAGCAAGTCTACGTGCTTGGAAAGATTGAAGACCGATTGCTGGGTCAACAACTTCTTTGAAAATTTTCTCTGGGGAGTGCTCGGCTACTTCTTCAATCTCCGTACCGCCCTCTTCGGAAGCCATCAATACGACGCTGCCTGTCGCACGGTCAACAACAACACCTACGTAATATTCTTTCTTAATGTCACAGCCTTCTTCGATCAAAAGGCGTTTAACTTCTTTACCTTCTGGACCTGTTTGGTGAGTGACAAGTACTTTACCTAGAATTTCGCTAGCATATGTACGAACTTCATCGAGGCTTTTGGCTACCTTAACGCCGCCTGCTTTACCGCGACCACCGGCATGAATTTGTGCCTTTACTACGACAACGGAAGTTCCAAGTTCTTTCGCTGCTTCAACTGCCTCGTCAACAGTAAAAGCAACCTTTCCGTTAGGAACGCTGACTCCGTACTGTCTCAGGACTTCTTTGCCTTGATACTCATGGATATTCATTTCCTAAATCCTCCTATCAGTATGGACTTTCTATACGTGCTATACAGGGAAAAGTGTAACTTCCAATTGACGTTGTGCACGAGAATATATCTTGCTACCGGAATTAGTATCACACTTCTTCGCAAGCCCTAACCATTGTAACACATTATTTTCGACAGTTTCTTTATTTTTTTAGTTAATCCATTCAAATTTTCCTTTCACACTGAAAAACTTTAGCTATCACTCTACAAATAAAAAAACGTATTTCTCATTTAATGAAAAATACGTCATGCTTCAACTTGGTTAATAGAACGAAGTTGGTGTTGAGTTGATCCGAGGTTCACGCTCTGCCTGCTTAATAAAACGCATTTCATTCGCAGAAAAGTTGCAGATCAAGCATTGAATCGTTGGTTCAGGCTCAGGAATGACACCTGGATCATGGAATTCAGTAATATTCCCAGATAATGCGTCCTTTAAAAATGACTGCGAATAGCTCGTGATTACATTAAATTTAATACGATTTGACCGGCAATTGGGACAAAAATATGGTTTTTCTTGCATATCATCACCTCATCTTCCAGTATGTGCATGTCGCACATTTTTAAACCGTGAAAACCTCTTGACAATATTTGCGTAATTTTACCAATTGCGATTATAATAAAAGAAATTAATCGGATCAATGAGGAAGCACCTTTTATCCAATTCGAGCTCAGTTCTTGCAACTGTGATTTCAAAGGAGAAGAAGGTGTTTTTATGTATGGCAAAGTCATGAGCGCTTGTTTACAAGGGATTGAAGGAAGACCGATCGAAGTCGAGGTTGATATTTCAAGCGGCTTACCTCAGATTAATCTGGTTGGTCTACCAGACTCTGCGATTCGAGAATCCGTGGAACGAGTTCGTTCTTCGATTAAAAACTGTGGGTTCACGTTCCCTATGGACCGGATTACCGTTAATCTCGCTCCTGCTGATTTGCGTAAGGAAGGGTCGTCTTTCGATCTTGCCATTGCGGTTGGCATTCTCATCACCACTGGACAAGTTCATTTAGAAGGCTATCCCACCACATTATTTCTAGGAGAACTTGCTTTAGACGGTTCTCTTCGTCCTATCCCTGGTGTGTTGTCGATGGTTTATGCGGCCAAAAAGATGGGCATTAAGAGAGTTTGCTTGTCAACTGCGAATGCGTCTGAAGCCGCATTAATTGAGGGTGTTGAGGTATGTGTCATAACAAATCTATCTGATTTCAAAAATTGGAGCAAAAGTTCGTATCACGAATTTATTTATCAGAAGACTGACCCCGAATCAAATGAGCCTTCTATCTCAGTCAATAAGCCCCCAAATTATGTTGAAGATTATGCCGATGTCAACGGACAGCATCAGGTTAAGCGTGCCATGATGATCGCTGCTGCAGGCATGCATAATTTGCTCCTCCTTGGTCCGCCAGGAACTGGCAAAACGATGCTTATCAAGCGTCTGCCTTCCATTCTTCCTCCTATGACTGATCGAGAGGCACTAGAGGTTACGAAGATATACAGCGCTTCAGGTAAATTGACGGATCGCTCCACACTGATGCGCACAAGATCATTCCGTGCTCCGCACCACTCCATCTCCGCTGCTGGTCTTGTTGGCGGAGGAACGATCCCCAAGCCAGGTGAAGTGAGCTTATCTCATCGTGGGATCCTTTTCTTAGACGAGCTTCCAGAGTTTACACGAAACGCACTCGAAGTGCTCAGGCAACCGCTTGAAGATCGCTACGTCATGATTGCAAGAGCAAGAGCCGTATATACATTTCCTTCTCATTTTATTTTAGCGGCAGCTATGAATCCATGCCCCTGTGGTTATTATGGTTCTGAAACTGAGACAAATGCTTGCATCTGCAGCCCGGCTAAGATTGTCCATTATCGTTCCAAAATTTCGGGTCCACTTCTCGACCGAATCGATCTCCATGTAGAAGTCCCTAAACCAAGCTATGCCCAATTAAAAGACAGTGCCTTTAATTTATCCTCCAGCGAAATGCGTGCTAAAGTAATGCAGGCTCATTTACGGCAGCAGAACCGTTACGTAGGAACAGACATTCAACATAATAATGAATTAAGCGGGAAATTGATGCGGGAAATTTGCCAATTAACACCCGAAGGAGATCAGCTCTTGAGGGTTTCGTTCGAGGCATTGGGACTCAGCGCACGAGCGCATGATCGGATCTTGCGGCTCGCACTCACGATTTCGGACTTAGACGGTTGTGATCGTATTCATCCTTCTCATCTAGCGGAAGCCATCCAATATCGGAATCTGGATAAAAATCAACGTATTGAAGAGATTGAGATTTGACCTGAGAGCTACTACTACTTCTGGAGTACCTGGTAAAAATATAAGCCTTTTGACACGTCATTATGGCAATGACTGTCAAAAGGCACCTTGTATATGTACAATTCGGGGTTCCGCGTTAATGTCGGACATTTCCACTGTGATGACATCGAATTGAATAGATTGCTCGTATTTCTGATAACGATGCAAATAAAATTGTGCAATGTCTCGGATCTTCGCCTGCTTGCGGTAATCCACGGATTCTTTGGCAGTACCGAATCGGCTAGAAGGACGTCTCGTTCGAACCTCAACGAAAATGAGTTTATTCGCTTTCTCGGCGATGATATCTATCTCACCAGAACGACAGCGCCAATTTCGTTCGATAATCTGGAATTCTTGCTCAAGTAGGACTGCTACTGCTAAATCCTCCCCTTGCTTCCCTAGTTGTTTTCGATCATCTTTATGTAGATTGCCCATTTACCCATGCCTCGTTGGTCTCATCCGTTGATCTGAGCGATAAATAAAACTAAGCACCTCAGCCACCAATTGATACAACTCTGGAGGAATTTCTTGATCCAAATCCAATTTAGATAAAACCTCAACTAACGATTTATCCTCTTGAATCGGGATGCCATTTTCCTTCGCTTTTTGTAAAATGGCCTCAGCCATATGTCCCTTCCCTTTGGCAATGAGGGTTGGGGCTTTCTGTGCTTCTGGTGAATAGCGGAGAGCTACCGCTTTCTTTATGGGGGTTAGCTGCGATTCCTCGAGTGTTTTTTTGGGAGGACTCATGCGCGAACATCAACCCCTTTATAGGTTTTAGGTCGATAAAGCTCACTTAAGTCTACGCGTCCATCCAAAGAACCTATTTGGGCTGCCTCTTCTTTGCCCTCCTGAACTTCAAGAGGTTTTGGATATGGCGAACATTTTAATGAGATGAACTGATAACCGACACTGTTCATGGCAGCGGCAATTTCTTCTTTGGACGACTCCATCAACCCAGCTAAAGCCGGATGATCATTTTGAACATTCAACGAGACAATTTTGTTAACGACTTGCACATCGAGCAATGTATTGCCCATGACCTTCATTTGTAGATCAAACAAAAGCCGACAGTTCCTGGCATCTACCTCCCCACGACTTCCTTTGCGGGATTGAATATGAATAGCTGCCGTTTGCTGACCTGAACTATCCAAGAATGGGACAAACATGGTCATCTGCGTAAACATCGCATTCTTGTCATTCGTTAGCATTAGCTGCTGACCCGTAATTTGGCTAACCGCTTGCTGTGCGGCTTCTTTAAGTGGTGCAGGTGTATCGTCAGAAGCTGTAAGCTGAAGCAAAAGGCTTTTCAGCGTTTCCGCAGCTGGCTTTGTGGTATCGCCTTGTGGATCAGGTGCGTTTGCGCTAAAAAGTGAAAAGGCGTTTTCTGTGGCTTGTTGGCGCACAGGCATTGGATTGCCGCGCTCGTCAAGCTTCGCGGCAACAGTAGATTCATGCTCTACGCCAACGGCTTTGAGCATCCGGCTGATCCAGTTCGTTTCTGGATCAGCTTGGGGTGGGGCGAGAGGCGCACTTGCTTGCGCCTCTTTAGGGGCAAGCCCCCCCTCCTGCTTCGCAGGGGGGACTTGCGCGGGCAAGGGCGCCGGCTGCGCCGAGGCGGCCACTGGTGCCGCTGCCGGCTGCGCAGCCGGCGCGGGAGGTGCTTCGCCCGCAGCTAGCGCAGGCACGCTGCCACGCGGCGCAGCCGCAGGCTCGTCCGCGGCGGAGCCTGGCGCAGCCAGCTCTGCAGGGCGTACAGCTGCGGCCGTAGCGCGCAGCTCCTGGAGCAGCGACACAACCTGCTTGGCGGTTTCCGCCGCAGGGTGTGTCGGGTCTTGCTCGAGCAGCGCCGTCGCCTGCTGCTCGAGCTTCTCCAACACCTGGCCTGCCGAAGGGCCGGTGGTTACTTGCTTTAAAGCGTCCACTGTCGTAGGCGTAAGTGGCAGCCCCTTCTTCGAAGCAAGCACGGCCGCTTGCAACCATTCCTCTTTATTTGCTCCCTGTGGCATCTCACGCATCACAGACTCAAATGCCTTCACATTTTCCTTAGACACAGGAACGCCTTCCTGCTGTAAGTGCTGGACCATTTGACGATTGCTAGCTGTATCTTTCACTTCAAAAGCTTTAAGAAGTTCACCAAGTGAATCATCCGCAATCTGCACATCCGAAGAAACCAGCGGCTTTAGCAAAATTTGACCGCCCTTTGATTCGGGCTGAACCTGCAGCATCGTCACATCACCTTGCTTAAGCAGCGTTTCCAGCTTTGCACGAACTAACGTACCACCTATATTCACTAGTGCTTCTTGTTCACTTAGGAGCTGAAGCACAACACCTTTAACAATCTGTCCTACCTTCAATTCGAGCGTCTTCGGATCAGCTGCCGTTAAATCCCCAACCAAGCTACGAATTAAACTACTAATATTCAAATTGCTCACCTCAAATCTGATTACACGTATGTATATTATCGGCGTTTCATGCCCGTTTCGTTACATTAGAATGTTAAATCAGGTCAAACACTAATTGCTCCGTTTGCAATTCATTCTCTTGCGCTTCGAGCTGCGCCATAATATTGCGGATAAATAATTTCCGGTGTAAAGGCGTAGGACCATACCTAAGCAACATTTCTCTATGGTGTTTCGTTGCATAACCCTTATGTACGGCAATTCCGTACTCTGGAAACTGCTCGTCCCACTCCGCGCACATGCGATCTCTCGTCACTTTGGCGATGATGGAAGCAGCTGCGATGGATTGACTTAACGCATCCCCATGTATAATCGCTGATTGAGGCAGGTCTATTTCCACCTTTTCTGCATCAACAAGTAAGTAGTCCGGTATAATATGTAGCTTCTCAACAGCTAGTTTCATCGCTAATCTCGATGCTTGCTTGATATTCAATGCTTCTATGCCTTCGACATCTACAATGCCAATGCCAATCGAAATAGCCTCATCTATGATCTGATCAAACAGCAGTTCGCGTTTCTTTTCCGACAGTTTTTTGGAATCATTGACCCCTTCAAGAACATATCCCTTAGGAAGAATAACTGCAGCAGCCACAACATCCCCAAACAAACACCCGCGACCAACCTCATCAATGCCAGCAATTGCCGTGTAACCTTGTTGCCATATATCTATCTCATGTTCTAGCATGCCATCCGCCCCTTTCCATCATTTCATTATAAAGGAACGGCGCTTCGTCAAGCCAGACCCATTTTTTTCTACGTCCTATCCGCACAAAAAGAAAAACCCAAGGCTTGCGCCCCAGGTTCTTCCTGCTTCGTTCGATTAAAAAGGTCTTTCCAAGGAAATACGGCCCATTTTCCCGGCTCTCAGATCACGTATAATGATGAGGGAAGCTTTGTCCAAATCAACTTTGCCCCCGCTCACAATTGCGCCGCGCTTACGCCCGATCGCCTCCATGACCTTCACCATTTCCTGAATATTATCCATATCATCTGGTAGCTCCTGCACACCGAAGCGTTCTTGAATACCGGCTCCATAATGCTGAACCATATATTTAATCGTAAACAATGCTACGTCATCTAAATGCAGAAGCTCTTCTTTGATTGCCCCAGTTGCAGCCAAACGCATGCCAACCATCTGGTCCTCGAATTTAGGCCACAAAATACCCGGCGTATCCAATAAATCCATTTCCGTGCCAACCTTGATCCATTGCTGACCTTTGGTCACACCTGGCTTATCTCCGGTCGCAGCAATTTTCTTGCCTGCTAACTGATTAATCAGTGTGGACTTACCGACATTCGGAATCCCAACAATAAGCGCTCTAATCGCACGAGGATTAATCCCTTTGCGCAGCATCGTCTCAATTTTGTGGGCCCAAAGCTGTTTGACTCTAGGTAAAATCTCCTTCACATGCGTTCCGTTTGCAGCGTCTATCGGCAAGGCAGGTAAGCCTTGATCCGCAAAATATTTCACCCATTCGGCCGTCACTTGTGGATCAGCTAGGTCATTCTTGTTAAGCAATACGAGACGCGGCTTGCCTTTTAAAATCTCATCAACCATCGGGTTCCGGCTGGAAAGCGGGATGCGGGCATCCAAGAGCTCAATCACGACGTCAATCAGTTTAAGCTTTTCCTCGATCTGTCTGCGAGCCTTGGTCATGTGACCGGGAAACCATTGAATGGTCATTTCTCTTCACCTCAAAAATGTATGAAACTAATTTTTTTCACCGGCCAGAAGATAACTTCTGCACGGCCAACGATTTTATTGTAAGGCACAAAGCCGACACTTTTCGTTCGACTATCTTTGGAATTCGGACGATTATCACCCATGGCGAAAATCTCGCCTTCTGGTACTTTTGTTTCAGGGAAATCCAACAATGTGTTATACGGATGTCCTTCTTTAACAGCTTGATCAATCGCTTCCTGAATATAAGGTTGGGCCAGTTCTTGACCATTAATATACACTTTGTCGCCTGCTACCTTCACAGTTTCCCCAGGAAGCGCGATGACACGTTTGATATAATCTTTACCTTCAGGAGCATGAAATACGATGACTTCGCCTCGTTTAGGATCACGAATATCATACACAATTTTATTGACGATCAGTCGCTCACCTGTAAAGAAATTCGGATGCATCGAATCTCCATCAACTATAAATGGGGAGAACAGGAACCAACGAATAATAATGACAAGTACACCTGCAATTACTAACGCTTTAATCCATTCCCATGTTTCACTTTTTGCTTTCACAATCTTTGCTTGGGTAGCATTGATTGGCTGATTGGGTTGCATTTGATCATTCTCTTCCATCACTGACGGCCTCGCTTCCAGTTTTGGTTTTATCTCTATTATATCCTAGTATGTACAGAAAAAACGAAAAGGAGACTTGACTGAACAAGCCCCCCATTTTACTATCGAATTTCTTTAATTCTTGCTGCTTTACCACGAAGACCACGCAGATAATAAAGTTTCGCACGACGAACTTTACCACGGCGAGCCACTTCAATCTTGTCAATCTTCGGAGAATGGAATGGGAAAGTTCTTTCCACACCCACACCGTAAGAAATTTTACGAACTGTAAACGTTTCGCTGATTCCACCGCCGTGGCGTTTAATAACAACACCTTCGAACAGCTGAATACGCTCACGTGTACCCTCGATAACTTTTACGTGTACTTTAAGTGTGTCTCCTGGACGGAAATTAGGAATATCCGTACGGAGTTGCTCTTTCGTAATCTCTTGAATAAGATTCATAGTTGACTCCCTCCTTCCACACAGGTGTTCATTCCGCTAATAGTTAGTACATCTAAGTTGTTATGCGTAGAGGACCACCAGACTCGAACTGTTGAAAAAATCACAACAGAATATATATTACCATAGTCCAAGGATTAATTCAATAGAGAAGTTTCCGAGGACACATTTCACATCTTTATTTCCTGTTCTTGCTTCTGCTTATGCCATTCCGCTACCCAGACCTTTTCCTCTTTGGATAAAACTCTACCCTCGAGTAAATCGGGTCTACGCTCTAAGGTTCGGATTAGCGACTCTTTAAGGCGCCATTTTTTCACATTGGCATGATGGCCCGATAGAAGCATTTCTGGAACTTCCCAATCTCTGAACTTGGCAGGCCGCGTATAATGAGGATACTCCAGAAGCCCTGTTGAAAAAGAATCTGTCACAGCGGACATCTCATTCCCGAGTACTCCTGGTAAGAGCCTCACCACGCTATCTATAATGACCATAGCGGGTATTTCACCGCCGGTTAGTACATAATCACCGACGGACAGCTCGTCCGTCACTAAATGCTGTCTGATCCGTTCATCATAGCCCTCATAGTGACCACAAATAAAGACTAGATGCTCTTCACCAGCTAGTTCTTCTGCTTTTTTCTGCGTAAAAGTCTCCCCTTGCGGACATAACAGAATGACGCGCGGCTTTACGGCTTCCCCCTCAGCGGTCTGATGAGTCGGCAAATCTTCAACTGCTCCAAAGATCGGTTCAGGCTTGAGTACCATGCCCCCGCCGCCACCGTATGGGTAATCGTCGACTGTATTATGCTTGTTCGTGGAATAATCCCGAAAATTAACCGTGCTCAGCGAAACGATTCCCTTATCACGCGCTTTCCCCAGAATACTAGATGAAAACACGCCCTCAAACATTTCTGGGAACAAGGTTAAGACATCAATTTTCATTCCAATAACCCTTCCATCAGATGGATTCGAATCGTTTTGTTAGGAATATCCACGTTAAGGATGACATCATCGATAACCGGAAGCAAAAGCTGTTTTCCTTTTGGCAACGAAACAACCCACACATCATTCGCACCTGGTGTTAGCACTTCAGAAATCAAGCCTAATTCTTGGTCTTCTTCCGTAACGACTTTGCAACCAATGATTTCGTGATAATAATATTCTCCCTCTTCCAGAGGCTTCTGATTCTTAGCTTCAATTTTCAAAAGAGAGCCTTTATATTTCTCAACATCGTTAATGTTCGAGAATTGATCAAACAATAAGATAAACACGTTTTTATGTAAGCGGGACGTTTTCACCGTCACCGGCGTTTGCTTATTTTGAGAGTCCACAATGATTAACGTATTACCTACATCAAATCGTTCAGGAAAATCCGTTTCCGGTACTATTTTAAGCTCTCCACGTATCCCGTGGCTATTTACGACTTTACCAACCGTCACTAATTTCTCCGTCATATGCGCTTGCCCAACCTCCACATTAAATTACCTTCTTCTCCATATGCGAAAAAAGGCTAGGAAATAAATCCTAACCTCATTTCTTATGAAACGATTTCAACGGCTACCCGTTTCGTTTCTTTCACAGCTGCCGACGTGACTACCGTGCGGAGCGACTTCGCAATCTTGCCTTGCTTGCCAATCACTTTTCCGACATCGTCGGGATGAACAGAAAGCCTGTACTCGATCTTGTCCTCTTTCTCCACCACAGCGACACGTACTTCTTCCGGATGATCGACAAGAGCCTTAGCAATAACGGTGATAAGATCCTTCATGAACCCACCCTCCGAAAGATAACAGATTACTTCTGTAATTTCAGCTCGTGAAACTTAGTCATCAAACCTGCTTTTGAGAACAGGCTGCGAACTGTATCGGACGGTTGAGCGCCAGTTTGAAGCCATTTAAGCGCTTTTTCCTCATCAAGAACCACAGCTGCTGGTTCAGCAATTGGATTATAAGTACCGATTTCTTCGATAAAACGACCATCACGCGGGGAACGGGAATCCGAAACCACGACACGGTAGAAAGGAGCTTTATGAGCGCCTACACGTTTAAGACGAATACGTACTGCCATTGAAAAATCACCTCCTACTTAGAATAAACAACTTTATTTAAAAGGGAAATTTAAATCCTTTGCCTAACTTTTTCATGCCTTTGGCACCTTTCGGCCCCATCATACCTGAGAACTGCTTCATCATTTTGCGCATATCATCGAATTGCTTAATGAATCGATTGACTTCCTGCACGGAATTTCCGCTACCCGCTGCAATCCGTTTGCGACGATTCGCATTCAGCAGCTCCGGTTTACGCTTCTCTTCAGTCGTCATGGACTTCACGATCGCTTCCACGCGAGCCATCTGCTTCTCGTCAACCTTCATATCCTTCATGCCTTTAATCTTGTTCGCACCAGGCAGCATCTCAAGAATTTGGTCCAGAGGACCCATCTTCTTCACTTGCTCCATCTGTTCAATGAAATCCTCGAAGGTGAATTCAGCGTTGCGCATTTTGCGCTCCATCTCTTTCGCCTTATCCATATCGATACCGGCTTGCGCCTTCTCGATTAAGGAGAGCATATCGCCCATACCGAGAATTCTTGATGCCATACGGTCAGGATAAAATGGCTCTAACGCATCCATTTTCTCACCGCTAGCTACGAACTTGATCGGACAACCTGTTACTGCTTTAACGGATAACGCAGCACCACCGCGCGTGTCTCCATCTAGTTTGGTTAACACAACGCCTGTTAATTCAAGTTGTTGGTGGAAGCTTTCTGCAACATTGACAGCATCCTGCCCCGTCATTGCATCGACGACTAGCAAAATCTCATCAGGACTTGTTGCTGCACGGACATTTTTGAGCTCGTCCATGAGGTTTTCATCAATGTGCAAACGACCTGCAGTATCTATAATCACATAGTCATTGCCGTTATCCTTCGCGTGTTGAAGACCTGCTTTCGCAATCTCAACAGGATTCACTTTATCACCTAAGGAGAAAACCGGTACCTTCAGCTGTTCGCCAAGCACTTCCAACTGCTTAATCGCCGCGGGACGATAAATATCACACGCAACAAGAAGCGGTCTGTGATTCTGTTTCAATAACATTTTAGCTAATTTACCTGAGGTTGTTGTTTTACCTGCCCCTTGTAAACCTGCCATCATAATAACCGTTGGCGGTCGATTCGAACGTGCTAGCTTACTTTGTGTGCCACCCATAAGGGCCGTAAGCTCTTTGTTCACGATATCGATAACAACCATGCCTGGTGTAAAAGATTTGAGAACGTCTACGCCAATCGCTTGCTCTTTCACCTTCGCAATAAAGTCTTTGACGACTTTAAAGTTAACGTCCGCTTCAAGCAGTGCCAATCGTACCTCGCGAAGCGCTTCGCCTACATCTTCTTCCGTCAGCTTACCTTTGCTTCTCAGCTTGCCGAAAACATTCTGCAATCGGTTTGCTAATCCTTCAAATGCCATGCGCTTCACCTCCTGCTTCTACCAATGGTTTCAATCCATGCCTACTATTGTATCAAAAAGCTCAGTCACTTTCCTCTTTAGCGCCGGATCACAATCATCCAATCCAACAACCAAGTCTTGACGCAGCTTCATGCGTTGTTCGTGTTTATGTAGCAGTCTTAACTTACTCTCATATTCTTGCAGTGTCACTTCGGCACGTTTGATATGTTCATAGACCGCTTGACGGCTAATCGTGAAGTTCTCAGCAATCTCCCCGAGGGAGTAATCATCATGGAAATACAGTTCAAGGAAGGTTCGCTGCTTATCGGTCAACAATGGTTCATAGAAATCAAACAGCAGGTTAATGCGATTCGTTTTCTCCAACATAGGATCGACAGTCATAATCTACCTCCGTAAAGGTTGCACACTTGACAGCAGCACAACAGAACCTATCATACTGAATTCCAAGATGATTGTCAAGCATTATACCTTGTCAGTCTGTTCGCCTATCCATTTGCCAAAAAGCGCATGAACAAACTGCTCGGAATCGAACGGCTGCAGGTCATCCATTTTCTCACCAAGTCCTACAAACTTAACCGGAAGTGAGAGTTCCTGACGAATCGCCACAACGATTCCGCCCTTGGCTGTTCCATCCAATTTCGATAATACTAAGCCCGTAAGACCTGTTTTATCACCAAAAAGCTTGGCTTGGCTAAGGGCATTTTGCCCCGTCGTTGCATCTAGAACGAGAATGACTTCATGGGGTGCATCAGGAACTTCGCGTTGGATAACACGATAGATCTTGTTAAGCTCCTCCATCAGATTCACTTTATTCTGCAAGCGACCTGCTGTATCGCATAAAAGGATATCCACACCACGCGTTTTGGCTGCTTGTACAGCATCGTACATAACCGCGGCAGGATCTGCGCCGGATTGTTGTTTAATCACATCAACACCAACGCGTTCTCCCCAAGTTTCAAGTTGCTCAATGGCGCCAGCACGGAACGTATCGCCAGCTGCCATCAACACCTTTTTACCTTGAGATTTGAACATGTGGGCCATTTTACCGATTGTCGTCGTCTTGCCTACGCCATTTACACCAACGAACAGGATGACTGTTAGGCCATTGGGATTGATATTCAGCCCCGCATCAGCATCCCCTTTCAGCAACTCAATCAATTTCTCTGAAAGAATTGGCTGAAGCTCGGCTGGATCTTCGATTTTACGTTTTTTAACTTCAGCACGCAGTTCATCAATTAATTTCAGAACCGTATTCACGCCAACGTCTGCCCCGATTAGGATTTCTTCCAGTTCTTCGTAAAAATCTTCATCTATTTTCTTACGGCGGCTAAATAAATCATCGACACGGTTCACGAACGCATCTCGCGTTTTCGTTAAACCTTCCTTAAATTTATTCGTTACCGCCTCGGCCTTACTCGAAATACTATCTTTCAATCGTTTAAAAAAACTCATAGTTCCTCCTAAATGAATCCTTTGATTTCATTTTAAGACGCCGTCATCGTCGCTTCCTCGTCTTCTAATCTTACCGATACAAGCTTAGAAACGCCGCCCTCTTGCATGGTGACGCCGTACAACACGTCGGCTTCTTCCATCGTCCCTTTACGATGTGTTACTACAATAAACTGCGTCATTTCTGAAAACTCACGCAAATACTCGGCAAATCGAGATACGTTCGCTTCATCTAACGCGGCTTCTACCTCATCCAGTACGCAGAATGGCACTGGTTTCACGCGAATAATTGAGAACAAGAGAGCAATTGCTGTCAGCGCACGTTCGCCACCGGACAGTAATTGAAGATTTTGCAGCTTTTTGCCTGGCGGCTGAGCGACAATCTCAATACCCGTATCGAGCATGTTCTCAGGCTCGGACAGAATTAAATCTGCGCGACCGCCGCCGAACAATTTCGCAAATACGACCCCAAAATGGGAGCGAATCGCATCGAAAGTCGTTTTAAATCGTTTGGACATTTCCTGATCCATCTCGCGAATAACCTGATACAGTGTTGTTTTCGCTTCGATCAAATCATCCTTTTGCGAATTCAGGAACTCGAAGCGTTCTGATACGCGCGCATACTCCTCAATCGCTCCTAGGTTCACATCACCCAGCGAAGCAATTTCACGTTTCAGCTCACGCACTCTACTCTGTGTGCCTTGAATATCCTGAGGCACAGGATAGCGCATTTTCGCCAGCTCATAGCTTAGCTCATATTCTTCGGCAAGCTTTTTGAGCAGATTCTCAAGCTCCACATCTAGGCGCGTTACGCGCACTTCGGTTTGATGGAGATTTTCTTCAACCTGCTTTAGTTGAATACGCTGCGTACGAGTCTCATTTTCGCCGTGTTCAAGTTTCTGTAACCAGTCAGCACGTTCCGCCCGCTTGAAATCTATGCTTTCGGAGCATTGCTGCTTCTTTAGCTTCAAATCATTCAAAAGCTCAATTTGCTGCACAGTTTCCTGCTCAAGTGTTGCCATATCGCTGTCCAATTGGGATAGTAGGCCACGATTGACTTCAACCTCACGCTCCACATCGCTTAGATCCTGTTGTAAGCGTCGTTGTTGATCTTGAAGGGACTGCTTCTCTTGCGATGTCGAGGCTACCTTGACCTTCAAATCTGTCAATTGGCTTTGCAGCTCTTCTTTCACGGATTCACTCGCTTTACGAGAGCTCTCCGCATCACGAATCGCTTGTTGTAGCGATGCTTCCTCTTCTTGGAGCTGAGCGAGTGCTGCTTCGCTTTCGACTTTTTTACGGCTAAATTCAGTACGTTCTTCCAGTAGGGCGCCTCTATCTTGACTATCCAGTGTTAGCTGCTGTTCTACGGTACGGCTTTCCGATTCCAACGGATTCAGTTCCGCGCGAATTTGTTGCTCCGTAATACGCTGCTGCTCACCCAATTGTCGAAGCTGTTCTACCTTCAGCATTTCATCTGTAATTTCACGCTTCAATGAACTAGATTGACTGCGCAAACCGCTAAGCTGACCCTCGGATGTTGCGATTTCAGCATCAAGCTCTTCGATCTGACGCTGGCGGCCTAATAAATTCGTCGACTTCTTCTGCAAGCTTCCGCCCGTCATGGAGCCGCCTGGATTGACAACATCACCTTCCAGTGTCACAACACGGTAACGATATTGCGCTTTGGCTGCGATGTGGTTAGCATCTTCTAGGCTCTCCGCTACAACCACATTCCCCAGTAAACTGGAGAATATATTGGTATACGTTGCATCGAAGGAGACAAGATCAACCGCAATCCCCACAAACCCTTTCGAAGCTTTTAATGTTTGGCTCTCATGATCGGAGATCGAACGTCCGCGAATGACATTCATAGGCAGGAAGGTAGCTCGTCCCATTTGACGACGCTTCAAGAATGCGATCGCTTCACGGCCATCTGCCTCTGTCTCAACGATAATATTTTGCAGGGCACCGCCTAGTGCTGTTTCAATGGCCACTTCCACATTGGCAGGTACTTTGACAAGCTCAGCCACCGCACCGCGAATTCCGCGTAGATCTTTGCGCGTTTTCGCTTTAAGTACTTCCTTAACACCTTGTTGGAAGCCATCGTAATCATTGGCCATCTCCTTCATGGTGTCGCGGCGGGAAATTAAGCCATCGAGCTTTTGCTCCCATTTCCGCACCATAGCTTGCGCTTCATCCAGCAGCCCTTGCTTGCTCTTGAGAGCTTGGGTTAGTTGGACATATTCTTGTCTTGCTTTCTCAATATCTCCTACTGTTTCTGCCAACTTGGCTGATAGCTCTTGCTTACGACGCGAAATACTCTCACGCTGATCCGCCCATTTCTGACGCTCTTCATCAAGTCTGTCCAAACGGCGTCCGATGCTTTCGATTTGCTGCTCGGCGTAACGAATTTCATTGCGAGACTGTGCCATGCGGTTAAGGGTTTCAAGCAATTCACCCTTCAACTGATCCTCAGGCGAGGAACTGATGCCTCCGCTTACCCCTTGTAAGCGCTGCTCTTCCGCAGTCAGCTTGGCTTGGAATTCGAATAGCTGTGCGCCAATTTGGATGATTTTATCACGTTGCTCGCTCAAATCTGCTTCTTTATCTAATTTACGCTGCTCTTGCATCGCGATTGTCGTGCTTAGCTGCTGATGATTCGTCACATAGTTCTTTTTCCGTTCTTTAAGAACCTCACCGTGACCCTCACACTTCTCGAACTCTTCGCTTAGACCTAGCAGACTTTCTTGCAGCGTTTCTAGCTCTTCTTCTAGCCTACGTGTTTCCCAACGATGCTTCTCCAAATGCGCATCATGCTGGTTTACGATCGTTGACAGCTCCGTTTGCTCTTTCGTTAACTTTTCTAGCAGCTGCGTAGCGTCATTCCAAGCCACATAAATCTGATCGATCTGATGGACATACATGGAGATCTCACTGCTTTTGAGTGTTTCCTTCAGCTCTTTAAAACGAATCGCTTTCTCCGATTGTTCACGCAACGGTTCAACTTGATCCTCAAGCTCTGAGACTAAATCATGAATTCGCAGCAAATTTTGCTCAGTATCATTTAATTTCTTCTCTGCTTCGCGCTTCCGCGATTTATATTTAACAATCCCCGAAGCTTCTTCAAAGATGCCTCGACGATCTTCCGATTTCGTACTCAAAATTTCTTCAATACGACCTTGTCCAATAATGGAATATGCTTCTTTCCCGATACCCGTGTCCATGAACAACTCTGTGATATCCTTCAATCGACAAGGCTGTTTGTTGATCAAATATTCACTATCCCCATTGCGATGTACTCTTCGTGTCACGGTAACTTCATTAAAATCCAACGGAAGCGACTGCGATGAATTATCTAATGTTAATGAGACTTCCCCATAATTCACTGCACGACGTGCATCGCTGCCAGCGAAAATGACATCTTCCATTTTACCGCCACGCAAGGACTTCGCGCTTTGTTCCCCTAACACCCAACGAATCCCGTCCGAGATATTACTCTTTCCACTCCCGTTAGGACCTACAACCGCGGTAATGCCTCTCACAAATTCGAGTTCCGTCCGGTCCGCGAATGATTTAAACCCGGATAATTCGATCCGTTTCAAAAACATGGTCTCACCTCAAAAAGTATTGTAACATATCGCATGTCAAAATAAGAGAAAAATACAAAAAAGGCAGCAGCTGCCGCCTCTTCTGGTTTTTCACTATCGTTGTACCGTTACGTTTAATTTGGACAGCGCGCCAGCAGCAGCCTGCTGTTCCGCTTCTTTCTTCGAACGACCTGCACCAGTTCCCAATAGCTCGCTATCCATATGCACTTCAGCAACGAACTCTCGCTCATGTGCAGGACCCCGTTCGTTCACAATCCGGTATTCCAAGGAACCCATATTATGATGCTGGGTATGCTCTTGTAATTGCGTCTTGTAATCGATCACGAGCAGCTTGCCTTCACTGGAAATGTTGGCGAATACATGCTTCTGAAGAAAAGCTTTAACGGTTTCTAAGCCTTGGTCTAAGTATAGAGCGCCAACAAAGGATTCGAACACATCTGCGAGAAGTGCTGGCCGTGATCGTCCCCCCGTTAACTCTTCCCCTTTACCTAGTAAGACAAAGGCACCGAAATCCAAATCTTCGGCAAATGTCACAAGCGAGGGCTCGCAGACAATGGAGGCTCTCAGCTTCGTTAATTCACCTTCAGAACGCCCAGGATAAGATTCATATAAAAATTCCGAAACTGTTAATTCAAGTACGGCATCTCCAAGAAACTCAAGCCGTTCGTTATCTTTGTGTCCAGCAATGCGATGTTCATTCACATAGGACGAATGTGTAAAAGCTTGCTTCAGCAGCTCCGTTTTGCGAAACGAGACACCTATCTGCTTCTGTAAATCCTTAATATCACGGTTCACGCCTTACTTCACCACCCGGAGAGAATGATATTCCGTTATCTTTCGTCGCAGGCAGGTAAATTATGCTTCAAACTTTTTCATGATGATGGTTGCATTATGACCGCCGAAGCCGAAGGAGTTCGACATCGCAATGCCTACGTTCGCTTCACGAGCAGTGTTCGGTACATAATCCAAGTCACATTCTGGATCTTGGTTGTCCAAGTTGATCGTTGGTGCAATGAGACTGTTTGCAATCGTTAGACCGCAAATCACAGCTTCCACACCGCCTGCAGCGCCAAGTAAATGACCTGTCATGGATTTCGTCGAGCTAACTGCGACCTTGTAGGCATGCTCGCCTAGCGCTTTCTTGATGGCAATCGTCTCTGATTTATCTCCAACAGGTGTCGAAGTTCCGTGTGCGTTAATGTAGGAAATCGCCTCAGGCTCAATCTTCGCATCCTTAATCGCTTTCACCATACAACGCGCAGCGCCATCTGGATCTGGATCTGTCATGTGATAGGCGTCTCCGCTCATGCCATAACCGATAACTTCCGCATAGATACGTGCGCCACGTTTCTGAGCATGCTCAAGTGACTCCAGAATGAGTACACCAGCGCCTTCACCCATAACAAAGCCATCACGACCAGTATCAAACGGACGACTTGCCAAATGCGGCTCTTCATTGCGAGTTGACATCGCACGCAATGCGCAGAAACCAGCTACACCAATCGGAGTAATCGTTGCCTCAGCACCACCGCAAATCATCACGTCAGCATCGCCACGTTGAATCATTTTGAATGAGTCACCGATGGAATGCGTACCTGTTGCACAAGCCGTTACGGCTGTGGAGTTCGGCCCTTTCGCACCCGTAACCATCGATACATGACCAGAGGCCATGTTCGCAATCATCATCGGGATAAAGAAAGGCGAAACCCGTTTAGGCCCTTTTTCCAACAAAATGCGATGTTGCTCTTCCCACGTGTTCAAACCGCCAATGCCTGATCCTACTGAAACGCCTACGCGTTCCGGATCGGTATCATCCTTCACGTTCAAATTCGCGTCCTTGAGCGCATTCAAAGCGCCTGCAACCGCAAATTGAACGAAACGGTCCATCCGACGAGATTCTTTGCGATCTACGTAGTTCTCAATGTTGAAATCTTTGATCTCAGCTGCAATCCTTGTCGGGTATTCGCTTACATCAAAATTCTCGATCAAACCCACGCCTGATTTACCAGAAGTCAGATTTCCCCAAAATGTTTCTAAATCCTGACCAAGGGCAGTAACTACGCCCATACCTGTAATTACAACTCTGTTCATTTGTACCACCTTCTATGTAGTGATTCCATATTTTTTATTGTGAGAATGGAGAGAAGTCCCGTCTTTATTAGAAACGGGACTCTGTAGACTATTACGTATGAGATTTTATGTAATTCGTAACTTCTCCTACTGTCGTAATCTTCTCAGCATCTTCATCTGAAATTTCTAAATCGAACTCATCTTCTAATTCCATTACTAATTCAACTACATCGAGAGAATCAGCACCTAGATCTTCTTTGAAAGATGCTTCGAGGGTGACTTCAGCTTCATCAACCCCTAGACGATCGACTACAATTCGTTTAACACGATCCAATACGTCGGACATCCGGTTCACCTCCTCATTTGGTATTATACGAGAATCTTTGACAGATTGCCAGTAGGCAATTTTGTAATTCTCATTTTCTAGAAACTTACATGTACATTCCGCCGTCTACATGGAGCGTTTGCCCTGTCATGTAAGAGGCATCGTCAGAAGCCAAGAAGCGAACAACCTTCGCAATCTCCTCTGGCTGCCCAAGGCGTTCCAGCGGGATTTGCTTCAGCATTTGCTCACGCATCTCGGCAGACAATTTGTCTGTCATATCGGTTTCAATAAAGCCTGGCGCCACCGCATTAACCGTAATACCACGGGAAGATAATTCTCTCGCAGTAGCTTTCGTTAAGCCAATTACGCCAGCTTTTGCTGCTACATAGTTAGCTTGACCCGGATTACCGAGCACGCCAACTACAGAAGATATATTGATAATTCGACCGAAGCGCTGCTTCATCATTGGACGTGTAACAGCTTTGACACAATTGAACACGCCTTTGAGATTCGTCGCGATCACTTGATCGAATTCTTCTTCTTTCATTCGCATGATTAAATTGTCTCTTGTTATGCCCGCATTATTCACGAGAATATCAATTTTACCAAAAACTTCTATCGTTTGCTTGACCAAATCTTCGGATTCCTGATAGCTGCTCACATCAGCGCGCAATTTAATAGCTTTGCGCCCCATTGCTTCAATCGCTGCTACAACCTCACCAGCCGCTGCTTCGCTGCCTGCGTAGTTCACAGCAACATCTGCTCCGTGTTCAGCCAAATGCAAAGCAATCGCACGGCCAATACCGCGTGAAGCTCCTGTGACGAGTGCCACTTTACCCGTTAACATGATTGTGTACCTCCTGTATGTACTTATCCAGCGCTTCCAGGCTGCCAATCGACACGGATTTCACCGTTTTGTCGACCTTTTTGATCAAGCCAGCAAGCACCGTTCCCGAGCCTAGCTCGATGAACGTATCCACGCCTTGGCTGATCAGGTACGTAATCGTGTCTTCCCAAAGAACAGGGGAATACACCTGCTCCACCAGCAAGCCGCGAATATCGCTCGGCTGGGTCACAGGACGCGCCGTTACGTTGGCGACAACGGGCACGGCTGCATCCCTCATCTCGATGGACGCGAGCACCTCTGCGAGGCGCTCCGAGGCTGGCTTCATGAGGGAAGAGTGAAACGGCCCGCTCACCTCGAGCGGGATGGCACGCTTCGCGCCAGCTTCCTTGCAGCGTTCGACAACCGCTGCAACGCCTTCCTTACTGCCCGAGACGACAATCTGTCCCGGGCAGTTCACATTGGCGAGCTCCACGACGGAGCCGCCGCTTGTGATAGCCGCGCAAAGCTCCGCCAGCGCTCCGCGCTCGGCTCCCAGCACGGCTGCCATGGCGCCCAGGCCGCCTGGGACGGCCTGCTCCATGAACTCGCCGCGGGCACGTACGGTGCGGACCGCGTCTTCAAACGCGAGCACGCCGGCTGCGACGAGCGCGCTGTACTCACCGAGACTATGTCCTGCGACATAGTCTGGCGTGATGCCTGCAACCTTGAACGCTTCGAGACAAGCGATGCTTGTCGTGAGCAGCGCGGGCTGCGTGTGGTACGTGATCTTCAATTGGTCCTCTGGACCTTGGAAGATCAGATCAGACAAGGAAAAGCCCAGCGCTGCGTTCGCGCGGTCAAAATAAGCTTTGGCCGCTGGCAGCGATGTGTATAGGTCTTGCCCCATACCCACGGACTGTGAACCTTGACCAGGAAATACAAATGCTATTTTACCCATACGAGAAAAGGATCCCCTTCCACGGTATATTCAGTCATTTTTTATTTAGAAAACGAATTACCAAACCAAAGCCGCAGCACCCCAAGTGAGTCCGCCGCCAAAGCCAACTAAGACCAGACGATCACCTTGACTTAATCTACCCTGCTCAGAAGCTTCTGCTAGCGCAACTGGTATGGAGGCAGCCGACATATTGCCGTACTTGTCCAAGTTAATCATACATTTGTCTGCCGACAATTCCAAGCGATTCAGTGAGGATTGAATAATTCGCATGTTGGCTTGGTGAGGGACAAGCAGATCAATGTCTGTTTTTTCCCAGCCCGCTTTACGCAGAGCTTCATCCGCTGCATTCCCCATAATGCGAACAGCAAACTTGAATACCTCGGCTCCAGCCATATAGATATAATGCAAACGTTGGTCAAGGGAGTTCTGTGAAGCTGGATTACGGGAACCGCCGCCTTCAATTTTCAGAAGAGGACCTCCGGTACCATCTGCACCTAATTCAAAGGATTTGAAGCCTCTTTCTTCAGGCACCTCGCCAATAACAACAGCTCCTGCTCCATCACCAAAAAGAATGCAAGTGTTGCGATCGGTGTAATCCGTAATTTTGGACAAACAATCTGCGCCAATAACGAGCGCGTATTTATATGTACCTGTGGCAATGAAATTAGCGGCATTCGCTAGTCCATACACGAAGCCTGAGCAAGCCGCCGATAAATCGAATGCTGCTGCTTTCTTCGCTCCCAATTTCTCTTGAAGAATACATGCCGTAGATGGAAATGACATATCTGGTGTGATGGTTGCTACGATAATTAGATCTAGCTGATCCGCTGTAATTCCAGCATTAGACAAGGCAACCAAGGAAGCTTCATAACAGAGATCGGACGTAGCTTGTCCTTCTGCCGCGATTCTTCTCTCACGTATGCCGGTTCTGGATACGATCCACTCATCATTTGTTTCGACCATCGTTTCTAGTTCTTGATTCGTTAAAATACGTTCTGGTACATATTTACCCGTTCCGAGTACCCCAACCGGTATTAAGTTCATGTTGTTATATCTCGCTTCCCGCGGCTAATTTCGGCAGATATGGTGCCAACCAAATCATTTTGTAATGCGATTCTTGCTTGACGAACGGCATTCTTAATGGCATTTGCATCGGATGAACCATGACTTTTCAGTACTAATCCATCAATACCGAGAAATGGTGCAGCTCCATGTTCATTATAGTCCAGCTTCTTGCGGAATTGCGTCAACCCTGGCTTCAAAACGGCTGCCGCAAGCTTGGAGAAGATGGATTTGGTGAATTCTTCCTTTAATGCTGAGAAAATGGTGGACGCTGCGCCCTCCAGTGATTTCAACATAATATTTCCAGCAAAGCCGTCGCAGACGATAACGTCACATTTAGCACGAAGTATCTGTGAAGACTCTACATTGCCAACAAAATGAATCGGAGCTTGTTCCATTAAAGGATATGCTGTTTTGGTTAATTCATTCCCTTTGGTCGATTCCGTCCCGACATTCAACAAACCTACGCGAGGCTTGGAAATGCCATGCACGTTGGAACGATAAATGCTGCCCATAATCGCATATTGGATCAATTGCTCTGGGGTTGCATCCATGTTCGCTCCTAAATCTAATGCAAGCACACCATTACCATCCATGGTAGGAATCATTGGTGCTAATGCTGGACGTTCAATTCCGGGAATTCTTCCTACGATTAACAATCCCGTCGTCATCAATGCTCCTGTGTTGCCTGCAGAAATCATGGCCTCGGCTTCTTTCTCCCGCACCAATCTTCCTGCCACGACCATGGAAGCGTCTTTCTTACGACGAACTGCTTTGACAGGCTCATCCTCGGCTTCGATAACTTCTTCCGCATGACGGATCGTTAGGTTATCTGGCCTCTCTGTGAGGTGAGCTTCTATCGCGGCGCTGTTACCGACTAGAATGATATGTACGTCCTTCCACTCTTTAGCCGCTGCGAGAGCACCCTCAACTACGATCTTAGGCGCATGATCTCCGCCCATTGCATCAATCGCGATCCGCATGGAGCTTGTCCTCCCTATCTAGATGTTGCTCTTTCTTCGAATGAAAGATGACAAAGTTGCCTCGAAACACCGTTTCTTCGCCCACATAAGTGAACACCTCTACGCGTGCTTTCCCTTTGGAAACAGATCGCACATAGGCTTTGGCGATACACTTTTCTCCCAGCTTTACTGATCGTACAAATTTGATATCGGCCGAAGCTGTTAAAGCAATCGGATCGTCAATGACAGCAACAGCCAACGAGTTGGCTTGTGAGAAAATGTGATGTCCTCTGGCAATTTTGGTTCTTGAAAAAATATGGTCTTCTTTTATTTCAAAAATCGAAATACCGCTCTGATCCAATTGTAAGTCAATGACTTCCCCAATAACTTCATCAATGGGAAGTGAACGCACAGGATCATACGTTTTGACGGCCATATGCTTCATGCGTTCCCGCAGTTCAGGAATACCGAGCTCTAATCGATCCAAGCGGACAGTTTGGATACTAACCCCAAACGTTCGCATCAATTCCTCATCCGTCATAAAAGGGTTTGCTTCAATGGCTTGCAACAGCTGCTGCTGCCTTTGTCGTTTAGGAAGGCGTTCGATGGTAAGCACCACCTTATCTCGTGAGATCTCATCTTATTACCAGATACTAAACTGTAGTATATTAAATTTACAAACAAAAAGAAAGCAAAAAAAATAGCACCTCACCTAGGATGAAGTACTATGTCTAATCTTATGCTTTTACGATCTCTCTGCTTTTGTATGTTCCGCAAGATTTACAAACGTGATGCGCTAGCTTAAGCTCTGCACATTGTTCACATTTCACCATGCCTGGAACTTCCAATTTAAAGTGAGTACGGCGCTTGTCGCGACGAGTTTTGGACGTTCTTCTTTGAGGTACTGCCATATTCAAAACACCTCCTTATACGAATTTCGGCGTTGCCTTATTCTTTGTTAAAAAAGTCCGCGAGACCTGCAAGTCTAGGATCAATCTTATCCTGCTTACAGCCGCAATCACGTTGATTGCGATTTTCTCCGCACACGGGACAGAGACCTTTGCACGCTTCGTTACAAAGTGGTATGTACGGTAATCCAACCACTACATTCTCTACAACGTAAGGCTCCAAATCTACTTTATCCCCAACCACCAGATGAATATCCTCGTCAAGCTCTGGATCTTCTTCTTCCGGCTTTTGCATGAAAACTTCCCTGAAAGGAAGCTTAATTGTTTGGTTAGTGTGCGTTAAGCATCGGGAACAGCTTAACTCCAAGTCTAGCGTTAACATACCGTTAACTTTAACAAGTCCTTCTTCATACTTAGCATGAAGATTGACATGAACAGGTCCATGGCCAAGGATGTCTTGACGACCCTCAAAAGGTTCCGTCAAATTCATTACTTCGCTCATTGGTACCGGCTGCCCTTGCAGAGATAGCTCTCTAAAACGAATTTGCATGTATATTCACCCCAAACAAACAAAGATTATTATATCCATTACGCATATCATTTGTCAATTTAAATTATCTTACTTTTGCTAGAAATGACTTATTTCGAAGGTAAATCTGCTAGATATTTCAAGGCATCTTCCATGGTTCCAACTTCTACGATTTTCATCTTCGTATTAATTTGCTTTGCTCTTTTGACCGCATCGGAATAATTCTCGATCTTGGTCCCGTCTTTGTAGGTTATGTTTTTGGGAGCAAAGAAAATCTCAGCTTTTTCCCGATCCGCAGCAATAATTTTGTGTTGAATACCGCCAATCGGACCTACGGAGCCATCTGCTTCTATCGTTCCCGTCCCTGCAATGCGATAGCCCTTCGTAATATCTTCGGGTACAAGTTGGTTGAATATCTCCAAAGAGAACATTAAGCCTGCTGAAGGCCCGCCAATATCACCAGCCTTAATCGTCACCTGCTGATCTTCCTGATCGGCTTTGACCGATTGCATGCCTACTGGCTCTACACCAATCCCTGCCCGCGGCGTTGACTCTCCATTTTGAAGCGGCAGTTCTCCCAGAGTCAATGTCGTCTGCAATTCAGTCTTTTTTCTAACATACGTAATTGTAATGGTGTCCCCGGCTTTTTTGCCCGCGAGCGAGTCTCGTAGATCCTGCGCTACCTTCACCTCTTTGTCCCCGGCCTTCAAAAGCACATCACCTGGTTTAAGCACCTTCTCACCTGACAAACCTGGGACGGTTTGAAGGACCATCACACCCACATGATCAATATGAAAAGGAACCTTGGCCTCGGTATAGGCTGCTTGAATCGCGCTGGCTTGTGAGGTTAGCATGACATATTCCTGACGCTGTGAATATTCTTGCTCGGACTCGCCCTGCTTGAGAACTGCCTTTTTGGGCTGAATTTCCTCATAGGGATGAATGAGTCCTACCACATAGTTCACCACATTGGCATCTGCTACGCGTACCGTTGTCAGCATGAGTGTCCCTTTTTCTGTGCCTGTGCTTTTGGAAATCGACACCATCGGCTTGATTTCTTCGGCGGTACCTGGCATAAAAACAAAAAAGGGCAATCTCACAAAAAACAATAAATATACAATGATAATACCTACTAAGGCAGATATTAGGTAGCGTCTCGTCGCTGAGCTTCTCGGATAACGATATGAATCATTCGACCACGTACGTATCGTACTCTCTTCTTCCTTATCCATACAGGTCCCCCTTTCCTGTTGCTTTCTCTTGATGCTCTTGCCTATCCATTCTCGATGAAAGCTTGGTCTAATCACCTGCCTTCTTGCGTACAATGAAGCATGTTCGAAGGACGAGGTGATGTTATGCAGCCTATGAATACAAGATTCCCTGCCAAATTCACAACACTGGTTCTAGGAGCTTTGGCTGGACTAGTTGTTATATCTGTCATTTTATTTCCTGATAAAGCTTTTCAGTCCTCTCTCGAAGGACTGACCGTTTGGTGGAAGCTTGTCTTCCCCGCATTAATGCCTTTTCTTATTATGACTGAGCTCTTGATCGGTTTCGGTGTCATCCAAGGTACTGGCGTACTCTTGGAGCCGCTGATGCGCGTTATTTTCCGTCTCCCTGGCGTTAGCGGTTGGGCGCTGGCATCAGGCTTTGTTGTAGGATTTCCTGCAGGAGCTAAAATTACTGCATCGCTGCGCGAAAAAAACCTGATTACACGCACGGAAACAGAGCGTTTAACGGCCCTCTCACATTTGTGCAGTCCTTTATTCCTAATCATGGTTATCGGTATTGGATTCCTTCATAACGCGAAGCTAGGGATCTTGCTCGGGATTATTCATTACATTTCCGCTATCGCAACAGGATTCTTGATGCGACATACGAAGCAAGTCATTGCTCCTCTTGAAGCGAAAACGCTAGTCATTAAACCGAAACAAACGACTTCTATTTGGAAATCCGCCTTTATGGCCATGCGCCAAGCTTATTGGGAAGATGGACGTGCTTTTGGTAAGCTACTTGGAGATGCGGTAACTTCCGCTGTGCAAACGCTAATGTTGATTGGCGGCTATATGATGATATTTTCCGTATTAATCAACGTCATCTCTATTACTCATTTTGCCGATATACTTCGCCCCATCACGCAATTTCTACTTAGCTGTATGGGCATTTTCACTGACACTACACCGCAATGGATTAAAGGATTGATGGAAATCCACCTTGGTTCCTATGCTTTCAGCCAAGCTAAGGATCTCCCACTGTTGCCACAAATGGCGCTGCTCAGCGCCTTTCTCGGCTGGGGAGGCTTGTCAGCCCACGCACAGGTCGCTGGTTTCCTTCAAAAAACCGATGCCCGGTACACATTTTTCTTACAGTCCCGCGCTTTGCATGCCGTGCTCGCCTTGTTCACAACCATTCTACTATGGAAACCATTGCAATTGCTTTTGTTAGATACAGAGCCAAGCTTTCTTCGGTTGGACTTAGCATCTAACGAGGCCGCCGCGGTATCGTTTCCCGTGAACGGCGAATCGGCATGGGGCCTTTGGGGACCAATGCTGACGCAATTCATTTTCCTTTTTACCTTGATGCTGCTGGTTTCGTTTGTCCTGAGTCGCTTTCAGAAGAAAGTCGTGAATTAACTTGAAATTCCTTTAGATCTAGCTTCTAGGTCTGAGGGAATTTTTTGCGTAACTCCTCTTCCACTTCCGCTGGCACAAGATCCTCGACAGGTCCATGGAATTTGGCAATCTCTTTCACGATGCTTGAGCTCAAATACGAAAACTGCGGCTTCGACGCCATAAAGAATGTTTCTACATCTGGATTCAGCTTGTGATTCGTCGAGGCCATTTGCAATTCATATTCAAAATCCGAAACGGCCCGAAGTCCGCGAACAATAAGCCTGACATTACGAGCCTTCATGTAATTCACCATCAAGTCCCGAAATCCGTCAATCTCCACATTAGGCAGATCTGCCGTTACTTTCCGTAGTAGCTCCATCCGTTCTTCCAGGGTGAATAACGCGTTCTTGGACGTGTTGTTCAGCACCGCTACAATTAGCTTATCAAACACTTTGGCTGCTCTATGTATAATATCAAGATGACCATAGGTAACTGGGTCAAAGCTACCTGGATATACCGCTACTGTAATGCCATGTTCTTGCCTCATCATGCTGTCCCTCTCCTTCTATTGCTGATTCATATGGACGCGATGTCGCGTTTAAATATGGTAACAGCCGTATCTCCATAGTCCGCTCTGCGAAGCTGCTTGAATCCACCTACGCTTTCTAGCAGTACATCCTTGGCGTCATGCTCAACCACGATCGTCGCATCCGCCTCCACAATGGCCTGTTCCTCCATCGTCGTCATTAGCTCTGCAATCCCTTTCATCCGATAGGGTGGATCCAGAAATACAAGTTGAAATTGTTCTGCCCGCTTCGCTAATACCTTCAACGCTCTCGCGGCGTCTGTACGGTAAATTTCCACCTGATCCTTCATTTTGGCTATTTCCACATTATGCTGAATCGTGTCGATGCTTTTCTTCTCGATATCAATAAATACAGCCTTATCCATGCCACGGCTTACTGCTTCAATGCCCAGCCCGCCCGTACCGGCGAACAGATCAAGCACCTGCCCTCCGTCGAAATAAGGTCCGATCATACTGAAGATCGCTTCCTTCACTTTATCTGTTGTTGGTCGTGTGCTTGTACCGGGTACAGCCTTTAACGACCGGCCTTTGGCCGTGCCTGAAATCACTCTCATCCTTGTGTTTCCCCTTCATGCTAGTTCATTCTTTTGCTATCGTACCACAAGCACTAATCTGACACAAAAATTTTATCCCTGTGATGTATAAATTTTCCGTAAAAAGGTCATCCTTGAACTATCGACATCAGAGAATGTCGTAGACAACCGCGGAGAAGGCTTACGTTTCCCCATAAGCTCTTCATCCGGTTTCTCCTCTCCCATGAGACGGCCTTGCAAAAGGCCGTCGTTATTATTTTATAGGACAGTTTTTTAAAACCCTTATTATATAAGGGTTTGTTTGACTATAACAGCATCGAAATTTAATATATAACAGATATTACAATTTTAGCTTGGGGACGGTTTGGGGACGAAAATTTTCAGAATCAAAAATATTACAACAAAACTACACCTAAAATAACCTACTATATTTGGTTAAAAAACTGTATCAAAAAAGATCCTGCAAATAAACAGGATCTTAATTTCAAACTGGCTGAATGAAAAATAGCTCCACTATTAATAATTCATTAATTTTTCGATAAATGGGATGTCCGCAGGAGCAAAATCGTACTGGCTCATTTCTTCAATAAATACCCAACTATAATCATCATGATCTATTGCGACTATTTCACCTGAGGTCCATGTGCACCAGTATGCATAGAGAATAATTGTACCTGCCTCATAATGAAAGGTACTTTCTGCAAAGAAATCTCCAACCTTCACTTCAATTCCAAACTCTTCGTGCATCTCTCGTTTCAAACACTCTTCTAATGTTTCACCGGGCTCTTGCTTCCCTCCTGGAAACTCCCACTTACCAGCAAGTTTATCAGTTGACTTCCGTTGCGCAATCAGAATTTTGTTATCCTTCATTAATAATGCCGCGGCCACTTTTTTCATCTAATAACTCCTATATTACATCATCTATAACCGACTATAAGATCTTCAATCGTAATTTCGCCAATACCATATAAATTTAACTCAGAAATTCTTTGAGAATACAATTTCGATAGCATTTCTTTTTTAATTTCCTCAACAGCTAAATGAATTGCACGATGACAGTTAGGACACAAAGAAACAATATTACCTGGAACATCAAGACTATAATCAAAAGTATCTTGTAATTTCATTGGGATTAAGTGATGAGCTTCCACAAAGTTTTGACCAGTTGTATTAGATAAGAAGGTTGAATGATTAATGTCATTTTCACATTTGAAATTCGCTTTTATTAAAGCCTCTTTTGCAATGCTAGGGTCACGATGATATCTCTTAGTTTTGCCTTGCAAAAAGAGCGGCGGCTTAGGTTGCGGTGCTGGTGGAGTGACTGATGGAGCAGATGTCAGTACATTTTTCTGAAACTTATCTTCATCTTTGTCCTCAGGATTCTCAAATAGTTCCTGATTAGAAATAATCAATTCAATAAATTGCTCAACTGAACGATTTCCTAAAAGTGCCTTTAATTCTCTGTAAACACCCAACAAGTTTCTCAAATCATTAATTAAGACTGTATCATTTGGGATATTATCAATTGGATAAAAGTTCCCACAAATATGTCCTAATTCATATCCTTCTGCAAGCACTTTCACATTTAAAGTTGATTTAAGGTCTATTTCATTTATACTAAAATCATTTAGTGTAGAATTTAATCGTTCTCTTAAAACAGTTGAGACTTTATTAATATTAATTCTACCATGCTTTACTCCATATTTTTTTTTATAGTATGTCCATCCCTGATTTAATGAAATATAGACTCCACTCATATCAGCACGAAACAAATAAACGATATAAAAACCTTTTTCCGCAGTTGAAATAATATCACGATCAAAAATTGCAATCCAGGGAATCTCAGCCCATTTCGACTGCCCAGAAGAACCTTTCAGTGTATATTTATCTAGATCAATGATTGATTTTTCGATAATAGTCGAGACAAATTCCCCTCTTAAAAATCTTCCTATAGGGTGACTTGTAAATTGTTGGTGAAATGCAGTTCGATAATTATTCAAAACATATTGCAATGATTGTTTCATGCTAATCCTCCCAAACAGCTTGTTTCTACCATATTTCGACAAATTAGCTTTTTTATCCTTTAAGTAACAAGCTTGATGAACATAAACGCAAAAAAACCCAAGGGATGCTTTCCCTCAGGCCTTTTAACACAAGTGTTTCTGGATTTATTAAATATTTATCCTAGATAAACATTATGGATCTACCATTTCATCCTTTGTCCACTCATTGCTCAACTCTGCTTTCAAAACATCCTTATAATAAATCCATTGCCAATCCTCTACTCCATTAAAAGGATTAACCGAATCTAAGCGGAATTCTGCCTGCTTACTTCGACTGACAACACCAGTAATCAATCTTGGTTGATATTCGTCAAATAATGTTATCATAATAGTCTTTTTGTACATCTGAGACTGACTCAGGCTCGCAGATATTACGTGCACCTCTTGCTCATCAAGAATCGGTTTGGATATACGCTTAATCTCTTTCTGCTGCAGACGAATAGCATCTTTTAATTCAGGACCGATGAAACGTGATGATTCCCAAAGACCGTTATTATTAATCTTACTCATAATAACCCCCTTAAAATATAAGAACATATATTCCTATTTATTTATCATACAACAGTTATGTACTGAATGTGCAAGCATTTTTTCTATAGACTAGCTACATATCTTTCAAATAATCATTTGTTAAAAATTAGTGTAAGATTTATTGGACAATATTTGATATACTTGAAAAGGTCATAATTGGAAAAAAAGGAGGAATTTATTTGAAAAAAAAGTTATTGATTTCACTTGGTCTGACTGGAATTATCGCAGCTTCAATTGCTGTTGGAGCTTATGCTGCTTCAGATATTAAACTGTTTATTAATGGTAAATTGATTAATTCTGATTTACAAATCGTAGATGGATCAAGTTATGTTCCATTGAGAGTTGTTTCAGAGTCGTTAGGTGCAGAAGTGAAATGGGACGGGGATAAGCGTGAGATCTCAATCGCTGGTAAAGTGCCTGAGCTTCCAAAAGACGGGGTATACAAAACAGAGCAACTGGCATTTTATGATGTAACAGTAGAGAAAAACAGTTTTGGATGGTCAATTGCAAGTGAAGTCAAAAATATTGGAACAAAGACAGTTAAAGGAGCGAACTTCTCTGCAGTATTCTATGATGCTGCTGGAAAGCGACTAGGCAAGGCTTCAGGAAGCACCAGTGATATAAACGTATCTGATGTAAAGACAGAAGATCTTATCACTTCTGATGATATTACAGGCTACAAAACAATTAAGTTCCAGATTGACATTTCATACTAAAACTTATTGAAATCCCCTACTAACAATCTATGGAGAGTAGGGGATTTCTTTCACTCTTCAGATTGCCCAGAAACTAATCTTAGCTGATTTGCTAACCAATTATAATATTTCTGTTGTTTGATTAACTCTCCTATCGTCTCTCCTGAAGCGCCCTTTTTTTGATCTTCAGCATTATGCCACTCAGGCTTAATCCAAGTGTTTATTATCGTATTTGCAACATCCTTATCCAATTCATGTTCCTCCTCCAGTATATACCCTTGCTGTTTATTGTCATTTAACCGCTGGATAAGCTCTATTGCATAATTCTTATCCGTAGCCCAACCGCGCGCAGTAATTTCACGAATCTGTGCTTCCTCAGTTGCCTGCTGCTTTACACTTGCATATCTGCCGTTCTTTTGGATGAAATCCACATAACCTGTCACTGGATCGTCGTAACGGATGTAATATCCGCCCTCAGCTGACGGACGCGCTGTACCTTTCATGGACAATGGCATATAGCTCTGCCAAGTCTGTCCGGCGATATTGTTATTCTTCGTAAAATTGGAACTCGTGAAGTGACCTGTCTCATGCTGCCATTGAGCGAAAACTACAGTAGGAAACCATCCAATGATTGAGCTGGCCTCCTTTGCCTTGCCCCACCAATACAAATTATCCAATTCCCCCATCGCCTTTCCTCTTCTGCGCTCTTTCCATTTTTGCTTTAATCTCACTTTTAACAAACGAAGTCACTAGCTTTGGTATCCGCCAACCTGCTCGATACGCGTTGGCTGTCATGCTCTCCCAAGTATGGTAGACAAGCATACCTGTTATCGCAAAGTAGGCGTAACCTGGTTGATTCACGTTAAAAACAGTTAGAGATACTTTATCAAGTAACCATCCAACAAAAGGAAGCCAAAGCATGATAATTGTGCGCGGGACCGCAGCGATACCGTACTCGGATGAGTAAGTGTCGTCTTTCTTTGCGGCGGATGTACCCGAGATCCAGTCGGCAATAATGATGTTAATATACAAAAAGAATACCCAAAACTTCCCGCTCTCGATGGCATTTGCTATAAATGGACTGATAAAAGCACTTGCTGCGGCAGCTGCTGCATTTGTTGGTTTTAATAATGAATTTAAAGTTAGTAACGATTGAAAAAATCTATTCATAGCCACTCCCACTTTCTGTATTAATAATCGATAACCAAGGCGAATCAAAAGATCTTGCGGGCTTATGCCAATTTGTCGCAAAAAAAAGAACCCACGGAAACCGTAGGCCATCCTCGTTTTGCTTGTTTAAATTTCCGTTGTCGCTGCTGCTGATACAACCGGCCTATATTGCGGGTCCGTTTCTTCCTTCAATGCCACAATCTCGTCCCGCGTCTCCTGAGTAATGCTTCCGGACGTCAACGCTGAATCAATATCGTCAATAAAATATTTTTTCGCTGCAAATTGCTTGACTGGATCTTTGTATGTTGCCGGTGCGCTGTCCAATGTGCGCGTTTTGTCGATGATGACGGCTTTTGCATATTGTGATGTAATCCCCGGTAATACTGCCATTGTCTGTTATCCCCCTAGTAGTACCTCGTAAATTTCTAAAATAGCGCTCGTTTGATCGGCCATTGCCGTTTTCAATTCCTCAATTTCAATATCTTTGTCTCTATTGTCCTTTTCCAATTGATCCATGCGTTGTTGATCCAGCGTTTTCGGTTGCTCCACATGGTCCCGGAATGAAACGACATTATTCACCGGATTGTATACGGAAGATTGACCTTTCGGCGCTTTAAACATTCCCGCCGGAATTGCCGCCGTATTTTGAAATGTTGCATACGGCAACTTATTGTCCTCCATTTGTGCTGCCGTTGGGTTTTCAATCATCCCAACAACGCGTCCGTCCTCTCGATAAAAAACAACAACCATGTAAAAACCTCCTTTTTAGTTTTTTATACCGATATTTCATCATAACTTATTTTGAAATTTTTACATTGGTTTCCATTCCATGTAGGATCATAAACAAAATAAATTGGCGCCATTGTTGTTATGAATAAAGTTGTTGAAATTGTTATGAACGCGGATTGCGAAACTGTCGCTGTTCCCAAAATAATAGGCGGACTTCCAACGAATTGCGTACCCTGTGCCGTCCTCCAATCAACCGGATTAGAAGCGGCCGCAACGCCAACCATGTCCACGTTTTTGAATGATGCAACTCCAAAATTGGCGCTTCCTCCTGAACCTCCATTGTGCAAATGTTGAATGTCCAATGAAACGAGTATCTCCCCCGTTGTCTTTGGCGTCCACTTGTAAATTAAAATACTTAACCCATATGGGTTGTTTGCCGGGTCAATGTTTGACGTGTAAACCGTTGTATCATTAACCTTTAAATTGTTACTAGCCACATAAACTGTTTTACCGGTTGCATTTTGAACCGTCTTAATATGGCCAAACAACGTGGCGGCCCCTGCTGCGTCTCCGGACGCTCCAATTAAATCCGTTTTGGCCTTCACCGCTGAAACATTCGTGTTTGCTGTGTTTACGTTTGTACTGATTGTATTGACGGTTGTGTTGACGGTTGATAGCGCGGAACTCGTGGCCAATGTTCCTAACACGGTTTCAACTGTATCCGTGTATGCGATCAATTGAGCTAATCGAGCCATTACTGATCCTGTTCCGCTTGCAACATCACCCGTTAGTCCTAGCAGCGTTTCCAGTGTATCCGAATAACCTTCTACCTGATCAACAAATGCTGCAATCTGAGCTAAACGAGCAAATACCGTTGTTGTTCCTGCTGAATCAACATTTGTCCCAACAATCGACTCAAGAGTATCGACATACGCCGCTATTTGAGCTAACCTAGCAAATATAGAACCGGTACCTGCTGCATCTCCAGTGGCTCCAATTAGATTCGTTTTTGCCTCGACCCCATCGGTGGAATCAAAAATTCGTTGTAATTGGCTAAAAACCGTGCTTCCTCCAGCAACGTCAGTATTCTTGCCAACTTTCACTAACAAATCAATTACTTGCGCGAGTGTTGCTACGTCCATGCCTTAAGACACCCCCTTAGTATAATTGGAAAAATTCCCATTTCCGTCATAGTTAATTGTATATGTTACTGTGCTTCCTCCAGCTGATTCAGAAACCGTTTGTAATTGTCCTGTACCGCCATTGTAAGTTAATGCTGTTGTTTTAATAACGGTTGTCCCGTCCTTTTCCTCAACCTTTGTTAACTTTCCGGTTGTATAGGTTGCGACTGCTGAACGAGTGTCTGCGTCCAGTTGCACAGCTTTCACCTTACTAACATCCGCATTGGACGTGCCGGTGATGGCAGCAGTAATATTATTATCAATCGCATCAACTAAAGCTTGATAGTTTGCCAGCGTTACGTTGTCCGAAGCTACTGGACGCGGTAATCCTAGTTTTGGTGTTGTTGTAGAAATAGTGTTCGCCCTCCCTCTAGGTCAATCGTTCAAATTGGTCCCACGTATAGTTATTGGCGGACAAAGTCCCCCATGTAAATCCATGTGAATCGAGAGCACTCCAAGTCATGTAAGTAAATTCAAAGATGATAGCTAGATGAGCCGGAATGATATCACTCAAAGCCTTTTCGATATCATCCAGATTTGCTGGAACCCCGTGATTACTAATAAACTTTATTTTCACGGTATAATTTGGATTGTCTTCTGTGACTTCTACTTCACCGTTATCGTAGGCTTCAGCAACTCTTTTCAAGAGCGTTACGGTAATTGTGCCTGTACCACGAATCTTTGACTTGATAACAGATCGTCTCTGATCGTAGGGCTTAACTGGGTCAGTTTGGATACCGAGAAATGTCTCCCAATGAGTAAGGCCCCAAGTGGCTCGATCAACAAAAGCCTGGTCATGAGCATCAGCAATATTAGTTGCTATATCATCGATTTCTTGACCTTCTGCAGTCATCAACACGCGGGCTTCATAAACCTCTTCGTATAGATCGGGCAGAGATTCAAGCATGCGTTGCCCAGTTGGACTAGTAATAGCGTAATCACTCACTTAGCGTCACCGTACCTTTGACAGCAACCGCTCCTTGTCCAACAGCAATATTGCCATTCGTTCCGTTGAGCTGTAGCGCTGTGTAATCTTGAACGCCTTGCACATTAAGCAGAATCGCACCCGTTTTCGCATACTTCACGGATGGATCTATCCCAAAGGATATCCCTGCCAGATGGGAAGTCAGCGCTGCTTCAAAATCCGTTTTAATCTCAGCAAGCGTTCGGGAGCCGTCCCTTACAATGGTTGCCGTCGCGTTAATAGTCACGGCCGTAGCTGTCGCAACCGTCACGTCAGCTCCAACAGGCGCGGTGCCCTCGCCAGTGCCCGATGTAGGTGAAATATATGCTTGCACGTTCTCGACAAGCTGAATGCTTGCAGGCTTCTTATCCGTGTCGATGATGACCACTTTCACTGTGCCAACACCACTCCAAAGAGGAATGACTTGAACGCCACCCACACCATCAACTTCATGTGCCCATTTGATATAGTCCGCTTTATTGCCACTTGTAGAAGGCAACCTAACTTGTTGAAGGAATCTTGCTCGGTACACCTCATTGCTTTCCTTGTCTTCGCCAGGAATCAGCACATCCGTGAGACTCGCGCTAATCAGACCGTCGATGTAATCCAAGGGTAGCAAGGTCCCAAAGTTCTGATTACCTACCTTGCCCGCCGTGTCACATCGTAGTTCAAATTGCCCTGTAGCGAGTTTGAGAATGACAGTGTAGTTTAGACCGGATATCGAAAAGCGGCTACCTAGCGGAACGTCCATAGGCGTACTTGTGGCCCCATAGAATAACCCTTTTCGAATTGCATTCGTTGCCAGGTGTCGCGTTTCTCCAAAGGGTTCGGTGACCGCGTCAAGGTTCTCATCGGTAGCCGTGTCCGGAAATACTGCTCTAAGATTTGAATCAAGAGCAACGTACATAGTAGCTAGTTCAGAAGCAGCGGGTGCAAGTGCATCATAGATGATGCTACCTTGCCGCTTATCTACGTCATCCGGTACACGATCAAGCATGCGTTGCAGGATGACTGAGTAGCTTTGAGATTCGTACAATGGGCTTACACCTCCCTCGAAGTTTGAAAACTTCCATATGTCGATACAACCGTGAACTCAAGCATGGCTGAATCGCCGCTCACCTTTATGTTAAAATCACCTACTGATTTGATGCGTTCATCTTGCAGCAGAGCCTCTTGGACTCTTCTAGTTACTTCAGATTGAAAATATAAATTACTCCTCCCAATCAACGTGCTTAATTCGCTTCCATAATCAGAGCCATAGATGAAATATTCGAAACGCTCTGTCTGCATTATTTTATAAACTGCCTGCTGAACTGCTTCCAGATCATCTACATACCCAATTATTCGATTATTAACTGGATCCAGCCTGTAGGTTTTACTTGACTGGTACAATGGTTGAATCTGCTGATTTATTGAACCACCCTGTGGAATCATACCTCCACCACTCGATCTAAGATAATGTATTGTTGTCCTCCTTGAGATCGCAGAAGGATAAGTGACTCCCCAACCTCTAGACCTCTTCGAATCACTACTGTCTGTGAACTTACTTCCACAGAGTAAGGTGTTAGTTGCTCTGGAATAACCAAAAAATCCTCATCAAGTGCAAACCGCTGATCAACGGTCACTTCAAGAGGATTTATTTTAGTTACTTCGCCAAATAGAACATTTACCGGCTTTCCTGCTTCTGTAGCACCAGCACTGGCCTGTTTCATAAGTTCAAATAAAGTAGTTACATTTCTCAAGTGAAAACCTTCAACTCAAGTGACATGGTATGATCAGCCCCGTCGAATTTATGTGTGCATTCTTCTACTAAAAAATATTGATTTATGCCTATTTCGGATATATTGACAGAAACAGAGCAACCAGCGCGTACCCGGATATCCCCTAAAGCGTCTAACGTAAAAGTTCTCGTTTCCCGGTTTTTTAGCGAGATCAAGTTATTCAATGATTCATTAATTTGAGCTGGATTCATTTTGTCATCTACTTTTTGATAAAACTGTAGCCGGCCCCATTTCGCAATATTGGAACTATCTTGCGCTATGTACACATCTCTTTTTCCTGACTCTTTGTTGTCCTGAACAATTTTGACACGGTTATAGGTATCGCTATCAATTGAGCGAGACATTTTATAATCATAAGCCAGGCTAACATCACCAAGTGAAAGATCAAGTTTCCAGTCAGCTATATCCGTCAGAGAAAGCTGGCCAAAATCATCATGGAACACATAGGTCCGGCCAGTTGCTATGACTGTTTTGGTAAGGGCATTATTTATAATCTCCAGTAGTTTAGTACCGTCTTCAATCGCCTTTGGAATTTTATAAACAGTATCTGTTAAATGACCTGTTTGTAATCCAGTATCAATCGCAATCTTCTGAATGATTTCTGATGCACTTGCGTTTTTAAAAACGTAAGTATCGCTGCTCATTAAGTAACGAAGTTGGTCATAGGCTGTGATCTTAACGGTTTCATCACGGCCATCGTTAATCGAAAAGATGTAACCGTAAAACACTGCTGCTTTTTTATCCAACGTCACCCTGACCACATCGCCTGCATTATACTGAAAAGTTGTGTCCTCATAGATCCCACCTTTTAAAATCGTGAACTCTAGAATCCCCGCTTTACCAACTCGACTAGTTTTTATAGATACATCCACCAGAGGAGGCGCCCATATGACGCCGTTACGATTATCAATCTCTAGGACTAACATAAATGTACACCTCACAATGCTGGTAGTTTTAAGACAGAGCCCACTGCTAGATTTTTCAAATCAGTATCGGATAAAAAATTAATTAGCTGGATGTCTTTAAACCTGGAGCTATCAGGAAAGCCAGCTGCATCCGAATAAAATTTCATTGCAACTTTCGTTAGCGTTTCACCTTCTTTAAGGGTGTACGTGTCCGGCCTTATCCTGTCATCTGGCCTTCGTGTAGACTGTTGAACTGCAACCTGATTTCCATTTGAATCCGACTTGAGCACAACTCTTCGCGCTGAATAAAACACATACTCTTTCAAAGAGAGACTGAATTCGATATCTCCGGAAGCTCCAGCAGTTTCTTTCCATACGAATTTCTCAATCGAAACAGGCATGTTGATATCTTTCCCACTGAAACGCTGCGCGGCCAAATGCGCTTCATAATGCGCAGCATAGATGAAGCGCACTGGCCGCTTGGTCCCCATCCACTTCTCAATCAATCGAATATAGTACATTGGCTCATACAATGTCTCTGTTGCCAAGAAAGGATAAAATTGTCCTGGAAAGAACCCGCTAAATGATACTTCTCTTAGCTTTGGGCTCTTAATAACATTAATCTCACCTGCGCGTGTTTCGCCCGTCCCACCACTAGCACCGATAATGTCGTAGGTCTTCCCATTTCCACCGCCAGTTACTTCTACGGATTCAGGATTTACAGGAATCTGAACACCTTCGGCATTGTTGTTATAGCTCAAATGGATTTCATAACTCACTGGAAAATCACCCCATCAACGGAAACCGCCATTTGAGTTCTTAACGATTCCACCAATTGCCCGACCATATCCTCGACATCTCCAGCTTCATGATTGTGAATATCGCCGGTAAATTGAACCGTAGGTGTTAAAGTGATGAAATTTTGAATACTTTTCATTTCAGCAAGTTCACGCATGACCTTCAAATCTTCACTTGATATATCTACTGTATCGTTAATACTTCCCACTTCATTCACTTTGTTGATTGTATCCCATTTGCCGATGGCCGACATATCTGCGCCCGGCATGTTGAATGAGAGGCTATTCACGAAATCCGAACCCTTCTTGTAGCCAAAATCAAATTCATTCTTTAGATTCTTCTCATCCATCCAAGCTATGGATACAACCGACTTTTCACTAACTGGTTTCTCAAGCATGTCCATGACCTTCTTTACACCGTCACTCATAGCATGGACATTTTCAGTATCGAACATTTTCGCAGTGGGGATGTCTATGCCTGGAATCTTGTTGATCGCTTGAATCATCCAATTAAGACCCTTGAGCGCCCCGTTTACACCCTGAAGTATTACCTTCATAAAGCTTTCAGCGAAATCCTCACTGCTACGAATCATGTTTAACATGTGGGAACCAAAAGTTGTTGCTAGATCGTAGAATAGCTTTTTAACCGCGTATGTTGGATCAATGAAGAGATTAATAAGGAATTCGGCAAAGCTTGCAAAGATGTTCCAAAGCAACGCAACCTCATTCCAAACTGAGCCGACCAGCATCATAAAGGCTCCTACTATGACACCCACTACTTGATCTGCTGTAACGCCGCATCTTTGTAATATGAAGATCAAAATCCCCATTGCTGCAGCGATTAGAGCAATAGGCCAGTTAATTGCAAGCCAAGCGGCCGCTTGAGCATATAACGGGGGGACGGCAGCCCAAAGCGGAGCAATCATTCCCCAGAGTCTTGGAATAAGAACAGCAGCTAGAAGTGTCCCGATTGTAGCCAAAATTGAACTAATGATAGGCCAGTGGGTTTGAACGGCATCCGCGAACCATAAGACCCCCTGTGTAGCCCCAACAATAAGCATGGCAACGATACGTAAGCCAGTTTGTAACCCTGTGAAAAATGATTGAAATCGTCCATCTTGAAAGCTTTGATTTAACATGAGAATTAGAGGAAGTAATGCAGCCACCGCCCCCTGACCTGCATCAGCCAACCCTGATTTAAGATTGTTCTTTAGAATCTCGGATTGCTTGGCAGGGCTAGCCAGCATCTTATCAAAAGCAGCCTGACCCATCTTTTGTTTCTCTAACAATTGATCAAAAGCTTTTAAAAATCCATCAACATCACCACTCTTACCTAAATCATCGATCTTGAATTTACGAATATCCGACTTAGACATATTGAATCGTTCCGCCAAGGATACAATGTCCCCGCTTAATGCCTCTTTAAGTGCAAAAGCAGCACCTTCCATTCCATTACCAGCACTATCAAAAGCATTTAGTCGCTGCGCCAAATTGTTCAGTTTTGAAAGTTGATCTGTATTTTGAGTTACGGAGAAGAAGGAAAGCGTTCCTTTTAGTGATTCTTTTACATCCATACCGGCCTTCAATGCTTCCGTTTTAAATTTCTGAAACATTGCAGCGCCTACTTGATCATCACCGGTCCTAGCTTTGAACATATCCTGCATCTTCTGCTGCTCCATGGCTCCGCCAACGGTTGCATCCCAAAGCTTTTTGGCAGCCGCTATAGAGAGATATGCTGCGGCAATTCCTTTTAAATTACTAAGTAGACCGCCCGATCGATTGCCTCCATCACGAATTCGTTCATTTAATCGCGTTTGCAGATCTATGATTTGTTGCTCTAATCTTGCTATTCGCTGCAGTGCATCCTGGAGACTTTGAGCGTTACTGCCACTTACGATACGTAATTGACTTACCGCGCCAATCAGCCGCATCACAATAACCTGTAAATTTGAAAACAGAGCCGTAACATGAACAGGTAGATCAACGTGGATTCTTGCTCTAATGTCACCTAAGCTACTCTCTATACGAGATCGTAACTGAGCAACCTGGTTAATATTCATATTCGGATCAATGGCAATGCGCATCTCAATTGTCCCATTTAAAGAATGTTTAAGACGATCGGCGATAATTATTGTAGAATTCATGGATTGCTGGGCACTATTCAAAGTGTTGGAAAATTGGTCAAATAGTTTTAGACTAGCTCCAACGGTAGCCATCTTAAAACCTCGCTTCTATGTCATTTCGTTTTAGCCGCATCAGCTTCTTTCTTTGAGTACAATGAAATGGATGCAAAAATAAATGCTCTCTCATAAAGGGGAAGTTCCAGTATTTCATGTGGAAGCTTCCTCAGTCGATGTAGAGCATAATGAAGAAGTACAGCGGTAGGATCCGGATCATGTTTCTGTCCATCCTTATCCCAACCGCCGTCGATTAGTTTTTTGCTTCGTCCACCAGATCATTAATATCTCGATCGAAACCATTGATCTCCTGTACTTTCAGAAGCAAATTCGAGTACTCACCTGCAAGAAGCATCTTGCGAATAAGCACCTCTGCTCCAAGCACCCCATAGGACTTCTGAAGCTCTACATCCTTCAAATTCGGAAAAGCCACACTGGCTACTGCCATCTTGGACAAATAGTCTGTTTGGTCTATCTCAGATTGCATCTGCCCGTTCTTTCCCTTGGTCCGCTTGGTAGCGGATTTACGCAATGTATCATTCTCTTCTTCAGTAAGCGAACGCAGCTGCCAAGCAACCGGTGTCCCTTCTTTGTCCTTAAATCTCTCAGAAACAACAAAATCCTCAGTAGTTTGTGTGGCTACGTTACCCGCCAGAAATGCACTAATGTCACTCATCTAAAATATCCTCCTCGGCTTCTAGCCTAATGTTGGTTTTACGAATTTCGTTGGCATATCCCAATCATCGAAAGTGAAGCTAACCTCTTCCTCTAATGCTTCTGATTCAACATCAAATGAAGCGATGGTCAGCTCATCCAGGTTTACGTTCTTGACTACCGTCGTCTGAAAGCCGATCGAAGAACTAGGATCATTATTTACCACTTGGACATCAAAGTAAGTGTCAATGCCATTCTTCGTATAATTCAACATCAACTCACGAAAAGCAGAAGTTACATAATAAATGGTCATCGTGCCGGTGCCCGTGAAACCATTGGCTTTATTCTGAGTCCCCCGTTTTCCTAAGGTCTTTATTTCTTTCTTATTCTTTTTGACTTTAGCCTCAAACTTCTTTGCATAGAACATTTCTTCGACTTGCCCATCTATAATTGCATAGGCTTTTGCTGATTGTCCGGAAATCGTATCTCGAGCTTGTAGAAAGGTCATTCTAGCTCACCTTCACTTTGGTATAGATTTTCTCGACGGCATCCACCGGTTGAATGGAAACCTCTGTGTAGACACTGTCGGAGGACTCCCCTTCAATAATCGTAATGTCCGTTTGAGAATTGAAGTTTTGAACTGCTCCTATAGATTGGAGTGTTTCCAGGTACTTCACGTATTCGTTCTTTAGCAAATTCCGTCCATCAGGGTTATTGTCTAGTTTACCAATATAAAAAGTCTCGAATGTTCTTCTCAAATCGTTATTAACCGCGTCAAGGACACGGACAACTCGGTTTTTACTGAACACTTTCCCCTTGGTTGCTGAGAATGTTGTGAGAGTGTTAATGTCCTGCTCGACAATCGCTCTTCCCTGATTCTGAGTAAATAGGAGTTCCCCGGCTTTCAGAGCTGTCTCAATTTGGCTATTGGTATAGCGTGGATTTGCATCAATCGCATCGTCATATGCCTGATACGTAAGCGACTCATTAACCTGCGCAGCGGCCGTCGCTCCGGCCACCCAAGCAGTAGCTGAGATAGAATCCAGGACCGTACCGTCCGAGAGCACAACGCCGTTTTTAACACTCACAACACCTTCATAATTTGCAGTCGGATAATTCTCTAGTACTGATTGAATCTTTCGGCCTTCATCGTCTCTGAGACGCTTTGTAAAAGCGACATAAACAGATTTTAATGTGCTGTCATTTGAAGGAAGGGCCACCGTTTGAAACTCGTATACCTCAATAGCAGCTAAGTAATCAGTGTGATCACTGTTTGTAGTTGTACCGTCCGCTCCACTTGTGAGTGAGGCTCCAGCAGTTGCTGTGAGCGCCCCGGTACCGCTCCAGTCAATCCATGTATTTGCAACGAGGCCCGCGATGTTTGGTACTGTCTGTTTGTCCATCTCCTCCGTTCCAAGGAGTGTCTTCACATCGAATTTAGCTGCATCATCAATGTTGATCTGAATGATAACCTTTAAATCATTTCCCCTGATGCCGCCATACTTTGCTGTAGCTGTCAAACTTCCAACTGTTGCAGTAGCCTTTGTTCCTGCATTTAAACGATACAAAAGAAGTGTGCCCGCTCGTTTAAGTGCTTCTTTAAGCAGCAACAACTTAGGATCAGTGATATCGTATCCAAGTAACGACTTTACATTGTCACCTGCATGAATTGTAAGAACTTGTTTCGCTACTCCCCAGCTCAGTTTCAAAGCCATAGTGGCAATGCCTCGATCACCTAATGTGCCAATTGTTGCGCTACTTGAAAAGTTAAAGTATGCTCCCGGCCGAACTTTATTTTGTGTTGTAAATGTTCCACCTGCCATTACTTGGCCTCCATTTCCAGAAACTCATTAATCATCTCAATGACTTTTGAATTCGTGTAGCCCTCGCCATCGACCAACAGAGCATTCAGAACGTCTTTTTGAGCCCCTGTGAATCTACTTGAAGCTAAGAACTGTTCTTTGGAGTATGTTGACTCCTGCTCTTTTTTTGTACTCATAGATGAACCTCCTGTTCTGAATGAATCATTTTCGTTTCTAAAGGCTTTTCTTTTATAAGATGTACTCCAAAGCTTAGAAAGAAATGGAGCACATCATCAATAATTTCGTACTTTAAATCGTTTGCTCGTACTGGGCCGTTGACGTTGATGTACTCCAACACTTCATATAAATGTTCTGCCATCTTCCTACAATCTTCTTTCTTTGAAAGGCTAGCTGGATTTGGGAAGAAATGCACATTAAAAAGAAGTGATCGCCTATAACGAGTGTTCATTTCCATTTTCTGACCACTATTAAGCTGCAAGACAAAAAAAGCAGTCTGCTCAAAGCCCTGCTTTACTTGTTCCGTATATTTAGGAAGATCCGGATCCAGTTCCTCTAACTGCCCTATTATCCCAAATAGAATATCCTGATCAATCATCCTACCACCCCAAGTGCCGCTTCATGAAACGCTGCAGCTTTTGTTCCAATATTGCTGTCAGCTCCTGCTCAAGCTCCGTGATCGATACAGTCAACATAAATCGTCCCTCTACCCACCCTCGATGATCTCGAGTCCGATGACCATGCTCAACATACATAGCATATTCCACCGGATTAATAATTTCGATTTGAATGTCAGAGCCGATTCGTTGAATGGGTCCAATGCTCCATCCTCTGCGCAAGTCTCCTGAAAGCACAGGTGTGCGAGCAACAGTTTTTGCATACAGCCGCGCTGCCAATTCTTTTAAGCACTCTTCTAGTATAATGCTACATATAAACTAGACAGCAAAAAAGGAGTTTCTTAGTTGTATGACAGGTCCAAGAAGGAAGTTCAGCCCAGAGGAAAAAGCTCGGTTGGTACTGGAAATTTT